>DATJJB010000179.1:0-3769 GCA_035492655.1 Kutzneria sp. | reverse complement strand
GCCGTCGGCCAGCTGCTTGGTGCCGGACGCCAGCTGCGACGCCCCACTGGACAGCTTGTCGGCGCCGTCCGTCGCGGTCTTCAGGCCGTCACGGAGCTGCGTCGCGCCACTGTCGGCCTGCGCGATGCCGGACGCCAGCTGTGGTGACGCGGCCGCGAGCTGCGACGCGCCGTCGGCCACCTGCCGCGAGCCGGCGGACAGCTGCTGGAGCTTGCCGTTCACGGTCTGGATCTGCCCGTTGGCGTCGGTCAGCGGCTTGCGGGCGTTGTCCAGCACGGCCAGCACCTGGCTGACCTGGTCGGCGCTCAGCCCCGCCGACTGCAGCCGGGCCTGGATGTCCGAGCGGACGCCGTCGAGGTTGTTGTTGACCGTCTGCGCGGCCGAGGCGATGGCCGAGCCGCCGGCCGCCACCTGGGCGTTGCCGTCGGCGACCTGCTTGGCCCCGTCGGCCAGCTGCTGGGTCTTGCTGGGCAGGCTGGCGGTGTTGCTCTTGAGCAGGTCCAGGCCGTTGACCAGCTGGTTCGACCCGTCCAACAGCTTGTGCTCGCCGGTCGCCAGGTCCGCGCTGCCGGTGGCCAGCTGCTGTGCGCCATCGTTGGCCTTGGCCGCGCCGTCGGCCAGCTTGGACGCGCCGTCGGCCGCTTGCAGCGTGCTGCTGCGGATCGTCGCGTAGCCGGTGAGCAGCTGGTCCGCCGCCGTCGTGCCGACCTTCTTGGCCACTGCCGCTCGTACCGCGTCGACGACCTTGTCGGCGATGGTGCGCGCCAGATAGTTGTTGGAGTCGTTGGTGGTCAGCTGGAGCACGCCCTGGCGCGGCTTGTTCTGCACGGGCGAGGTGAGCGCCTGCGAGAAGTCGGCCGGCAGCGTCAGCGCGAACGTGTACTTGTTGTCCCGCACGCCATCCGCGGCGTCGCTGGCGCTGACGCGATGCCACTCGAACTTCGGGTTGGTCAGCAGCTCGTCGGCCACCTCGTTGCCGGCGTTGAGCGGCTTGCCGTTGACCTCGGCGCCCTTGTCGTCCACGACCAGCGCGACCGGCAGCGACTTGAGGTTGTTGTACGGATCCCAGTTCGCGTACAGGTACATCGCGCCGTACAGCAGCGGCACGAGCACCAGCGCGACGACGGCGATCTTGGGCAGCTTGCCCGCCGTGATGCGGCGAAGCTCGGTCGCCGCCAACCGGATGGGGCTCACTGGTGGTCCTCCTGAACCTGCGTGAATGCCAACGTCTCGGGCTGCTCGCGGTCGCCGATGTGCGCCGCCGACACGTCCAGCAGCCGCGCCGAGGTCAAGCTGCACAGCACCACCACGGCCAGGCCGCGTTCGGCGGCCTGGGTGGCGGTGGTCCACCAGGTGTGCGGGCCGGCGCCGTGCCGGTCGGGCAGCACGAGCACCAGCGCCTCGATGCCCGGGCGCTGCGCGGCGACCTCGACCAGCAGCCGGGTGCGGACCTCGGCCGGCACCGATTCGAAGCGGACGCCGGCGTGTTCACGGGCGTCGTGCGCGAGCAGCCAGTCGGCCACCGCCTTGCGGTTGGCCGGCTGGTGCGCGAAGGCCAGCTCCTCGCCGAGCACAGTGCCCAGCGTCAGTGCCTCCTCGGGAGAGGACACGTCCGGCGCGTCCACGATCGCCACGCGCTGGCGCAGGCCGGCGTCGTCTGGCTTGCCGTCGAGCAGCACCTCGCCGACGCTCGGCTTCATCCGGCCGCCCAGCGCGAGCGCGAAGGCCGTGTGGCCGGTGCCGGGCTCCCCGGCGACGAGGGCGAGTTCGCCCGTCCGCACGCGCAGCGAGGTCGGCTGCAGCAGCGGGCCGTGTGCCCCGTCGATGCCGACGCTCTGGACGTGGATCTCCACCGAGCCTCCTTGAACTGACTGGTCAGTTCAAATAGTGCGGCAACCCGGTGCGCGAGGCAAGCCAGGGCGACGTGATCTCGACCCTAGAAGCGATCACCGCAGCCCGCCCGCCGGGCGCACCTCCCACTGGGTCCACAGCGGCCGGTAGCCCTGCCGCGGCCAGAACACCGACGACAGCGGGTTCGGCGGGTTGTAGTGCAGGAAGTAGCCGACGGTCCGGTGGCCGGCGAAGTGATTGTGCACGACCGCCATCAGCTGCTGGCCGATGCCGGCGCCCCTTGCCCCCGGGAGCACCGAAAGACAGTTCACATAGCCCCACAGGCCGATCGGCAGCTGCCGCCGGGTCCGCGCGGTCGGCGTGGTGGCCACGATCGCCGTCTCGGCCAGGCCGATCACCATGCCGTCCCGCTCGGCCACCCACACGTCGTCGGTCATCCCGAGCCGGCCGGCCAGCGAGGCCCGGCGGGTCCGCTCGGCCTCGACCCGGAGCACCGCGGCGCCGACGTTGGCCGAGTAGCGGACCTCGGCCATGGCCAGTTCCACGACGGCGTCCTCGTCGGAGGCCAACGCCGGCCTGATGTTCACGGTCAGCGAGGGCGCCCGGACCGTGGTCGGCTTGCGCACCGCCGTGACCGTGAGCGGCTGGAGGCCGTGATCGAGGAACACCCGGGCGCACTCCACGTCCCGACTCGGCCAGATCACCGTGGCCGCGGTGTCGGCGCCGCGGTCGCCGACCCGGTCCAACCAGTGCCGGAAGGCGCGCAGCACGGCGTCCATGCCGGCCGCGCCGGTATGACCGACCACCGGCTGGAGCTCGTAGGTGTCGGCCGCCGACCACAGCCAGGACGGCATGCCCGGCTCGGTCCGCTGGTGCGTGACGACCGCCGCCACCCGGGTGCCGTCCGGCAGCGCGGCGTTGACCGCCTCACCCGGCTCCGGCGACGGCGCGAGCGGCAGCAGCCGGTCCAGCCGGGCGAACCGCTCCTCCTGGGCGGCCAGCAGGGCGTCGACCGTCACGGGCGCCGGCAGCGGAAGATCGCCGTGCCGGGGAACAGCCGGCCGCGCAGCGGGCTCCACTGGCCCCACTCCGGGTGGTCGGCGCCCGGCCACTCCGGCTCGACCAGGTCCTCCAGCACCAGGCCGGCCGCCGCGAGCTGGCGCACGTAGTCGCCGAGGGTGCGGTGGTGCTCCACGTACGTGGCCGCGCCGGCCGCGTCCACCTCCAGATAAGGCGTGCGGTCGAAGTAGGACTGCACGACGGTCAGACCCATCGGGCCCGGGTCGTCGGGGAAGATCCAGCGCATCGGGTGCGTCACCGAGAACACCCACGGGCCGCCCGGCCGCAGCACCCGGGCCACCTCCTTGAACACGGCGCCCGCGTCGGCCACGAAGGGCACGCCGCCGAACGCCGAGCACGCGGCGTCGAAGCTCTCGTCGGCGAAGGGCAGCTGGTCGGCGCTGGCCCGGACCAGCGCCGGGCGCAGGCCCGTGGCCTCGTTGCCGGCCATCGCGTGGCGCAGCATGCCCGCCGAGATGTCGAAGCTGACCGCGTAGGCCCCGTGCGCCGCCAACCAGCGGCCGCAGGACGCGGCCCCGCAGCCGACCTCCAGCACCTTTTGTCCGGTCACGTCCCCGAGGTAGTCGGTGTCGGCCTCCAGCAGCCCCTCCGGGCACCACCGGAAGTCGGAGTCGCCGAGGAAGGCCCCGTGCTCGGCCTGGTAGTCGTCCGCATCGGCGTCCCACCAGGCGATACTCGCCGTACGGGACTCCGCGCCGCCGACCTCGCGCTTGGCCGCGCCCGCCGTGCCGAGCACGTCCTCGGCTCCTGCGTAGCGTTCCTGCGTGCTCACACTGCTCCTTCTGGGGACCGGGTTTGCCCGGCCGTCACGGGCGCGCGTACGATATGGGCCGCGTAG
>DATJJB010000178.1:0-2904 GCA_035492655.1 Kutzneria sp. | reverse complement strand
GGTGCGGAAGCCGTCCTCGGCCAGCCGGGCCTTCTTGGGCGCGGGGTTCTCGTCGGTGATCCAGCCGGTGTCGACCGAGCACATGTAGACGCCCTTGGCGGCCAGCTCGGGCCCGCTGGTCCGGGTCAGCATGTTCAGGGCGGCCTTGGCCATGTTGGTGTGCGGATGGCCGGAAGTCTTGTTGCGCACGGCAAAACGCCCCTCGACGGCGGTCACGTTGATCACGTACCGGCGTGGATGAGGCGAGGCCAGCAGCAGAGGCAGCAGGCGGTCGCACAGCAGGGTCGGCGCGAGGGCGTTGACCAGCTGCGTCTCCAGCACCTCGGCGGCGTCGAGCTCACCGACCCGAGCCGACCAGGAGTTGGCCGGCGCGGTGTCGGGCAGCAGCCCGGCCTCGTCGATCTCGGCCAAGGCCAGGGCACCGTGATTCGGGCCGAGCGCGAGCATGGGGCTGAAACCCGGGGCCAGCACGGTGCTCGCCGGCAACGCGCCGGTCTCGCCACCGATCAGCGCGGCGTACGACGAAGGCGGCCGACGCACGGTCTGGGCGGCGTTGTTGATCAGGATGTCGAGCGGCCGTCCGTCGGCCCGCAGCGACTCGGCCAGGCCGAGCACCTGGCGTGGATCGCGCAGGTCGATGCCGACGAGCGTGAGCCGGTCCAGCCACTCTCCGCTGCCGGGCGCGGCCTCGAAACGCCGTCGGGCGTCACGCGGGAACCGCGTCGTGACCAGCAGCTCGGCCCCATCCCGCAGCAGCATCAGGGCCAGCTGGAAGCCGATCTTGACCCGGCCGCCGGTCAGCAGCGCGCGGCGGCCGGTCAGGTCGGTGACGGCCTCCCGCCGGGCCAAGTTCTCCTGCGCGCAGAGCGGACAAAGCCGGTGATAGAACGGATCGGCGAGCTGGTACGGCTCTTTGCAGATGTAGCAGCGCCGGCCACGGGCCAGCGGCCGCGCGACGGCCTCCGGGTCGGGCCGCAACGGCGCGTCCTCGCGGCGGTCGCGCCCACCGGTCGCCGTCGTGGCATCGATGGCCGCGTCCCCCTGCGCCCGTTCGGCCGAACGGACCTTCTTGCGCTGTTGCCGTCCGTCCCGGGAGAACGACTCCGCGACCCGCTCCGCCTTGAGGCGTACGGGATCGTCGGCCGGCAGCGCCCGCAGCCGGGCCACCGTGTCGTGGAACGCCGCCAGCTCGGCCTCGGTGATCATGCTCCCCTCCTGTGGTCCCGGCCGGATTCGAACCGGCGTGGCCGCCTTGAGAGGGCGGTGCGTCTGCCTCTGCGCTACGGGACCGTGCTGACCTGCCAGGGCGGCCGGATTCGAACCGGCGTGAGAGTCGGATCCGCAGTCCGATGCGCCTGCCTCTGCGCTACGACCCTGGCATTGCCGGCCATCCTAGCGGCCCGGCGACTTTCCCCATCGCGGAAATAAAATGTCCGATCCCACAGCGGCCGCCAGGCCTGACTCGATCAACCGTGACCGCCGATGACGAGTTTCGGCACCGGTTCCGAGCTGCTCCAGGCCGATAACAGGCGATCGCGGCCACCGATGTGACCCTTGACACTAAATAGGAAACTTTCCTAACTTTTTCGCCATGCGGGAGACTTCTGGACGCCGGCTCACCTTGGCCGAGCAACATGAGCAGTACACGGCTCGGTACTCGCGGCGTGCGCTGTTCCGGGCCGGCGCGGTCGGCGGGGCGGCGCTGGCGGTGGGCGGCGTGCTGCCGGTGACCGCGTCGGCGGCCACGAGCCCGGCCACGAACGTGCCCACGCCGAAGGCCGTGGACAAGGTGTCGGGCTCGTCCGTACGCCCCTTCGGCCGGCACATCGCCTTCGGCGCGGATCCCTCGCAACAGGTGGTCGTGTCCTGGCAGGTGCCGGCGGCGGTGACGGCGCCGTTCATCCGCATCGGCACCAGCCCGACCGACCTCGGCCAGGCCATCGCCGCCGAGGTCCGTACCCTGACCAGCCAGCTGTCCTGGCAGAAGCCGACCGAGGACGAGCCGCTGATCAAGCCGAAAACCGTGGTGCAGTACTACCTCCACGCCCGGCTGGACCAGCTCGTCCCGGACACCACGTACTACTACGTGGTTGGCCACCAGGGTTACGACCCGGCCGCCCGGCTCGACGGCGTCGCCACCTTCCACACCGCGCCGGCCGTCGGCAAGGGCAAGGGCTTCGGCTTCACGGCGTTCGGCGACCAGGGCGTCGGGTACAACGCGGCGGCCACGACCAATCTGATCGCCGGCCTCTCCCCCGCTTTCCACCTGCACATGGGCGATCTGAGCTACGCCAACTCGAGCGGCGGCGGCGACACCACCGACGAGTACGACGCCCGCATCTGGGACCACTTCTTCAACCAGAACGAGCCGGCCGCCGCGCAGATCCCGTGGATGATGGCGATCGGCAACCACGAGATGGAGCCGTGGTACGCCGCCGACGGCTACGGCGGCGTGCGGGCCCGGTTCTCCATGCCGGACAACGCCTGGAGCGGCTCGACCGGCATCTACTCGTGGCGCTACCAGAACGTCGGCCTGATCAGCCTGGACGGCAACGACATCTGCTACAACACGCCGGCCAACCTGAACTACACCAAGGGCAAGCAGCTGTCCTTCCTGAAGAACACGCTCAAGGCGATGCGGGCCGACGCCTCCATCGACTTCATCGTGGTGTACTTCCACCAGTGTCTGTACTCGACGTGCCAGGACAACGGCGCCGAGCTCGGCGCGCAGCAGCAGTGGGCGCCGCTGTTCGACCAGTACAAGGTGGACGTGGTCCTCAATGGACACAACCACATCTACGAGCGCACCGACCCGATCCGCGCCGGCAAGGCCACCCGCAAGCTGGCCTCGGGCGACACCGTCACCCCGGCCAAGGACGGCACCACCTACGTGGTGGCCGGCGG
>DATJJB010000177.1:0-3482 GCA_035492655.1 Kutzneria sp. | reverse complement strand
GAAGGAGACGGAACCGTTCGCGCAGAACAAGGTCCGGGTGAAGGACCCGCTGCGCACGACGCTGCGCGAACACCCGAAGGCGGTGGGCTGGCTGGTGGGCACGACGGCGGTGTCGACGCTGGTCTACTACACGTACTTCAGTGCCCTGACGCCGTTCGCGGTGAACAGCCGGCACGCCGCGGCGCAGGACGTGTTCCTGGCGCTGTCCATCGGCACGGCGCTGTTCGTCGCGCTCCAGTACCCGTTGGGCGCACTGGCTGATCGGTTCGGCCGTAGACCGCAGATGCTCGTCTTCACCGCGGCGACGGCGGTGCTCAGCGTGCCGCTGTCCACGCTGATCGGCCCGGGCCTGGCCGGCCTGACGGTGGTGTTCTGCGTCGGCCTCGGCCTGTACACGGCGCAGACGTCGATCGCGCCGGCGCTGCTGAGCGAGCTGTTCCCGACGAAGGTGCGGGCCGCGGGCATCGGCGCCTGGTACAACATCACGGTCGCGGTGCTCGGCGGCACGGCGCCGCTGGTGATCAACGCGCTGGCCGCGGCCGGCCTGTCCACGCTGTTCTTCTGGTACCTCACGGCGATCGCGGTGATCGGCTTCCTGGTGGTGCTCACGCTGCCGGAGACCAAGGGCAAGACCCTGACCTAGATTTCACCCTGGCGTCGGCGGTCGAGATGCGCACGGTAGCCGGTCGTCTCGGCGCGATAACGGCATCAGCCAGCGCAGACACCGGGCAGTGGGCCGTTCGGGCTATTGCCGGCAAAATCACCCGGACAGCCGGTGGACCCCCTGCCGGCCCAACGGTTGCCGCCGAACTGACTACCGTGCGCAGCCCCCGGCGGCGATCACCGTGGCAACCGGACCGGCGCTGTGCCAATCGAAGTCGCCAACTCCGCCGGTTCAACAGGATTTCGCGTGAAAGTCGCGTCTATCGGGCCCGGGTACGCTGCCGGGCGGGTGGATCGTCGGCGCGAGGAGGCTCACCATGGGAAGTGTTCCTGCATTTCCCCACGGTAGGCCGCTGACGCGGGCGGACCTGGAGGCGATGCCAGATGATGGGCACCGCTACGAACTCGTGGACGGGACGCTCGTCATGAGCCCGTCGCCCCGTCCACTGCACCAGCGCATCGTCGCGCGACTGCTGATCGCGCTGACGATGAACTGCCCGGCGCACCTCGAGGTGCTGCCGGCCCCCGTCGATGTCGTGCTGTCCGACGACACCGTGTTCATCCCGGACGTGGTGGTCGGCCGGCGCGAGGACTTCACCCCGACGCACCTGGCCGGCGTGCCGGAGCTGGTGGTGGAGGTGCTGTCCCCGAGCACCCGGCTGGTCGACCTGAAACTCAAGCGGGCCAAGTACCAGGAGGCCGGCTGCCCGAACTACTGGCTGGTCGATCCGGGCCTGCCGGAGCTGCGCTGCCTGGCCCTGCGGGACGGGGTGTACACCCAGATCCTGACCGCGGTCGGCGACGAGATCGTCGAGGTGACCGAGCCGTTCACCGCACTGCTCAGTCCCGCCCAGTTGGTCGCGCCGCACGGTCGGTGACGCCGTGGTCGTCCTCGGTGCGACGCGGTTCCCGTTGCGCCGTATCGGGTTTGCGGTCGAACAGGCGGTGCAGATGGATGATCTTGCGCGCCGGTTTCTCGGCGTCGCGCTGTGCTGGCATGACCTCCATGATGCCAATGACGATCTTCGTATCCGGCCGGTTGGGCCCCCGGCGCGACGACCGGTGGTCGACGGTCGCCGAATGGCCGATGCCCGGTTAGGCCGGACCGATCACCCCGCTCACGTGCGTGAATTGGTCTGAACATCGGATGTCAACGCCCGGTTTGCCCGTTGTGTTGGCAACCTACGGCCACCTTCTCTTGACGCATCGACGCCGCCTCTCGTAGAAGTGAGAACGGCTCGCCAGCGGCTTCCGCCCCGCCCGAGCGGTCATGACACCGCCCCAGGACGGAGTTCACGCGTGCGCTCAACCGGACGCCGGCTGACTGCCGGCTTAGCCGTCGCCCCCTTGGTTCTCGCGGCCGCCGCCGTGATCACGCCGGTCGCGCAGGCCGCGACGCCCTCGGTGCGGCCAGGCGTCTACCCCCTGCCCACCGGCGATCACGTGCGCGTCCACGGCGGCCGGGCCGACTTCCTGCCCGCGCCGGGCCACAGCGCGGCCGCGATCACGACGTGGTTGGACGGCCGCCCGACCGTCGTGCCGGCGGCCGCGCTCAAGCACGTCAGCTCGTTGGACGCCTTCGAGATCGGCGGCGCGCCGCCGGCCGTCGCCCACCCGAACTACGTGATGGCGCCGCTGCACATCACCGCCACCGATCACGAGGGCAAGCCGGTGCAGGCGGCCGAGGTGGTCGTGATCAACACCGATGACCCGGGCCGGGCCACCTGGGACGGCATCATGCTCACCGGCGACTCGCGGATCGCCGTGCCGGCCGGGCACTACAGCGTCGCCGTCGCCGCGTTCGAGACCGACGCGCAGGACAACCCGACCGAGACGGAGCTGCTGACCGCCACCGACGTCACCGTGCCGACTGCCGGCACCACCGTGGCCATCGACGGTCGCAAGGCGTCCCCGGTGTCGTTCACGACTCCGCTGCCCAGCGTGGACAGCGCCACCGTCGTCGGCTGGAGCCGCGGCGTGGGCACGAAGCTGGCCACCCTGGACATCGGCGCGTTGGCCGGCACCCGGTTCTACGTCGGCCAGGCGCCCAAGGCGCAGTACGGCACCCTCCAGTACTCGGTCGCCGGCCGACGGGTCTCCCCCGCCGCCACGGTCGCCCCGTACAGCTACGCCTTGGCCGTCCCGAAGACGGATTCCATCGGGGCCGACCAGACCTATGCCGTGAAGGCGTCATCGCTGGCCACGATCGACAACACCTACGTGACCGATCAGCCCAGCCAGCCGGCCATCATGTTCGACGACTTCGTGCTGCACACCCAGGGCCCCGGCAATCCGGCGCTGCCCAGCATCCCGTACACCGACGTGACGGCCCCGAGTGCCGACCGGCACTACGTGTCCACCGACCCGTCCTTCGACTACGAGGGCACCTTCAACCCCAACAGCAGCCCGTTCACCAACCTCGACCGCACGCTGCCGCTCAAGGGCGGCCAGCACACGTCGTTGACCTGGCGCGGCGGCGTGATCACGCCTTCACCGTCGACTGTGGACGGTCCGTGCTTCCTCTGCCGCGACGGCGACACCCTGCACGGCGTCGGCGTGATGGACACCGACTTCTCCGGCAACATCGGCCAGTGGAGCGACGGCCCGACCACGCTGGCCGAGGACGGCAAGCAGATCTACAGCGGTGGCACCGAGGGCTACCAGTTCGACCAGAAGCTGGCCGCCGGCAAGCACCACTACGTCTACAACATCGACGCCACGCACGACACCAACACCACGGCGCTGTCCACGCACACCCTGATCGCCTGGGGCTTCGACTCCACGACGTCGTCCGGCCCGGTGCCGATCCTGTACGCCGG
>DATJJB010000176.1:0-3181 GCA_035492655.1 Kutzneria sp. | reverse complement strand
GTGGACGAAGCCGAGCCCGTCGAACGCCGAGAGTCCCTCGCGGAGCTGCGCCGGGGCGCGGTGTTGGCCGTGCTGCGGCAGTCCGGGGCCCGGCGGGTGGTGGACCTCGGCTGCGGGCCGGGGGCGCTGCTGCGGCTGCTGCTCAAGGAGCCGCAGTTCGAGGAGATCCTCGGCGTCGACGTGTCCACGTCGGTGCTGCGCATCGCGGCCGCCCGGCTCAACGAGCGCGACCTGCGGCGCGTCACACTGCGGCAGTCGGCGTTGACGTACAAGGACGCGGCGCTGGCCGGCTACGACGCGGCCGTGCTGATGGAGGTCGTGGAGCACCTCGATCCGCCGCGGCTGCCGGCGATGGAGCGGTCGGTGTTCGCCGCGGCCCGGCCGCGCACGGTGATCGTGACGACGCCGAACGTCGAGTACAACGTGCGCTACGAGGGCCTGGCGGCGGGCGCGTTCCGCCATCCGGACCACCGGTTCGAGTGGACTCGGGCGCAGTTCTCGGCGTGGGCGCAAGCCGTTGCGTCGCAGCATGGTTACCGCGTCCAGTACCTTCCCGTCGGGGAGCCGGACCCGGAGCTCGGTCCACCGACGCAGATGGCCGTGTTCACCCGAGAGGAGGAGTCGTCATGAGCGAGCTGGTCATTCCGCAGTTGTCCCTGGTCGCGCTGGTCGGCGCCTCCGGTTCGGGCAAGTCCACCTTCGCCCGCAAGCACTTCCTGGGCACCGAGGTGATCTCCAGTGATCACTGCCGCGGCCTGGTGTCCGACGACGACAACGACCAGTCGGCCACCGGCGACGCGTTCGACGTGCTGCACTACATCGCCGGCAAGCGGCTGCACAACGGGCGGCTGACCGTGGTCGACGCGACCAACGTGCAGCGCGAGGGGCGGGCGTCGCTGGTGCGGCTGGCCCGCGAGCACGACGTGCTGCCGGTGGCGATCGTGCTGGACCTGTCGGAGTCCGTGTGCTTCGCGCGCAACCAGGCCCGGGCCGACCGAGACTTCGGTGTGCACGTGATCCGGCGCCAGCGCAACGATCTGCGCCGGTCGCTGCGCTTCCTGGAGAAGGAGGGCTTCCGCCGCGTCCACGTGCTGCGCACGGTCGAGGAGGTCGAGGCGGCGACGATCCGCCGCGAGCCACTGGTCAACGACCGCCGTGGCGAGACCGGGCCGTTCGACATCATCGGCGACGTGCACGGCTGCCGCCTCGAGCTGACGGAACTGTTGACCCGCCTGGGATATCGCGTCGAAGGCGACTTCGCCGAGCACCCGGCCGGCCGGCGCGCGGTGTTCGTCGGCGACCTGGTCGACCGCGGCCCGGACACGCCGGGCGTGCTGCGGCTGGTGATGAACATGGTCGCCGCCGGCACGGCGCTGTGCGTGGCCGGGAACCATGAGAACAAGCTGGTCCGGGCCCTGCGCGGGCGCGACGTGCAGATGACGCACGGGCTGCCCGAGTCGCTGGCCCAGCTCGCTGAGCAGTCCGAGGAGTTCCGCAAGCAGGCCGAGCGGTTCTGCTACGACCTCGTGTCGCACTACGTGCTGGACGGCGGCAAGCTGGTCGTCGCGCACGCCGGGCTGCCGGAGCGGTTCCAGGGGCGGGCGTCCGGGCGGGTGCGCAGTTTCGCGCTGTACGGGGAGACGACCGGTGAGACCGACGAGTACGGGCTGCCGGTGCGTTACCCGTGGGCCAACGACTACCGCGGCAGCGCGACCGTGGTGTACGGGCACACGCCGGTGCCGACGGCCGAGTGGGTCAACAACACCATCTGCCTGGACACCGGCTGCGTGTTCGGCGGGCAGCTGACCGCTATGCGGTACCCGGAGCGGGAGATTGTTTCCGTTGCGGCACAGCAGGTCTGGTACGAGCCGGTGCGGCCGTTGGTGGCGCAGGAGCCGGTACGGCCGCCGGAGGAGCTGGACCTGACCGACGTGATCGGCAAGCGCACCGTGCAGACCGGCGCGCATGGTCGGCTGACCGTGCGGGCCGAGAACGCGGCGGCGGCGATCGAGGTGATGAGCCGGTTCGCGATCGAGCCGGCCAAGCTGTTGTACCTGCCGCCGACCATGGCTCCGGTGGCCACTTCCAGTCGTCCGGAGGTGTTGGAGCACCCGGAGGAGGCGTTTTCCGGCTACCTGCACGACGGTGTGGACCGCGTGGTGTGCGAAGAGAAGCACATGGGTTCGCGGGCGGTTGTCCTGGTGAGCAAGGACGACGGCGCCGTGCACACGCGGACCGGCCGGTCGTTCTTCGACGAGGAGCTGACCGGGCAGCTGCTGGAGCGGATCCGCACCGCGGTGGGAAAGTCCGGTCTTTGGTCTACTTTGGACAGTGACTGGCTGCTGCTGGACTGCGAGCTGCTGCCGTGGAACGCCAAGGCCGGCAAGCTGATCCAGGAGCAGTACGCGGCCGTCGGCGCGGCGGCTTCGTCGGCCTTGCCGGTGGCCGTCGACGCGCTGCGCGAAGCGTCGGGCCGTGGCGTGGATGTGACGGAGTTGTTGGCGCGCACGGAATCGCGGGCCGACAACGCCGTCGCCTACCGTGAGGCGTACGAGCGGTACTGCTGGCCGACCGAGGGGCTGAACGGGGTGCGGATCGCCCCGTTCCAGCTGCTCGCTTCGGAGGGTGCCACCTACCACGATCGGCCGCACTCCTGGCACCTTTCGATCGCCGAGCAGCTGGCCGCCGCCGACCCGGAACTGTTTGCCACCACGGCCAATCTGGCCGTGGACACGACGGATCCGGAGTCGGTGCGGGCCGGCGTCCGATGGTGGGAGGAGCTGACCGCGGTCGGCGGTGAGGGCATGGTCGTCAAGCCGCTGGCCAACCTGATGCGTGGCCGGCGCGGGCTGGTGCAGCCGGGGCTGAAGGTGCGCGGACGGAAGTACCTGCGGATCATCTACGGGCCCGACTACACCGAGCCGGGCAACATCGACCGGCTGCGGCAGCGCGGTCTGGCGGCCAAGCGGTCGCTGGCCGCCCGTGAGTACGCACTGGGCATCGAGGGCCTGGAGCGGCTGGCCCGCGGCGAACCACTGTGGCGCGTGCACGAATGCGTGTTCGCCGTGCTGGCGCTGGAGTCCGAACCCGTGGATCCGAGGCTGTAGATGATCGAGCACACCGTGTTGTCCGTGATCGTCGGCTCCCGCGCGCAGGGGCTGGACACCGATGAGTCCGATGT
>DATJJB010000175.1:0-37410 GCA_035492655.1 Kutzneria sp. | reverse complement strand
CGGGCCAACGGCGGCTGGGCTCAGGAGATCTCGCTCGACCTGGACATGGCCTCGGCGATCTGCCCGAAGTGCAACGTGTTGCTGGTGGAGGCGAGCAGCGCGTCGCTGACCAATCTGGGTGCCGCGGTGAACACCGCGGTCCGGCTCGGCGCGAACGCCGTGAGCAACAGCTACGGCGGCAGCGAGTCATCATCGGAAACCAGCTCGGAAGGCACGTACTACAACCACCCCGGCGTCGCGATCACGGCCAGTTCCGGTGACGGCGGCTACGGTGTCGAGTTCCCGGCCGCGTCCCGCTACGTCACCGCGGTCGGCGGCACGAGCCTGACCAAGGCAAGCAATTCCCGTGGCTGGAGCGAGACGGCGTGGAGCGGCGCCGGCAGCGGCTGCTCCGGCTACGTCCAGAAGCCGTCGTGGCAGACGGATTCCGGCTGCGCCCGGCGGACCGTCGCGGACGTGAGCGCGGTGGCCGACCCCAACACCGGCGTCGCGGTCTACGACAGCACGTCGTACCAGGGACGCAAGGGCTGGCTCGTGTTCGGCGGCACCAGTGTGGCCTCGCCGATCATCGGCTCGATCTACGCGTTGGCCGGCAACGCTTCCTCGCTGAACTACGCCTCGTCGATCTACAGCCACACCTCGGCGCTGTACGACGTCTCGGGCGGCAGCAACGGAAGTTGCGGCGGCACGTACCTGTGCACCGCGGTGAGCGGCTATGACGGTCCGACCGGGCTGGGCACCCCTAACGGAACCGGCGCGTTCTGATCGGACGATCGGGTGGGCCTGCCGCGCGGCGGGCCCACCCGATCTCGTAGCGGCCGGATGACCGTGCGTGAGTTGTTCGGCAAACCGGTCGTGGTGGCTTAGGGTGGGCCGCCCCCAACGGAGTCAGAGGATGCCCACCCCAAGCGATCTGTCCGACAGACCGGTGTTCGTCGACCCGAGCGGCCGTCGCCGCCGGGTCGCCCGCCGCATCGCCATCGGCGTGTGCGCGGTGCTTGCCGTCTACGTGATCCTGCTGTGCGCCGCGCTGTCCGGCGCGCCGATCCCGCCGTCGGCCCTGCTGCCCCTGCCGGCCGACACCCCCACGTCGACCACTGCCGAGACCACTACCGACTCGCAGAACCCGCAGGTCACGGGCTCGACGACCACCAGCAAGGGGCCGGGTGTGACAACTTCGGCCTCGCCGTCGCTGAACAGGACGACCACCTCCGCGCCCGTGGTCGTGACGACGACGGTCACGACAACCAGCGTGGGCAACCGGAACTCGCACGCCCCGACCACGCCACCCGGCCATGCCAAGCACACCGACACGACCACACCGGGCCCGTAGCAAGGAATTCGACGTTGGCGACGCACCATCGCACTCCGCCGCCGCGGGCGCACTGGGTGCTGCTCGGCACGTTGCTTCTGATCACGACGGCCTTGCTCACACTGCACGGCCTGGTGCTCGGCGAGTTCCACGCGGACGAGTCGACACCGCAGGGGCCGGCCGAGGCCGTGCCGGCCACCGTGCGTACCGGGCAGGCGGTCATCGACGCGAGAAAGCCGTCGCCCGTCACTCTGGGGCCGCGCGACCACATGCTGGCACTGACCTTCGACGACGGCCCGGATCCCGAGTGGACACCGCGAATCCTGGCCGTGCTCGACCGCTATCACGTGCACGCGACGTTCTTCGTCACCGGTGCGCACGCGGCCCAGTACCCCGACCTGGTCCGCGAGATCCTGGCTCACGGCAACGAGATCGGCAACCACACCGCCACGCACGCCGACCTGCGTGACGTCAGCTCCGCCGGCACCGGCGTCGAGCTGCACACGACCGACCTCGCCCTGGCGGGGGCGGCGGACATCGCGACTTCCCTGGTACGACCGCCCTATTCGGCCACGCCCGACTCGATGGACGACCTCGCGTGGCAGTCGGTTCGTCGGATCGGCTCCGACGGACGGCTGGTCGTGCTGTCCGATTTGGACTCCGAGGACTGGCAGCGCCCAGGAGTCGACAAGATCATCGCCAATGCGACGCCACGTGACGGCCGAGGCGCGGTGTTGCTGATGCATGATGCCGGCGGAGACCGATCGCAGACCGTCGCGGCATTGGACCGATTCGTGCCGGCCATGCGGGCCGCCGGCTGGCAGCTGGACACGGTGAGCCACGCGGTGGGTATCCGTGACACCAACGCGGCCGCGGACCCGCAGACGCGGTTCGGCGGCTGGCTCCTGGTCGCCGCCGTGCAGTTGAGCGACTGGCTCACCGCCGCACTGCGGCTCGTCCTGCTGGTGGCCAGCGCGCTCGCCGTGCTGCGGACGATCTTCGTGCTCGTTGTCACGTGGATCCACGTGCGACGTACCCGCGACCGGCCACTGTGGACTCCCGAGGAGCCGGTGACGGTGATCGTGCCGGCGTACAACGAGAAGGCGGGCATCGAGGCCACCGTGCGCTCGGTGCTGGCCGCCGACCACCCGGTCTGGGTGATCGTCGTGGACGACGGCTCGACCGACGGCACGGCCGAGGTGGTCGAGCGGCTGAACCTGCGTCGCGTCGTGCTGATCAGGCAGGCCAACGCCGGCAAGCCGGCCGCTTTGAACACCGGCCTGGCCGCCGCGCGGACCGACTTGGTCGTCATGGTGGACGGCGACACCGTGCTCGAACGCGGCACCGTGCGGACCGTCGTCAGCCACTTCGCCGATCCCCGCGTCGGCGCCGTCTCCGGCAATGCGAAGGTCGGCAACCGCGGTGGCCTGTTGGGAAAGTGGCAGCACATCGAGTACGTCATCGGGTTCAACCTCGACCGGCGGATGTACGACGTCCTGGAGTGCATGCCCACCGTGCCCGGCGCGATCGGCGCCTTCCGTCGCGACGCCGTGCTCGCGCTCGGCGGCATGCCCACCGACACACTCGCCGAGGACACCGACCTCACCATGGCTCTGGAGCGGGACGGCTGGCGCGTCGTCTACGAGCAGCAGGCCTTGGCCTGGACCGAGGCCCCGAGCACGCTCGGCCAGTTGTGGAAGCAGCGTTACCGTTGGTGCTACGGCACTCTTCAGGCCGTGTGGAAGCACCGCCACGCCATCCTCGAACGCGGCCCCGCCGGCCGCCTCGGCCGCCGCGGTATCCCCTACCTCCTGCTCTTCCAGGTAGCCCTACCGGTCCTCGGCCCTTTCGTCGACGTAGCCGCCCTCTTCGGCATCATCACCGGCGACGGCCTCTCCGCCCTGCTCTACTGGCTGGCCTTCCTCGCCATGCAACTGGTGCCCGCCATCGTCGCCTTCCGCCTCGACCGCGAGCGACTCCGTCCGCTACTCGCGTTGCCCCTACAGCAGTTCGTGTACCGCCAGCTGATGTACCTGGTCGTCTTGCAGTCCGTCATGACCGCGCTGGCCGGCGCCCGCCTGCCCTGGCACAAGCTCACCCGCACCGGCCTGTCGATCCCCGCGGCCGGCCTCGACGGCGAGACAACCTCCGCCCGGCGCTGAAGTCATGGCTGGCCACGTCATAGCCCCGAAATGTCACATGAGCGTCATACTTGCCTCCCAGCGGCACATCCGGACCGCATGTGACAAAAAAGCTCAGCGCACTGAGGTCTTCTGGGTGGTGCCGTCGGGGGACTGGCGCCACTGGCCGAAGGGGCGGTCGATGGTCCAGTCGCCCTCGGCGTCCCGCTCCAGCACGCGGTATTCGCAGTGGCCGGGGTTGGACAGGGACTCGAAGAGCTCGATGCTCCACGAGAACAGGCGCCGGCACAGCAGGCGCATGGCCAGGCCGTGGGAGACGACGAGCACGGTGTGGGGGTGCTTGGGCTCCTTGAGCAGGCGCATCTCGAGCTCGGCGACGAAGCTGGCGACGCGGTCGTCGACGTCGGCGCCGGACTCGCCGTGGGGGAGCCGGTAGAAGAAGTGGCCGAACTCGTGCCGGAGGCGTTTCTGCACCTCCTGCTCGACGGGGTCCTGGAGGTTGCCCCAGTCCTGCTCCCGAAGCCGGGGCTCGGCCACGGTCCGATCGGCGAGGTCGCGGACGCCGAGCAGCTCGAGGGTCTGCCGGGTCCGCAGGTAGGGGCTGACGTAGGCGGCGATGGGCCCGGGCGCCAGGTGCGCCCGGATCTCCGGCGCGGTGTCGGCGACCTGCTGCTCGCCGTGCGGCGTGAGCGGCAGCGCGTGGTCGGGGATCCGGCAGTACGCCAACTCGTCGACGTTGCCGAGGCTCTCCCCGTGCCGTACCAGGATGATCCGCATGCTTCCCATTCTGCGGTCGGCTCCAACCGGAGCAGCCAGCTCTACCGATAGTAAAACCCGTACGCTGCGCAACCGTGGTCATTGAGCTGATCGGTCTAGTGGCGTTCGCGGCGTCGGGTGCGCTGGCGGCGGTGCGGGCCAAGCTGGACGTGTTCGGCGTGGTCGTGCTCGGTCTGACGACGGCGCTGGGCGGCGGCATCATTCGGGACGTGCTGCTGGGCATCCACCCGCCGACCACGCTGCGTAGCTGGCCCTATCTGCTCACGGCGGCGGTGACCGGTATCGCGGTGTTCTTCTTCCACCCGCAGGTTGCCCGTCTGCGCAGGGCGGTGCTGCTGGCCGACGCGGTGGGCCTGGGCGTGTTCGTCACGGCCGGCACGACCACGGCGCTGCAACACGACGTGCCGGCCTACACGGCCTGCCTGATCGGCATGACGGTGGGCATCGGCGGCGGCGCGATCCGGGACGTGCTGCTGCGGGAGATCCCGATGGTGCTGCGCAAGGAGATCTACGCGGTGGCGGCGCTGGCCGGCGCGGTGGTGGTGCCGATCGCGGCCTACTTCAAGATCCCGGACCTGTGGGGCACGGTGATCGGCTCGGCGCTGGTGGTGGCGATCAGGCTGACCGCGCTGTGGCGGCACTGGAATGCGCCAGTACCGCGTGCGGGCGAAACCGCTGAGAGCTGAGCCGCTCCACCCACGGCAGCTCGTCGAGCGAGGACCAGGTGTCGCGGGTGGTCCAGGCGACCACGCCGGTGCCGTCGGTGCTGGCGTGCAGGTACGTGCCGGGTGAGGCCTGCGCCCGCATCAGGTCGACCAGCCGGCGCTGCCGGGCGACCTTGCTGACGCCGAAGGAGACGATCAGGATCTCCGGAAACAGCTCGGTGCACGCGTGCGCGAGCCGATAACCGAGCTGGTGCGTGCTCCACTGCTCGTAGTGCAGCACCAGGCGGCCGTCCGCGCCAAGCAGCACGCTGCGACTCAGGCAGTCCGACGGCCAGGGACGGGAACGCCAGGTCTTCAGCGCGGCGTCGGCGGCGCGCAGCTGGTCGTCGGTCCGCCAGGTCCGGATCACGATGCCCGCGACGTCCGGGCGGGCGAGGTCGGGCAGGTCCATGCTGGACAGCATGAAACCTCGGGTTTAGTCGAGGTCAAGAAGTCACGCAGCGTGTCCGCGTGACTGCCCTCACCCGGTCGGTGAAATTGTGTCTGTCCTTGGGTCCCTCTCAGGCACCTCTCAGGACCGCAGGTAACACTTCCTTTATGCGCATCCTCGTAGTGGACGACGACCGGGCCGTGCGCGAGTCGCTCCGTCGCTCGCTGCAGTTCAACGGCTACCAGGTCGAGCTGGCCGGCGACGGCCAGCAGGCACTGGAGGCAGTCACCGCGCAACGTCCCGACGCGATGGTCCTCGACGTCATGATGCCGAGGCTGGACGGCCTGGAGGTGTGCCGGCGCCTGCGCGGCACCGGCGATGACCTGCCGATTCTCGTGCTCACGGCCCGTGACGCGGTGTCCGACCGGGTGGCCGGCCTGGATGCCGGCGCCGACGACTACCTGCCCAAGCCGTTCGCGCTGGAGGAGCTGCTGGCCCGGCTGCGGGCGCTGCTGCGCCGCGCGGTGGCCGACGACGCGGCGGCCAACGCCCCCTCGGCGACGATGCGCTTCGCCGATCTGGAGCTGGACCCGGGCACCCGGGAGGTGCGCCGCGGCGAGCGGTCGATCAGCCTCACCCGCACCGAGTTCAGCCTGCTCGAACTGTTCCTCGCCCACCCCAAGCAGGTCCTCACCAGGGGCCGGATCCTGGAGGACGTATGGGGCTACGACTTCCCGACCTCCGGGAACGCCCTGGAGGTCTACGTCGGCTACTTGCGGCGAAAGACCGAGGCCGACGGCGAGCCCAGGCTGCTGCACACGGTGCGCGGCGTTGGCTACGTGCTCAGGGAGACCCCTCCGTGACGATGCCCCGCGCGGAGGGCAGCCGGAACGTCTCGCTGCGCTCCCGGGTGATCCTGCTCACGGCGATCTGCGTGGCCGGCGCGGTGGCGCTGGCCTCGATCGGCGCGTTCATAGTGGTCAGCAGCAACCTGTACAACCAGGTCGAGTCGTCGGTGCAGTCCACGGCGACAAACGCGGTGGACACGATCCACCGCTACCAGGGGAGCGACACCACCCTGGTGCCGGTGGGCTCGAAGGACCTGATCGTCGCCGAGTTCAGCATCACGGGCGAGGTGCGCAGCAACAACGCGACCCTGCCGCTGCCCAAGCTCACCGCGGACGAGCAGAAGTACCTGCGGCAGGACGGCTGCACGGCGGTCCGAAAGGACATCGCCACCGACAACCAGGTGATGGTCTGCAACGTGGGGCCGGGCGTCGCGCTGCTGGTCGCCCAGTCGCTCAAGCCGACCGAGCAGCTGTTGCAGAAACTGGCGCTGGTGCTGGTGTTCGTGGGCATCGGCGGCGTGCTGGTGGCGGCCCTCGCGGGAACCGCCGTGGCGCAGGGCGGCCTCCGCCCCGTAGCGCGGCTGCGGCAGGCCACCGAGCACGTGACGGCGACCGGCGACCTCCGCCCGATCCCGGTTACCGGCGACGACGAGCTGGCCTTGCTCACCACCAGTTTCAACACGATGCTGGGCGCGCTGGCGGAGTCACAGGAACGGCAGCGACGGCTGGTCGGCGACGCCGGCCACGAGCTCCGCACGCCGCTGACCTCGTTGCGTACCAACCTGGAGCTGCTGTTGGCCTCGGAGAAGCCGGGTGCGCCGACACTGTCCCAGAAGGACCGTCAGGAGATCTACGAGGACGTGCAGGCCCAGATCGCCGAGATGACCACGCTGATCGGCGACCTGGTCGAGCTGGCCCGTGAGGACGCGCCGCAGGCCGTGCACGAGCCGGTGGACATGCTGGAGCTGGTGGAACGGGCGCTGGACCGGGCCCGTCGCCGGGCCGTCGGCCAGCAGTTCACGGTCAGCCTCCAGCCCTGGTACCTGCTCGGCGAGGCGCACGCCCTGGAGCGTGCGGTGCTCAACCTGCTCGACAACGCGGTCAAGTTCAGCCCCGCGGACGGCGTTGTCCGGCTGGAGATGAGGCCGGTCGGCGACGGCACGATGCTGATCGAGGTGGCCGACAGCGGTCCGGGCATCGCCGAGGCCGACCTGCCGCACGTGTTCGAGCGGTTCTATCGGTCGAGCGAGGCCCGCACCCTGCCCGGTTCGGGCCTGGGCCTGGCCATCGTGGCCCAGGCGGCGGAACGGCACGGCGGCAAGGCCTACGCCGGCCGGGCCCCGGAGGGTGGCGCGCTGATGACGATCAGGCTTCCTGGCCGGCCGAGCGTCGGCTGAGGAACTGGTGGCCGTCCGCGACCTGCGCGACGGCCGCCAGGACCAGATCGGCCAACGTGAGCAGCACTCGGCTCAACGCCACCACGGTGACCACGGCCGGCTTGTCCAGCAGCAGTCCCAACGCCAACCCGAGCATCAGCTCACGGGCGCCCAGCCCGGCCGGCAGCACGAAGGCGACGATGCCGGCCACCGACGCCAGCACATAAACACACAGCACGAATGCGCTCAACGCAACGGAAGCGCTCGGCCAGTCAACGGTCCCGAACGCCCCGACCAGCACGACGAAGTGCGCGCCGGTGATCAGCCAACCCAGCACCATCCACGCCACTGCCCGCACAACGACGCCGCGCGACGGAAGCACCGGCGGCGCGCCGTCCCGCTTGAGCAGCCGGTGCGCGAGCCCGACCAACCCGGTCAGCAGCCGCGGTGCGGCCACCGGCACCAGACACAGCGCCAAGATCGGCACCAACAGCCACCACAGCCCGCTGCTCTGGGCCAGCGACGGCACGGCGATCAGCCCGACCAGCAGCCCGGCGGCGGTCGACAATGCGACGCTGCCGAGGAACGCCGCGGCCAGCCGGCTGGGCGGCTCGCGCAGCTTGCGGGCCAGATCGGCGTGAGCCAGCGCCGGCCACAGCCCGCCGGGCAGGTACTTGCCCAGCCCGGCGACGAAGTACACCCGCGACGCCGTGGCCACCGGCAGCCGCGTGCCGAGGCCGGCCAACAGCACCCGCCAGCCCAGCATGCCGGCGAACGAGCCGGCCAACGCCAGCACGATCGCCAGCGCACACCGCTCGAATCCGGTCCGCGCGATGTTGCCGAGCAGATCGTCCCGGGTGGACCACAACTGGTAGCCGAGGAAGCCCACTACGACGGTGTAAGACCCAAACCGCAGTACACGTATTACGGCCGCGCGACAGGAGCTCATCACGACCCCGCCAGGGAGACGACCACGTGCTGCATCGCGTGGTCGGACGGCGCGGAGTTGTCGAGGTCGTAGCTGTGGACCCGGACTCCGGGCGTGGTGAAGGTCCAGTCCAGCCGCCACCACCGCAATGGCGTCTCCTCGTTCCACGAGGTCGGGTAGATCGAGCTGCTGGCCCGCGCCGCGTCGGTGGCCACGGCCCGCATGCCGTCGATGTCCCGCATCGCCGCCGTGGTGTTGAAATCACCGGCGATCAGCGAGGGGTTGTGATTGGCCGCCACGTCCGCCTCCAATCCCCGGTACTGCTCGGCGCGCTGGTCGAAGCGGTGCCGCACGTACTGCCAGAAGTACGCGTCGAACGGGCTCTGGATCATGCTCAGCTGCACCGAGATGTGCGTGTTGTAGAAGGACATCACCCGGCTCCCGACCTTGATATCGGTCCGCAGCACCTTGTCCTGTTGGTACAGCGCGGTGAACTCCGGATCGGGGCCGTCCTTGTCCGGCGCCACCCGCGGCGTCGAGACGATCGGGAACCGGCTCAGCGTGACCAACTCGCTGCGCATCACGATGTGGTAGCCGGGAAACTCCCGCTCCAGCCGGTCCCGCTCGTCGACCGCCGTGGCTCCCTGCTCGCCCTTCGACAGATCCCAGTGCATGTGTTCCTGGAGCAGATAGACGTCCGCGTGCTGGGCCTTGAGGAAGGCGTAGAACCTGGCCGGATCCTTGTCCTGGTTCCACAGATCGGTGTTCCACGACACCACCCGCAGCGCGTCGGCCGGGGCCGGGCCATCGCCGTGACCGAGGACGTTGAGCCCACTGGAGCTGATCCCCGACGCGAGCGCGGTGACCGACAGCAGGCCGACGGCCCACCGGACACCTGGGCGTAGCCGGCGCTTGCCGAGTCGCGGCGGGGCGATCACCAGCAGCAGCACCGCCGGCACCACGAGATACAGCAGGGGCGGCACGAGATCGACCATGAGCCACAGCCAGTACCGGCCGCTGAGCAGGTCGTGCAGCACGGTGAACACCAGCCAGGCCGCCGCGGCGACGAGCACCAGGTGGCTGAACCAGCACAACCGACGCCGCGGCGCCGATACCTCCGGCGCGGGAGCCTCCGCCACCGCCGTCATGCCGTCACCTCCGTCGGCGCCTGGCCGGGCAGGCTGTCGTACAGGCGTCGGAACGCCGCGGACCGCAGCCACTGGAGCACACCGACGCCGACCCCGGCGGCGATGACCGTGTTGACCACGAAGTGCGTGCCGACGAAGTACAACAGGAACGCGAACCCCTTGCGCCGGCGCACGAAGCCGTACATCTGAGCGTCGCACGCCAGCGACTCGACGGCCAGGGCAGCCGGCACCACCAACCACAGCGGTCCGAGCAGCAGGGCCGGCACCAGCGTCACCACCGCGCCCAGCGCCGCCAGGCTGCCCAGGGCCCGGGACTTGGTCTCGAAGCCCTTGGCGAACTTCCGGGCCCGCGCGTACAGCGGCACCCGCAGCCGGGCACGGTGGAACAGCTTGCGCAGCAACGGTCGGAAGGCGTGGTCGTGGTCGTGCCGGCCGCCGATGGCCTGGGTCAGCCGCAGCTGGTACCGACTGCTGACGCGGTAGCCGTAGTCCACCTCCTCGGTCTGCTTGAGCTGCGTCTTGAACGGGCCGATGGTGTCGAACACCCGACGCGGGATCGCGCACATCGCCGGGAACAGGAACGACACGTTGCCCTCGGAGCTGGCCGACCAGAAGTAGTACTGCAGGCTGCGGTACTCCTCGGTGCGGCTGTCCCGGATCAGCGGGTCCGGGTCGTAGATGCCGCAGGCCGCGCCGATCGTCGGGTCCGAGGCCAGGATCGCCACCGCCTGCTCGATGGCGTCCGGATCCAGCGCCACGTCGGAGTCGAGGAAGAACAGGATCTCGCCGGACGAGTGCCGCACGCCGAGGTTGCGGGCCGAGGCGCAGCCGCCGTTGGACGGCGTGCGCAGCACCGTGACGCCGAAGGACTCGGCCACCGCGATCGAGTCGTCGGTGCTGCCGTCGTCGACCACGATGACCTCGAGCGCCGGATAGGTCTGGGCCCGCACCGAACCCAGCGTCAGCCGCAGGGTCTTGGCGTAGTTGTAGTTGGGGATGATGACCGAGACGAGAGGCTTGTCAGACATGGGTTTTCCCGTTCACGCGTGGGCGGTGATGAGCACGGCCGACAGCACGGCCAGCCACACCAGCGAGTTGGCGAGCATGGTCCGGTCGCGCAGCAGCACACGGACCGGGTTTCCGCCGCCCTCGTCGACCATCACGGTCTGGAGGTAGCGGAACAGCGCGAAGAACGCGCACGGCGTGGAGATCAGCGTGGCCAGGCCGGCATAGGAGCCGACGGACGCCAGGGTGCTGATGAAGAACAGGTAGCTCGCGATGGTCAGCGCGGCGGTGAGCAGGATCAGGTGATCGGCCAGCTGGACCGAATAGCCGCGCAGTGCCGGCCGGTGCTGTGACCCGCTGACCACGAGCTCGTGCCGCCGCTTGCCCAGGCTGAGCAGCACGCACACGGAAAACACGGTGATCATCAGCCAGTCCGAGTGGGTCGCGCCGATGGCCAGGTGCCCCTGCCACAGCCGCAGCACGAAACCGGCCGCCACCACCAGCACGTCGATCAGCGGCACGTGCTTGAGCCGGTAGCTGTAGGCGAAGTTCAGCGCCAGGTAGACCGGGATCGGCCACCAGGCGGCGATCGGCCGGCCGACCAGCAGCGCGGCCAGTCCGACCGTCAGCGCCGCGGCGTACACCCAGGCGAAGCCGAGCGAGATCCGCCCGGCGGCGATCGGGCGCTCGCGTTTGACCGCGTGCCGGCGGTCCCGCTCGCGGTCGGCGATGTCGTTGATCACGTAGATGACGGCCGAGCCGAGCGTGAAGGCCGCGATGGCCCACAGCAGCTGGCCGATCATGCCCCACCGCCAGACCGGCGCGTCCAGCACGGCCAGCGGGATGACGAGGATGTTCTTGGCCCACTGGCCCGGCCGGGCCAGCCTGACCAGGTCGACGACGGCGCGGGTGGGGGAGGTCGTGGTGCGGGCCGGCAGGGTGACAAC
Organism: Kutzneria sp.; assembly: GCA_035492655.1. Lineage (GTDB taxonomy): Bacteria > Actinomycetota > Actinomycetes > Mycobacteriales > Pseudonocardiaceae > Kutzneria. The sequence continues at coordinate 25,833 of DATJJB010000175.1, read as the reverse complement.
CGGGGTAGCCATAGCTGACTCCTTAGAAGAAGGCCTTGGCGAGCCCGAGCACACCCTGGCGCCAGGGGTCGCGCGAGGTGCGACCGCTGCCGCCACGGAGATTGCCCGCGGCCCGTTCTTCCCGCCACCACTGGAAGGTCTTCAGAATGGCGTCCTGATTGGACAGACGGGGGTTGAAGCCGAGCCGCTCGCGGGCCTTGTCGATGCTCACGTACGAGTCGGCCATCAGCTTGTGCAGCAGCCGGCCGTACACCGGCGACAACTTGGTGCGCTCCAACAGGCTCAGCACCGCCAGCGCCGGCTTGGCCGGGACGGACACCACCCGCTTGCCGTGCCCGGCGGCGTCCAGCACCGCCTGGAAGTCCTCGCGGATCGTGCCGAACTCAGCGGCAGCGAGGTTGTAGGTGTCGTTGGCGATGTCCGGGTTGGCGTGCAGGGTGGTGTCCACGGCGTCGACCAGGTCGTCCATCGCGAACATCTGGATCCGCACGTCGCCCTTGCCCAGCACCGGGAAGTGGTGTCCCTCCTCGGCCCACTCGAACAGCATGGAGAACAGCCCCATCCGGCCAGGGCCGACAAAAGTCTTGGGGCGCAACATGGGCACGCACATGCCGGTGGCGCGAGCGGCCTCGCACACCTCCTCGGCCTCGGCCTTGGCCCGGCTGTACGGGTCGACCGGCTCCCGCGGATAGCGCTCGGTCGTCGGCACGACCTTGGGCAGGCCGTAGACCGCGGTGGACGAGATGTGCACCAGCCGCTCGACCTCGCGGCGACGGCTGGCCCGCACCACGTTCTCGGTGCCGCCGACGATCACCGACCGGATCTCCTCGGCCGGGTAGCTGGGCAGCGCGGCGGCGCAGTGCACCACCGCGTCGGCCCCGTTGACCACCTTGGCCAGCAGGTCGGGGTCGCGGATGTCGCCGACGAACTGCTGGCAGTCGCCGGTGTCGGGAGTCGCGCGCAGGTCGAGGCTGCGCACCGCGTGGCCGTCGGCCACGAACCGCTGCACCAGGTGCGAGCCGAGCATGCCCGCCCCGCCGGTGACGACAATGGTCAGGCCCACAGCGAACCCACCTTCTCCTTGACGAACCGGGCCAGCAGCTTGGTCATGCCCTGCGACAGGGTCTGCTCGAAGGCGTCGAGGAAGCGCTCGACCTCGTCGGTCGTCGCCACCAGCGGCGGCCCGACGACCAGCGGATTGCTGCCGTTGAGCGTGTAGTAGGTGTAGATGTCGTGATCGCGGTACAGCGCGTTGATCACCGCGCAGGTGATCAGCTTGGTGCGGAACTGCGGGTCCTGGCGGAAGCCGCCGGGCGCGAGGCGTGCGGCCAGATCGAGCAGCTTCGGGCCGCCGTCGAGGAAAACCCCGTGCAGGGCACCGGATCCGACCGTGCCGGCGATGATGTCCGGGAACTGCTTGGCGATGCGCTCCAGACCGGGGGCCAGCACGCGGTCCAGGTCTCGTGCCCGCGCCGGGTAGTCGTCGTCGACCACGATGTTCACCGCCTCGATGGCCGTCGCGCACTCCTCGCCGAAGCCGTAGTACGTGGTGCTGGTGCTGGTCATCAGCGCGTCGCCGAGGTTGTCGTAGGCCTTGCGGAACACCGACTCCCGGGCGATGTAGGCCGAGATCGAGGACTTGCCGCCGCCGAAGGACTTGGACGTGGTCAGCACGTCCGGCACCAGGCCGTCGTAGCGGGTGAAGTAGAACAGGCTGCCGGTCTTGCCCCAGCCGGTGTAGATCTCGTCGAAGACGAGCACTATGTCCTCGGCCGTGCACAGCTCACGCAGGCCGCGCAGGAACTCCTCGGAGCAGTAGCGCATGGTCGACGCGCTGAACGGCTCGATCAGGATGGCGTACACGTCGCAGCCGCCGTCGGCGGTGCGGGCCCGCGCGACCAGCCGGCGCACGGAGTCCAGGTCGCCGTAGGTGAAGGTCTCCACGCCCGGGATGCCGGGAAAGGCGAAGTTCTTCTGCGGGCTGCCGGTCAGGCTGCCCGAGCCGAGCAGCTTGCCGTGGAAGCTGATGTCGGCGTGCAGGATCCGCTGCCGCCGGCCGCCGTGGTACTTGTACGCCAGCTTGACCGCGCCCTCGACGGCCTCGGCCCCGGAGTTGGGGAAGAAGGACATCGACAGGTCGCCGGGCAGCAGCTGGGCCAGGTTGTTGCCCAGCGCGGCGATGTACGGCGAGAAGTAGGTCTTGTGGACCTCCATCCGCTGCTGGTCCTGAAAACGCTTCCTGGCCGCCAGGATGCGCGGGTGGTTGTGGCCGTGGCTGAGCACGCCGACGCCGCCGGTGAAGTCCAGGATCTTGCGGCCGTCACGGAGATGGATATAGGCGCCCTCGGCCCGCTCGACCAGTTCACGGCCGAAGCCGAACGAGGTCATCAGTGACACCTGGCTGCGGTTGACGTATTTGCGGTACAGGTCGTGCACCTGTTTAACGGACAGTTGTTCGCAGTCTTCGATGGTCAGTAGGTCGGCCAACGTTCTCCCCTTTCGCTCGGAATCGACGGTAGGGGGACGTTGGGTGGCCCGGCAATGAGGTGGGCAATTGATCGAGTGGGGTGTCGCGTTAGGTGGCGAGGTCGTACCACCCAGGTCGTACCCGATTAGGCGCATACCTAATGAGTCGGTCGAGAACGGCTCGAGAACGCTGGCGCGTCCGATTTGACCGGCCCTACCATCGGTGATGTCTGGAGTGCTCTGGGTACATGCGCGGTTGGGGGCTTGGCGTGGACCGGACTAGCGAAGATGCCATAGAGGTCGTCCTGTTCGACCACATAGCCATGTTCCGGGAGGCCGTGCGCAATCTGTTCGAGCCCGAGCCCGACATCCGGGTCGTCGCCGAGGGCGCGAGCAGCGCGGACGCGCTGGCCGTCGCGACCGAGTTCATGCCCGACATCGTGATGCTGGACATCGAGATGACCGACGCCTACGCCGGCGGGCTGCTGGCCGAGTTGCAGGCCCGCTGTCCCGGCAGCCGGACGGTGGTGCTGACCATGTGCGAGGACCCGGCCATCGTGCAGGAGGCGCTGCAGGCCGGCATCGCCGCCTACCTGGTCAAGAGCAGTATCGTCGGCCACGAGCTGGTGGCGGCGATCCGCTCGGTGACCAGGGGACGGGACAACGTGCTGCTGTCCGTGCCCCGGCAGACGATGGCCGGCTTACGGCTGACCGGCGCGGTGGCCGGCATGCTCTCCGAACGGGAGCGCAGCGTGCTGGAACTGGCCGCGCAGGCGCTCAGCAACACCCAGATAGCGACCCGGCTCTACATAGCGGAGGGCACGGTCAAACGGCACCTGACCAACATCTATTCGAAGCTGGGCGCGGTGTCGCGAGTCGATGCGATTCGAAAGGCAATGCAGGGCGGCTTGATCAGAAGCTAGCGCGACGGTGTTGGGGCGTCGTCGTGCGAATTCCGTTCCCTGCGAACGTTGCCGTTTCGTTTCGCGGGAAGGGGAATCGGTGTACGGCGGCGGCCGAGATGATTTCTGTCAGGTTTTGACGGACGGGTACGGTGGCTATAGGGTGTGGTCGATAGGGGTGGCGCTCCCGGAAGGATGGAGGCCACTTGGCTTTTTCAGCACCAGATGCGGGTGCGAACGCCAGGTCGTCGAACTGCTGGAGGGAAAGAACTATGGAGAATCGGGCCATCGGTAGTTCCGGCGTCGAGGTGGCGGCGATGGGCTTCGGCACCTGGGCGCTCGGCGGCCCGTTCTGGGCCGGTGACCAGGCGTTGGGCTGGGGGCCGACCGACGACGCCGAGTCGGTGCGGGCGCTGCGGCGGGCCGTCGAGCTCGGCGTGACCCTGTTCGACACCTCCGACGCGTACGGCACCGGGCACGCCGAGGAGCTGCTGGGCGAGACCTTCGAGCGGACGCGCGACCAGGTCGTCTACGCGACCAAGTGGGGCAACGTCATCGACGGCGAGGCCCGTCAGCTGACCGGCGCCGACCACACGCCGGCGTACATGCGAGGGGCGCTGGCCGCCTCGCTCAAGCGCCTGCGCACCGACTACGTCGACATCTACCAGCTGCACCTGTCCGACCTGGAGGTGTCGCTGGCCGAGGACCTGCGGGGCGCCGCCGAGGAGCTGGTGGCCGAGGGCCTGATCCGCGGCTACGGCTGGAGCACCGACGACCCCGAGCGGGCCGCCTTCTTCGGCGCCGGCGAGCACTGCACGGTCGTGCAGGCCGAGGCCAACGTGCTCAACGACCGCCCGGAGATGTACGCCGTCGCCGAGCAGCACGACCTGGCCCTGCTGTGCCGCGGCCCGCTGGCCATGGGCCTGCTCAGCCAGCGTGACTGGTCCACGATCACGTTGGCCGACGACGACGTGCGGCTCAAGCAGCCGGAGTGGCTGTCCTACTTCGCCGACGGCAAGCCGGTGGCGTCCTTTGCCGCCAAGCGGGACGCGATCGTGGACGTGCTGACGTCCGGCGGCCGCACGCTGACCCAGGGCGCGCTGGCCTGGCTGTGGGCCCGCTCGCCCCGCACCATCCCGATCCCGGGCTGCCGCACGGTGGCCCAGGTCGAGCAGAACGCGGGCGCGCTGGCGCACGGCCCGCTGTCCGAGTCCGAACTGGCGCAGGTGGAACAGATCCTGGGCCGGGCCTGAAAAACCGACGGCGGCCCGGGCTTCGAGCCCAGGCCGCCGTCGTGTGTTCGCGGCGACTATCCCTTGGCCGAGCCCAGGGTCAGACCGCTGACGAACTGCCGTTGCAGCGCGAAGAACACCACCAGCGTCGGCAACGCCGCCAGCAGCGAACCGGCCGCCACCAGGTTGTTGTCGGTGAAGTACTGGCCGGACAGGTTGTTCAACGCCGAGGTGATCGGCATCTTGTCGCCGGTCTGGATCAGCACGATCGCCCACAGGAAGTCGTTGTAGATCCAGGTGAACTCCAGCGTGGCCAGTGCGGCCAGGGCCGGCCGGCACAGCGGCAGGATGACCTGCCAGTACTGCCGCAGCACGCCGGCGCCGTCGACCCGGGCCGCCTCGGTGAGCTCCTTGGGGATCGTCTTCATGTAGTTCGTCAGCACGAACGTGCAGAAGCCGGTCTGGAACGCCACGTGGATCAGCACCAGGCCGAACTGCGAGTCCAGCAGGTAGCCGCTGTCGGACAGCCAGCTCGGCAGCGGGGTGAGCAGGTAGATCCGGTACAGCGGCACGGCGATCACCTGCTGCGGCAACAGGTTGCCCGCGGTGAACACCATCAGCAGCGTCAGGTTGAACCGGAAGCTGAACCGCGACACCACGAACGCCACCATCGACGAGAAGAACAGCGTGATGGCCACCGCCGGCAACGTGATCACCAGCGTGTTCAGGAAGTAGTGCGGCAGGTCGGCCTGCGTCCACGCGGTGACGAAGTTGGTGAACGTCAGCTCCCGCGGCCAGGAGAAGTAGCCGTTGGTCGCGGTGTCCTGATACGTGCGGAACGAGGCGAACACCGCCCACAGCAGCGGGGCCAGCCACACCAGGCAGGTCAGCACCAGGAACGTGTGCAGCGCGACCCTGGTCGCGTTCAGCCGGTTGCCCTGCCGGGTGAGCGACGGCGCGGGCGCGGTGACGAGCCGGCTGGCGAGCGTGTCCGCGGTCACGACCGTTCCTCCTTGCGGAACACCTGGACCAGGTAGGTGATGATGAAGCCGAGCGAGATCACCAGCAGCACCACGGCGATGGCCGAGCCGTAGCCGATCCGGCTGGACTCGCCGATGATGTTGTCGGTGATCAGGATCGACAGCAGCTCGAGGCCGTTGCGGCCGCGGTTGATGATGAACACGATGTCGTAGGCGCGCAGCGCCTCGATCACCGTCACCACCAGCACGATGATGTTGATCGGCTTGAGCACCGGGAAGGTGACCCGCCAGAACGTCTGCCAGGAGTTGGCCCCGTCCAGCGAGGCGGCCTCCTTCAGCGCCGGGTCGAGCGCCTTGAGGCCGGCCAGGAACAGCAGCATCACGTAGCCGGTGTGCCGCCAGGCCGCGGCCACCAGCACGGCGTACAGGTTGATGCTGGAGTCACCGAGCCAGTTGATGTGGCCGACCTGCCCGATCAGGTTGTTGACCAGGCCCTTGTCCGGCTCGTACATCAGCTGCCAGATGAAGCCGACCAGGGCAAGCGACAGCACCACCGGCAGGTACAGGATGCTCTGGTAGATCGAGCTGAACCGCATCTTGCGGTCCAGCAGCACCGCCATCAGCAACCCGAACGCGGTGGGGATCACGATCAGGAAGACCAGCCAGATCAGGTTGTGCGCCACCGCCGGCCAGAACCGGGGATAGGCCGTGAAGACGTCGACGTAGTTCTTGGTGCCGATCCACTTGATGTCGGACAGGCCGCCGATGCCGTCCCACTCGCTGAACGACAGCACGATCGAGCCGATGGTCGGCACCCACACCAGTGCGACGTGCACCACCGCCGGGATGCCGACCATGAGCAGCAGCACGATCCGGTCGGTAAGACTGAGCGCCGTCGACTTGCGGCGGGCGCGCCGGCGCGGGGGCCGGGTGGTCCCGGTCCCCGCGTCCAACTGTTCTGCCAGGGTCATTGCCTCATCCAGTGAAGATCGACTTGGCCTGCTCGGCGAGGCCGCTCAGCACACTGTCCACGGAGTTCGGGTCGCCGAGGAACTTGTTGATGCCGTTGGTCATCGCGTCGGAGGCGAAACCGGGGTCGGTGTCCCGGTCCAGGAACTGGGTGATGTGCTTGGCCTCGGAGACGAACTGCACGCACTTCTTCTGCAGCGCGTTGTACGTGCCCTCGTCGACCTTGGCGTTGGCCGCGATCGAGGTCGGGTCGCTCTTGAGGTAGGTCAGCTGGGCCTGCGGGCTGGCCAGGTAGGTCAGCAGCTTCTTGCCGCCGTCCACGTTCACGGCCTTCTTGGACATCATGAAGCCGTCGATCGGCGCCTCGACGGTGTCGGTGCCCCACTGCGGGTCGATCGTCGGGAAGGCGCAGAAGTCCAGGTCGTCCAGCTTCTGGGCGAACTGCTGGCCGATCTGCTGGGAGCCGATCACCATCATGCCGGACTTGCCGGCCAGCACGCCCTGCGCGGCGTCCTCCCACTTACGGCCGAGCGCGTTGTCCTGGTACAGCGGCAGCATCCGCTTCCAGTTGTCGAAGACCGCCTTGACCTTGGCGCCCTTCCAGTCCTCCTTGCCGGCCATCAGGCTCATGTGGAAGTCGTAGCCGTTGGTGCGCAGGTTGAGCTGGTCGAAGGTGCCCAGCTGGGGCCAGCCGTCGGCCTGCCCGACGGCCAGCGCGGTCAGCCCGTCCGCCTTCATCTTGTTGCCGAGCGTGATCAGCTCGTCGAAGGTCTTCGGCGGCTGGTAGCCGTACTTGGCCCAGGTCGACTTGGAGTAGAACAGCGCCCACGGGTAGGAGTAGAACGGCACGAAGTACTGCTTGCCGTCGGCCCCGGTCGAGGCCTCCTTCTGCGCGGCGCTGAAGCTGTCGCCCAGCGCGGTCCAGGTGTCGGAGATGTCCAGCGCCAGGCCCTTGGACGCGAAGTAGCGCATCCGGTAGCCGGCGAACCAGCTGTAGACGTCGTCCGGGTGGCCCTGCAGATAGTTGTTGATCTGCTGCTGGAAGGTGTTGTGGTCCTTGGTGTTGGCCGTGACGGTCAGCCCGTCGGTCTTGAAGCCGTCCAGCACCGCCTTGATCGCGTTGCGCGGCACCGGGTCGGAGTAGTTCGACCCGAAGGTGACGGTCTTGGAGTCGGCGCCGGAGCTGCCGGAGCCGCAGGCCGCCAGCCCCGGCACGGCCGCGAGACCGGCGCCCGCGAGCAGCACCTTGAGCACCGACCGCCGGTCGAGTGTGGGCAGTTGGCCTGGTCTTGGGCGCGCCATCGGGCCCCTCCTGCTCTCGTGTGAACCAACGGAGTCAAACAAAGTTGCGCACAATGTTGTACCCGTCACAACAGATGTCAAGACCCAGTTTCACCCGGTTGCTCCCTGTAGACCAGTCGAAACGGTCCGCTCAGGGGTGTTTGGCCGGTGTTAGGGTTAACAGTTACCAAGTCGTAGCCTGTTTGAGTGTGTTGACGTTTGGTGATGTGTAGGCCACGCTTCCCTCGTGACCGGATGGCCGACCGGACTGGCGAGCCCGAGCTGGGGCGGTGACTACAACCCCGAGCAGTGGCCCGAGCACGTCTGGAAGCAGGACGTGGAGCTGATGCGGCGGGCCGGGGTGAACCTGGTCAGCGTCGCCATCTTCGGCTGGGCCCGTATCGAGGTCGCCGACAACCGGTTCGACTTCGGCTGGCTGGACCAGGTCCTCGACCTGCTGCACGACGGCGGCATCCGGGTGTGCCTGGCCAACGCCACCGCGTCGCCGCCACCCTGGCTGACCGGCGCGAACCCCGACATGCTGCCGGTGCGCGCCGACGGTGTGCGGCTCTCACACGGGTCACGGCAGGCCTACTGCCCGACCTCGCCGGTGTACCGCGACCGGGCGATCGCGCTGACCGAGAAGCTCGCGCTGCGTTACGGCGAGCACCCGGCGCTGGCCGCCTGGCACATCAACAACGAGTACGGCTGCCATGTGGCCCGCTGCTACTGCGACCGGTGCGCCGAGGTGTTCCGTGACTGGCTGCGCGCCCGCTACGACCTCGATGGCCTGAATCAGGCCTGGGGCACCGATTTCTGGAGCCAGCACTACTCGGCCTGGGAGCAGGTGCTGCCGCCGCGGGTGACGCCGACGTTCCAGAATCCCGGCCACGTGTTGGACTTTGCTCGGTTCTGCTCCGACGCGCTGTTGGACCTGTTCTGCGCCGAGCGGGACGTGGTCAAGGACATCACCCCGGACGTGCCGGTGACCACCAATTTCATGGCCAACTGGACCTTCGGCTCGCTCAACTACTGGCACTGGGCGGCCGAGGTCGACTTCGTGTCCAACGATCACTACACCCGGGCCGACGACCCCGAGCGGCACATCGAGCTGGCGCTGTCGGCCGACCTCGTGCGCGGCCTGTCCCGCGGCGAGCCGTGGCTGCTGATGGAGCAGTCCACCTCGGCGGTGAACTGGCAGCCGCGCAACTTCGCCAAGCTGGCCGGTGAGCTGCGCCGGAATTCGTACTCGCACCTGGCGCGTGGCGCCGACGGCACGCTGTTCTTCCAGTGGCGGCAGTCCCGGGCCGGCGCCGAGCGCTTCCACTCGGCGATGCTGCCGCACGCCGGCACCGACACGAAGGTGTACCGCGAAGTCACCCAGGTGGGCGAGGAGTACGGCCACCTCGCCGAGCTCCTCGGGTCCACTGTGGACGCGCAGGTGGCGCTGGTCTACGACTTCGAGTCGGCCTGGGCGGCCGAGCAGCCGGCCCATCCGACGTCCGACTTCGACTACTACGCCACCGCGCTCGGTGTGTATCGGGCGCTGTGGCAGCTCGGCGTCACGGTCGACGTGGTGCCGCCGTCGGCCGATCTGACCGGCTACCGGCTGGTCGTCGTGCCGTCGCTGTACCAGGTGACCGACGACGAGGCCCGCTGGCTCGAGGACTACGTGCGAGCGGGCGGTCACGCGGTGGTGACGTGGTTCTCCGGCATCGCCGACGAGCACTCCCGGGTGCGGCTCGGTGGCTACCCGGGCGCGTTCGGTGAGCTGCTCGGCGTAAGGGTGGAGGAGTTCTTCCCGCTGACGCCCGGCGACAACGTGCCGCTGACCGGCGGGCTGTCCGCCTCGAACTGGTCGGAACTGCTGCACGCCAACGGCTGCGAGGTCTTCTCCTCCTATGTGGACGGTCCGCTGGCCGGGGTGCCGGCGGTCACCCGCAACGAATTCGGGGACGGCGTGGCCTGGTATCTCGCCACCACCCTTGAGCCCGACAGCGCCGTCACGGTGCTGTCCGACGTGCTGGCCGGGGCCGGTGTCGCGCCGGTCGTCGCCGCCCCGCCGGGGGTTGAAGTCGTGCGACGGCGCGGCGAGCGGATATCCTGGCTGGTGGCGATCAACCACACCGGCGAGGACGTGGTCCTGCCGGTGCACGGCGTGGAACTGATCTCCGGTGTCGAAACGTCCGGCGGTCTGCCGGTCCCGGCGGGCGGGGTCGCCGTGGTCCGGGAGGTGTGAGGTGCTCGCACGGCAGCGGCAGGCGGTGATCCTGGAGGAGATCCGGCGGATCGGCGCCGTCAAGGTCAGCGACCTGGTGGTCCGGCTCGGGGTCTCGGACATGACCGTCCGGCGCGATCTCGACGTGCTGGCCGGCCGGGGACTGCTGGAAAAGGTTTACGGCGGGGCCACCACGGTCGGTGGCCGCAGCACCGACGAGCCCGGCTTCGAGGCCAAGTCGGTCCGGCAGCTGCCGGAGAAGGAAGCCATCGCGCGGCTGGCCGCCGACCTGGTCCGGCCGGGCACCGCGATCGGCCTTTCCGCCGGCACCACCACCTGGACCATGGCCCGCTTCCTGGACGACGTGCCCGACCTGACCGTGGTCACCAACTCCATTCGCGTCGCCGACGTGCTCCAGCAGCGCGGCCGCACCGATCGGACCGTGGTGCTCACCGGCGGCGTGCGCACGCCGTCGGACGCCCTGGTCGGGCCGGTCGCCGTGCAGGCGCTGCGCTCGCTGCACCTGGACGTGGTCTTCCTCGGCGTGCACGGCATGGCCCCGCGCGCCGGCTTCACCACCCCGAACCTGAACGAGAGCGAGACCAACCGCGCGCTGGTGGACGCCGCCGGTCGGGTGGTCGTCGTCGCCGACAGCACCAAGTGGGGCACCGTCGGCATCTCCACCATCGCCGACCTCGACGAGGCCGACGTGTTAGTGAGCGACGGCGGTCTCTCCGAGCAGGCCAGACAGGTGTTGAGCGAGAGCGTTGGCGAGCTCCGGCTGGCCGATCCACCGAAGCAGGCACAGGAACAGGGAGTCGGTGCGTGACCGAGGCATCCACCAGCAGCATCCGCCGCACGTCGAGGAGGTTGGCGGACGGTCGCGAGATCATCTACTTCGATGACACCACGACCGCGCCCGAGCGCGTCGCCGTCGACACCCGTGACCTGCCCGAGCAGGCGCCGCACAGCGAGGTCCGCCGCGATCCGCTGACCGGCGAGTGGGTCGGCATCGCGGCGCACCGGCAGACCCGCACCTACAAGCCGCCGGCCGACCTGTGCCCGCTGTGCCCGAGTTCGCCGGGCCGGCCGACCGAGGTCCCCGAGTCGAGCTACGACGTGGTGGTCTTCGAGAACCGGTTCCCGTCGTTCGCCGAGTCGGTGCCCGATGTCCCGTCCACTGTGGACGGCATGCCGATGGTGGCCCGCGGGCCGGGCCGTGGCCGCTGCGAGGTCGTCTGCTTCACCTCCGACCACAACAGCTCCTTCGGCGCGCTGACGCCGCACCGGGTGCGCACCGTGGTCGACGTGTGGGCCGACCGCACCGAGGCGTTCGCCAAGCTGCCCGGCGTCGAGCAGGTCTTCCCGTTCGAGAACCGCGGCGAGGAGATCGGCGTCACCCTGAGCCACCCGCACGGGCAGATCTACGGCTACCCGTTCGTCACCCCGAAGACCTCTCGCATGCTCGAGGTCGCTGCCGAATACCTTGCCGCGCATGGCACTCACGTGCTGGGCGACGTGCTGGCGGCGGAGCGGGCGGCCGGTTCCCGGATCGTCGCGTCGTCCGAGCACTGGACGGCCTTCGTGCCGTCGGCCGCGCGCTGGCCGGTCGAGGTGCACGTGGTGCCGCACCGCCAGGTGCCCGATCTGCCGGCGTTGTCCGAAGTGGAACGGGACGACTTCGCCGTGCTGTACCTGGAGGTGCTGCGGCGGCTGGACGGCCTCTACAACAAGCCGCTGCCCTACATCGCCGCCTGGCACCAGGCGCCGGTGCGCACCGGGCGTGACCTGGCCTGGCTGCATCTCGAGGTGTTCTCGGTGCTGCGCACCGCCGACAAGCTGAAGTACCTGGCCGGCTCGGAGTCGGGCATGGCCGTGTGGATCAACGACACGGCCCCGGAACAGGTGGCTGAGCGGCTGCGGGCAATCTGAACCCGGGCTGAAACCTGAGGGTCGATTCCTCACAACACCCCCAGGCTCATCTCAGGCGGCTCTCAGCATCACCCGGCACAGTTACTGCCATGACGGAGAACATCCCGGGTGCCGCAGGGCCCACGCCCGAGCGGCCCGAACAGCCCGCCGAGCCGGTGGTCCAGCACGAGGCGCAGAACCAGCCTCCCGTGGGCACCCCGGGTGCGCCCGAGTGGAGCCCGTGGGCTCCGCAGGGCCAGGAGCGACCCGCGCAGGAGCAGGGCCTGCCGGGTCAGGAACCGCCGACCGGGCAGCCGTGGCAGCAGGGTGTCACCCAGCCCGTCGGCGGTCCCCAGCAGACGGCTGCCTTCGCGCAGCCGGGGTACGCGGCCATGCCGCCCGGCGGCAACCAGTTCCCGCTGACCGCCGAGCAGCCGCACGGGGTGTACACCACCCCGCGCAAGCCCACCCGCACCAAGCTGGTGGTCGGCGTGGCCGTGCTGGCACTGCTGGTCGGCGGCGGGGCCGGCGCGCTCGGCGGCTACCTGGTCGCCGCCAACGGCGCCGGCAGCTACAGCTCGCTGTTCTCCACGTCCAACGCCGCCACCGCGTCCAACGTGACGCCGGGCTCGGTGACCGACGTGGCCAACAAGGTGCTGCCGACCGTCGTCGAGATCAAGACGCAGGAGGGCGAGGGCTCCGGCTTCATCGTCTCCTCCGACGGCGAGATCATCACCAACAACCACGTGATCGCCTCCGCGGTCGGCGGCGGCCAGATCGAGGTCGACTTCCAGAACGGCACCAAGGCCCAGGCCAAGATCATCGGCCGGGACCCCACGACCGACGTGGCCGTGATCAAGGCGCAGAACGTGTCCGGGCTGCCGACCGCCACCCTCGGCTCGTCCAACGGCCTGCAGATCGGCCAGCAGGTGGTGGCCATCGGCTCGCCGTTCGACCTGGCCGGCACCGTCACCACCGGCATCGTGTCCTCGCTGCACCGGCCGGTCAACGTCGGCGACGAGCTCAACCAGGGCCAGCAGGGGCAGCAGGGCCAGGGCGGCGGCGGTCCGTTCGGCGGCGGCGGCTTCGGCGGCGGGCAGCAACAGCAGCAGGGCACGCCGCAGGTGCGGCAGGACACCGTGCTGGACGCCATCCAGACCGACGCCGCGATCAACCCCGGCAACTCCGGCGGGCCGCTGGTGAACATGCAGGGGCAGGTCATCGGCATGAACTCGGCCATCTCCAGCCCCAACTCCAGCCAGCAGAGCCAGGGCGGGTCGGTCGGCATCGGCTTCGCCATCCCGATCGACCAGGCCAAGCGGACCGCGCAGCAGATCGTGCAGTCCGGCAAGGCCACCCAGGCCCAGCTCGGCGTCAGCGTCACCGACCCGACCAACGGCCAGGCCGGCGCCGTGATCAGCGACGTGGTCTCCGGTGGGGCCGCGGACAAGGCCGGCGTCAAGAAGAACGACGTCGTCACCAAGATCAACGACCGGGTCATCACCGACGCCGACAGCCTGGTCGCCGCCGTACACGCCGCCGGCCCCGGTGACACCGTCACCATCACCATGGCCAGCGGCTCGTCGGTGAAGGCCACGCTGACCGGCAAGACGATCGACGTGCAGAACTGACTCAAGACCTGGACGGGCCTGCCCTTCATTCGGGGTGGGGCTCGCCCGTCCGGACCGCCCCCGACCCTCCGCCATCGGGTCGGGCCAACGGGACCAGATGTTCGGCCGGCACCCCCTCACCGGCTCGACCATCTGGTCCCGTTTCACGCCCCCGCTTTTTCGCTTGGAAGGGGGCTTTCCTGCACTCGGAGTGGAGGATCGCCGCCTTGATCTTGCCGCCGCCGGGCCGTTCGCGCCCGCAGCAGGCCGGCCAGCACCACCACGGCCCACACCACCGCCAACGTGACCAGCGTGTCGGTCGGGTAGTCCCGGTCGTGCAGCCCCGGCTTCGGCGGAAAGCCGTACGGCCGCCAGATCTCCGTCACCGCCAGGTAGACGATGACCGCCGTGGCCCCGATGCCGAAGTGCAGCGGCCAGCGCCAGGCCGGGCTGGTCAGGCGGGCCACCGCCAGGCTGAGCAGGCCGGCGACCGGCAGCACGATGGCGTCGTCCAGGATCGCCGGGCCGAGGAACCAGGTGTAGATGTCCTTGGTCATCGGGTACGCCATCCATCCGCCCCAGGCCAGCGCGGAAAGTCCCAGCAGACCGATGATCGCCCGCACCGGCTTCACGTGATCACCTCAAGCCGCTTGACCCACTTGGTCTGCAACACTCCCGGCCGGCTCGGCGCGATGATCCGGCACGGGTAACCGTGATCCAGGTCCAGCACCTTGCCCTCCAACCTGAGCGCGAGCAGCGTCAGCGGATCGGCGGTGTGCGTGCCGGGCAGCGTGGTCGAGTTGTACAGGCCGCCCTTCTCCAGCGAGCTGATCCGCAGTGACGAACCCTGTGGTGCCCCAACGGCTTTGAGCAGATCCATCACCGGCACGCCGCTCCAGTTGGCCGTCTGGCTCCAGCCCTCGACGCAGGCGATCGGCAGCTCGGCCGTGGTCTGCCGCATGGACTGCAACTGCTCGCGGGAGAAGGTCGTGGTCCCGTTGGGGCCGACGACTTCCAGCCGCCAGCTCGAATCCACCGTGGTCACGCTTGCTTCCTTGGCCGTCCGGTTCACCGGCAGTCCCTGGGAGCCGTTGTCGGACCGTTCCGACAACGCGGACACGTTGCGCAGGAACGGAATCGTGCTGCCGCCGAACACCAGCACGGCCACGCCGCTGGTCAGCCAGGTCGTGCGCAGGAACGCCCGCCGGCTGACGTCGATCTCGCGCCGCTTCTCCCTGGTCAGCGATTCGCGGATGATCGGAAGCTTGACCGCGATGTGCACCAGCAGCGACCCGAACGCGATCCACGCCACCGCGTAGTGCGCCGTGGTGAAGAAGAAGCTCCATGGGTAGTTCTGCGCCGCGTTGAACGTGCCGCTGGCCAGCTCGAAGAACGCCGCCCCGGCCAGCACCAGAATGGAGATCCGCTCCAGCGCGTGCAGCACCGACTTCACCGCCGGCCGTTCGAACAGCTTCGGATACACCGTCCACAGCTTGGCGATGAGCAGCGGAATCGCCGCCACGCCCGAGATGACGTGCGCCCCCTGCGTGATCCGGTACAGGTTCACCGGCCGGCTCGGCCAGTAGAACCACGCCGCCGGATGCTGGATGAAGTGGCTGATCACGCCGGTGACGAAGCAGATGGTGAACGCGATCCCCAGCCAGCTGCCGATCCGGGAGGTGACCTTCGGGTCGTGCACAAGGCTCTTGAACCTCAGCAGTCCGAACGCCTTGTCCTGCAATCGGTCCGCGCGAGCCTTCAGCCTGCCCAGCCGTGTCTCCGGTCGAAACACTCTGTCCCGCAGCGCGTTCACGCGGTCCCTGCTCAGGACCGCTGTAGCTCGGCGAACCACCGTCCGCCCCTTTCGTTCAACCATCGGATGTCCATGCCGGCCTCGCCGGCCGTGCGGGCCAAACCGTCCGGCCCGAGCCGGGCCCAGTCGAACCAGCCGCCACTGCTGTCCACGCTGGACAGTCGGACCTGTTGTCGGCGTAGACCGGTGCCGGGCGGGTCGAGCTCGGTCAACACACTGCCGCCCGGCCGAAGCAGCTCGCGGGCCCGGCGCAACAATGCCACCGGATCACCGCCGATGCCGATGTTGCCGTCCGCCAACAGGACGTGCCGCCAGCGGCCCTCGCCGGGAATGCGGTCGAACACGTCACGGCACAGGGCCGGCGCGCCACGTGCCTTGGTCAGGTCGACGGCCACCGGCGAGACGTCCACGCCCAGAGCGATCACGCCGCGCCGGGTGAGGGCCTCGACCAGCCGCCCCGGCCCGCAACCGACATCCAGCGTCGGCCCGAGGCACGCCGCCAGCAGCAACTCGTCCGAGCTGTCCAACTCCTGCCATCTGGTCACCGGCAACATCACTCGCTCCCCGTTCGCGCACTCCAGCCAGCAGTGCTCGCCGAGCAGCCCGGGATCGAACTCGGTCGTGGTCACGAGATGGGCTGCCCCGCCGTGCTGATCGCGGCGACGGCGGCCGCGAACCTGCTGCCCGGCACCGAAGCCGCGACCCGCCGGGCGTCCTCGATCGTGTCCACATCGGACAGCACGGGCAGTGGCGACACGTGCAGGTCCAGGTCGTGCAAGGCGTCCAGGGTGCGACGACCGGTGTCCGGCTGCGACATCGGCACGTGGCGCAAGGCCATGGCGTGCAACGGATCCTTTAGGCCGAGGGCCCACCAACCGCCGTCCTCGGCCAGTCCGAGCGCGGCATCGCCGGTGTGTGCGGCGGCGATCGCCGAGCCGAGCAGCCACGGCGTCACCTGCGGCGTGTCCATGCCGATCTGCACCACCGGCAGGCCGGCGACATCGCGGTGGGCGTTCACCAGTCGCTCGGCAAAGTCTTCGCCCCGCTGAGGAATCACGTCGAACCAGCGCAACACCTGGCGCAACTCCGCAGCCCGAGCGGCCTTCTTCAGTTCGCCGGTCATCGCGACCACCCGCCGAACGCGCGGCACCGACAGCACTGCGTCCAGCGAGTCCAACAACGACGCGGCGGCTACCTCAGCCGCCTGCTCGGGCGTGGCGGCCGGCGTCAGTCGCGTCTTGGCCAGGCCGGGCACCGGGGCCTTCGCCACCACCAGCACACAGGCACGATCGATCATCGGAGCACCCCCGCCATGTCGTGCACGGCCCGCAGAGTTCCGCGCACCGAGCCGGAAACCTTGGATTTCGTGCCGGCCGTCCGCGGTCGGTAGGTGACATCGGTCTCCACCACCCGCCATTGCGCCTCGGCGGCCCGGATGAGCAGTTCGAGCGGATAACCGAAGGCCCGATCCTCGACGTTCAGGGCCAGCAGCCGTTCGCGGCCGACGGCCCGCATCGGCGCGATGTCCCGCACCGGCAGGCCCCGTTTCCGCATCAGCGCGGCGAGAATTCGATTGCCCAGCCGGGCATGCCACGGCCAACTGCCGCGGCCCTGCGGGATTCGCCGCCCCACGGCCATGTCCGCATCGCCGTCCCGCACCGCACGGACAAGTCCCGGCAGCTGCCGTGGATCCAATGACCCGTCGGCGTCAAGGAAGCAGACGATGTCAGCGGTCGCGTGCTCAAGGCCGGTGTGCACGGCCGCGCCATAGCCCCGCCGCGACTCGCGCACTACGGTCGCGCCGTGCGCGGCGGCGACCTCCGGTGAGCCGTCCGACGATCCGTTGTCCACCACGATCGCTCGATATCCCGGCGGCAGTGCGTTCAACACGGCCGGCAGCGCCAATGCCTCGTCCAGGCACGGCAGCACCACATCGACGGTATCCACCCAGCCGAAGCTAGATCCGTGGCGCGGCCGGCAGAACCCTTTGTATGGTTACCGAAAGCTGACGGTTCGCCAAGTCTTACGGAGTTCTTTCGAACCGCGATCCGGCCGCGCGTGACCGCTACGGTGTGCTGGTGGCCCAACGCATCGGTTTGCGCCTTGATCTTGTCGTTGGCGGCGCGGCACTGGTGTTCGTGGGCATCGCCACGGCGGTCGGTCTGTTCGTGCCGAACATCTTCGCCGGCGCACCCCCACTGTTCGCCGAATGGCTGCCGCACGTCGGCATCGGCACCCCCTTGGCCGTTCTCATCGCCGTCGCCGTGATCGCCTGGCGCCCACCGCTGCTGTTGGCCTACCCGCTCGCCGTCGCCTGGACCTTCTCCCTGGCCCTCGTCGACGGTTGGCAGCGCGGCATCGCCGACCGCCTCACCTCCAAGGACGAGTACCTCCACGAGGTGCCCGGCGTGACCGACATCGGGGCCATGCTCCGATCGTTCAGCGCCCGCATCCTCGACTTCCAGCCCGACTCGTGGACCACTCACGTCGCCGGCCACCCACCCGGCGCACTGCTGGTTTTCGTCTGGCTGGACCGCCTCGGCCTCGGCGGCGGGGCATGGGCCGGCGTAGTGGTGATCCTCATCGGCAGCCTTACGGCTTTCGCTGTGCCTTGGACGATCCGATCTCTCGCCAACGCCGATCTCGCCGCCACGCCGCATCTGCCCCGCTGGCTCGCCCCGGCCGCCGCACCCCGGCCGTCGCGGTCCCCCGGCCGCGTGTCGCCGCTGCGATCCGGCCCCGGCGCGGTGTCGATCCATTCCCTCAGCCGTGGTGGTGCCGCGCCCTGGTTGCTCCGGTCCGCCAGCCGGCCCTCCGCCGACTATGCCGAGTTGGCGTCGGCGGCCGTCCCCTTCTCCATCCTGCTGCCCGGGGCCGTGTGGGTCGGCGTCTCGGCCGACGGCCTGTTCGCCGGCGTCACCGCCCTCGCGGTCGGGCTGCTGGTGCAGCGGCACTGGAGCGCCTGGATCGCCGGCGGGCTGCTGCTCGGGTACTCCGTGTTCCTGTCGTACGGGCTGCTGCTGTTCGGGCTGGTGGCCCTGGCGGCAGTGGCCGCGACCCGGCGCTGGGCCGCACTGATCGTGGCTCTGGTGGCGGCGCTCGCCATCGTCGTCGCTTTCGCGGCGGCCGGGTTCTGGTGGTTCGACGGCTACCACCTGGTGGTCGAGCGCTACTACCAGGGCATCGGCGCGCTGCGGCCGTACTCCTACTGGGTATGGGCCGACCTGGCCGCGCTGGTGCTGGCGGCCGGCCCGGCAGCGGTCGCCGGCCTGCGCCGGCTGCCGGGGTCGCCGCTGCTGCTGATCACCGGTGCGGCCCTGCTGGCGATACTGCTGGCCGACGTCACCGGACTGAGCAAGGCCGAAGTGGAGCGCATCTGGCTACCGTTCACGGTGTGGCTGGTGCCGGCGGCGGCGCTGCTGCCGGCGTCGACCCGCCGGTGGTGGCTGGCGGCGCAGGCGCTGACCGCGCTCGCGGTCAACCATCTGGTGCTGACGAACTGGTGAGGACATGACTGGACGGGTCCTGGTTGTCGACGACGACGAGACGGTGCGCGACGTGGTGCGCCGCTATCTGGAGCGCGACGGGCACGAGGTGGCGGTCGCGGGGGACGGGGAGAGCGCTCTCCAAATGGTGGCCAAGCAGTTGCCGGACCTGATCGTGCTGGACCTGATGCTGCCCGGCATCGACGGCCTCGAGGTCTGCCGGCGGCTGCGGCAGCGCTATTCGGTGCCGATCGTCATGCTCACCGCGCTGGGCGAGGAAGAGGACCGCGTCGTCGGTCTCCAGCTCGGTGCCGACGACTACGTCACCAAGCCGTTCAGCCCCCGTGAGCTGGCCCTTCGCGTCGGTTCCGTGCTGCGGCGGGCCAAGGGTGTGCCGGCCGGGCCGGCGATGGGCGTGCTCGAGGACGCCGGCCTGCGCCTGGACACCGTGGCCCGCAGCGCCACTCTGAACGGCGCGCCGCTGGCGCTGACCACCCGCGAGTTCGACCTCCTGGTGTTCTTCATGGTCAGCCCCGGCCAGGCGTTCAGCCGTCCCCAACTGCTGGAACGGGTGTGGGGCTGGGACTTCGGCGATCAGTCCACCGTGACCGTCCACGTGCGACGGCTGCGGGAGAAGATCGAGGAGGACCCGGCCAACCCGAAGCGGATCGTCACCGTGTGGGGCGTCGGCTATCGCTTCGACGGGATGAGGTAGCCCATGCTGGTCGAGCTGATGCACATCGCCCCGTACGCGATCGCCCTCACGCTGCCGATCGCGTTGCTGGGGCTGGTCCTGCTCCAGTGGCTCGGAGAGCGCTCCCTGGCCACGTCCATGACCGTTCTCGTGCTGGTTCCCCTGCTCGCCACCGCGGTCGGCGTGATCGGGGTCAGCGGCTTCATGTTCACCCCCATGCTGAACACCACGATGCTGGTGTACCTCTGGGTCGCGCTGGTCACCGTGCCCGCCGCCTTACTGCTCGGGCGTGGCATCGCCAAGCGGACCGTGTGGGAGCGCGAGGCCCGGTCCCGCGAACGCGCCGCCGAGGCGTCCCGGCGCGAGCTGGTCGCGTGGATCAGCCACGACCTGCGCACCCCGCTGGCCGGCATCCGGGCCATGGCCGATGCCCTGTCCGACGGCGTCGTGTCGTCGCCGAGGGACGTCGCCGGCTACGCCTCGCGCATCAGCACCGAGACCCAGCGGCTGTCCGGCATGGTCGACGACCTCTTCGAGCTCTCCAAGATCACCGCCGGCGCGCTGCGGCTGACCATGTCCGCCGTGCCGCTGGGCGACGTGATCAGCGAGGCCGTCGCCGCCGAGGGCCCCGTCGCCGCGCGCAAGGGCGTGCACCTGGAGGCCAACGCCGAAGCCTGGCCCATCGTGCTCGGCAGCGACCCCGAGCTGGCCCGCGTGATCCGCAACCTGATCTCCAACGCCATTCGGCACACCCCGGCCGACGGCACCGTCGCCGTGCACGTCGACGCCGAGGACGACCACGCCGTCGTGCGGGTCGACGACGCCTGCGGCGGCATCCCCGCCAACGAGCTCGACCGGGTCTTCGACGTCGCCTTCCGCGGCAGCTCCGCCCGCACCCCCTCCGGCGACGGCGGCGCCGGCCTCGGGCTGGCCATCGCCCGCGGGCTCGTCGAGGCCCACCGGGGCGAGATCGCCGCCCACAACCACGGGCCCGGCTGCCGCTTCGAGGTCAAACTCCCCATCGCCGTCTAACGTTGCCGGCATGGGGGAGCTGCCCTTCGGGCCCGTCGCCGAGCAGTACGACCGCCACCGTCCGGCACCGCCGGAAGGGCTGCTCGACGACCTGGAACGCCTCGGCGGCGCGGTGTTGGACGTCGGGTGTGGCACCGGCAAGGCGGCCGTCGCGCTGGCCGAGCGGGGCCTGACCGTGCTCGGGCTGGAACCCGATGAGCGGATGGCCGCGGTCGCTCGTGGCCACGGCATCGCCGTGGAGATCGGGACTTTCGAGGCCTGGGACGCCGGCGACCGGCAGTTCGATCTGCTGACCTTCGCCGACTCCTGGCACTTCGTCGACCCGGCCGTCGCGACCCGCCGGGCCGCCGAGCTGCTGCGTCCCGGCGGCAAGGTCGCCCGGATGTGGAACTCCTACGCCCTGGACACGGCGGCGGTCGACGCCCTGGATCGCGTCTACCGTCGGCTGGCCCCCGAGGTGCCGCAGACCTGGCGATCGACCGCCGCGTGGACGCCGGTCCGCGCCGACGATGATCCGCTCGTGCGGGGCGGTTTCATGCCGTTGCGCACCCGCTCGTACAAGTCGTCCGGCCGGTGCTCCGCCGACGAGTTCGTGGCCATGGCGGCCACGACCAGCGGCCACCTCCGCCTCGGCGATCGCCTCGCGCCGCTGATGTCCGAGGTGCACGCCGCCATCGAGGCTCTCGGCGGCGCGGTGCGGATGCATCGCACGACGTTCCTCGCGTTGGCCCGGTTGAACTAGAGGCGGACGGGGTCGCGCAGCGGTGCCGTCGCGAAGTCGGCGACGCCGTCGGCGAACTCCACCCGGGCCCGGAAGCCGAGCAGCTCCAACGCCTTGGCCGGGTCGGCGACGACGTGCCGCACGTCGGCCGGCCGCGCCCCGCCGACGATCCGCGGCGCGGGGCCGTCGCAGGCGGCCGCCAGCTCCACCGCCAGCTCGCCGACGGTGTGCGGGTCGCCGGAGCACACGTTGAGCGCCTCCAGCACACCGTCCGGGGCCGGCTGCTCGGCGGCGAGGGCGTTGATCAGCGCGACGTCGGTGACGTGCACGAAGTCCCGCATCTGCCGGCCGTCCTCCAGCACGGTCGGCGCCTGTCCGTTGCGCAACGCGGAGCGGAACAGCGAGGCCACGCCGGCGTACGGGGTGTCGCGCGGCATCCGCGGCCCGTAGACGTTGTGGTAGCGCAGCGCCCACACGTTGCCGCCGGTCTGCCGCGCCCACGCGGCGGCGAGGTGCTCCTGGGCCAGCTTGGTCGCGGCGTACGTGCTGCGCGGGTCCAGCGGCGCGTCCTCCGGCACCTTGCGCCACGCCAGCACGGCGTCGCAGCGCGGGCAGCGCGGGTCGAAGTTGCCGGCATCCACATCGGACTGGCGCCGCGGCAGCGGGCGCACCACGCCGTGCTCGGCGCAGGCGTAGCGGCCCTCCCCGTACACGACCATCGACGACGCCAGCACCAGCCGCCGCAGCTTGGCGCGGTGCATGGCGGCCAGCAGCACGGCCGTGCCGTAGTCGTTGTGGGCGGCGTACTCCGGGGCATCCTGCGGATCGACGCCATGGCCGACGACCGCCGCCTGGTGACATACCACGTCGACGCCGGCCAGCAGCTTGTCCAACAGTTCGCCGTCCCGCACGTCGCCCAGCACGATCTCGTGCCGCTCCGTCCACGACGGCGGCTGTGGCGTGCCGTGCGCCTTGGGCAGCAGGGCGTCGAGCAGGACCACGTCGTGTCCACGCTCGGCCAGTTCGTCCGCGACATGGGAGCCGATGAAGCCGGCCCCGCCGGTGATGAGGACTCGCACGTCCCCGACGTTATGGGCACTCCGGCCGGCGTGGTCGCCCGCGGCACGGTACGTCACAGAACCGTCAGATCCACTCGACCGCTAGGTTGGTGGCATGGAACGCAGTGCGCAGCGCCTCGGCCGTGCCCTCGTCGTGATCGTCAACGACGCGGTGGTGCACGGCGAGCACGAGGACACCATCGGACCGCTGGTGACCGAGCTGTTGGAAGAGGCCGGCTTCATCGTCGACGGAGTGGTCGCGGTGTCCGGCGACGTCGTCGGCATTCGCAACGCGCTCAACACCGCCGTGATCGGCGGCGTCGACCTGGTCGTCACGGTCGGCGGCACCGGCGTGTCGCCGCGCGACCAGACGCCCGACGCCACCCAGGGCGTGCTGGACCGCCCCATCCCGGGCATCGCCGAGGCGCTGCGCTCCTCCGGCCTTGCCGCCGGGGCCGTGGACGCCGGCATCTCCCGGGGCCTGGTCGGCGTGTCCGGCAGCACCCTGGTGGTCAACCTGGCCGGCTCGCGCGGGGCCGTCCGCGACGGCATGGCCACGCTGTCCGCGCTGGTCCCGCACGTCATCGAGCAGCTGTCCAGCCTCGACGACGTCTGATCGCGGTCCGGTCCGGGCCGCCGCCACCGTGGCGGCGGCCCGAACCGGTCCACTCACTTCTTGTCGTTGTTGAACAGCTCGCCGACCTTGTCGCCGACCGCGCGCACGCCCTCGCTGAACTTGCCGCCGGTCAGCTCGTCCATCTTGTTCGCGGCAACGTCGGCGCCCTTGGAGATCGCCTCGCCGGCCTGGTCCAGATAGGGCTGGGCCTTCTCGCGCAGCGGCTCCGCCTTCTCCGCGAGGTCGTTGACCACCTCGGTGGCCTTGTCCCGCAGCGGCGCCGCCTTGTCGGCCAGCTCGTTGGCCATGTCCTTGGCCTTGTCGAAGAACGTCATCTGGGGTTCCCCCGTCTCGTGCTCGCGGACAGCCTCCGCTGCCCATGATGGACGATGGACGGGTGACCCAGCCACGCGAAGAGCCCGAGACCACCCGCCGCCCCGACCAGAAGCGCCTCGGCGAGGTGTTCGGCGACGTGCTGCCCGACACCACCAGCGACGAGCGCGACCCGGACCGCCGCCGCGACCGCGGCGACAGCTGGTACGAGGAGAACCGCCCGCCCCACCACGAGGACCGCTAGCCGGCGACGCTCAGCGCTGGCCCTGCTGGGACCGCAGCAGGTCGCGGATCTCGGTCAGCAGCTCGATGTCGGTCGGCGCGGACGGCTTCTCGTCCTCCTGCTTCTTGAAGCGGTTGGTGATGCGCTGCACCGGCACCACGATCAGGAAGTACACGACGGCGGCGATGATCACGAAGTTGATCACGGCCGTGATGAACAGGCCGTAGTCGAAGGTCACGCCGGCGACGGTGAACTGACCGCCGATGTCGCCACCGGTGATGGCCTTCACCAGCGGGTTGATGAAAGCCGCGCCCAGCGCCGTGACCAGCGCGGTGAACGCGGTGCCGATGACCACCGCGACGGCAAGGTCGACGATGTTGCCGCGGAACAGGAAGTCCCGGAAACCCTTCAGCATTGCGACTCCTCAGAGGGGCGAACGATCAGCGCAGAGTAACGGTGACCGGTTGCGCCAATGACGCCGCCGCCACCTTCGCCGCGAGCTGCCGGGGCAGCGCCACGACCACGAGTCGGCCCTTCGCGGACACACCCTCGCTCGGTCGCACCACGACCACAACGGCGTCGTTCGCCAACACCCCCGGATCGCCCACCACATCCACCCGGCTGCCGGGCCGCAGCAGGTCGGCCACGGCCGCGTCGGTCAGCCGCACCGGCACCGCGACGGCGTCGGGACTGCCGGTGGCCAGCAGCGTGTTCGCCGGCCCGACCAGCCGCACGTCGGTGATCGTCTCGCCGGACCTGGCCGCGCCGGCCAGCACCCGGCCGACCGCCGCGCCGGCGTCGGTGATCGTCCCTGCCGGCGCGTAGGCCGCCGGCAGGCTGCGTATTCGCACGTCATCGCCGGTCAGCGTGGCCCCGGACGGCACGTCCCGGGCCGCGACCAGCACCGGGACGGTGTTGTCCCGGCCGTGCAGCAAGGTGGCCGCGGCCAGCACGACGGCCAGCACGGCCAGCAACGCCGCCGCGGCGCGACGGAACAGGATGGTGCGCGCCCAGCTGGAGGTGGTCAGCAGGCGGCGGAGTCTTGTGCGCTTGGCACCCATGCGAACCACGCTAGGGGGCCGTGAACAGCGAAAACACCGGCCGTCCCGAATCTGTGGACAACCGGTGTCGCGCTAGCGTCCTGTGGACAACTCAGCTGGCGGCGGCCTTCGCCGGCGCGGATGAGGTACTCTCCGCCGCCTTCGCGGCCGGCTTCGACTCCGTCTTGGTCTCGCTCTTGGTCTCGGACTTGGACTCCGAGCTGCTGGCGGCCGGCGAGGACGCGGTCGAGCCGTTGCGGCTGTCGGTGCGGTAGAAACCGCTGCCCTTGAAGACCACGCCCACGGAGCCGAACAGCTTGCGCAGCTTGCCGCCGCACTCGGGGCATTCGGACAGCGCGCTGTCGCTGAAGGACTGAACCGCGTCGAAGCGGTGTCCACATGCGGTGCACGCGTACTGGTAGGTCGGCACGGTTCCTCCGCGAGCAGTCAGTATTGGCACTCAGGTGCAGAGAGTGCCAAGACGATGATGCGCCACGACGGCGTGACCATGCAAACAGCAAGGGGAATCGTCACAGTGGCACAAAACCACCCGATGGGGTGAGGACCGCCGTCATCAGCACGTCATGCCGCTCCGCCGGCAGCCGGTCCACGAACTCCGCCGCACGGACGACGGCGATGCGCGGGGCCGTCACCCCGACCAGCGACCGGTCGTAATGCCCGGCGCCGCGCCCCAGCCGCACGCCCCGGCGGTCCACGGCCAGCGCCGGGATCAACACAGCGTCCGCGTTGGCCACCGCGCCCCGCCCCAGCCGCAGCCCGCTCGGCTCCCGCAGGCCGAACGGCCCCGGCACGAGGCTGTCGGCCCCGAAGTACACGCCCCAGTCCAGCGGCTCCTTGCCGGTGACGATCGGCAGCAGCACCCGCCGGCCCGCCGCCCGCAGCGCGTCGAGCATCGCCACCGACCCCGGCTCGGTGCCGACGGGCACGTACGCGCACACCGTGGCGGCCGGCCACCCCACGGCCGACACCGCGTCGGCAAGCGCTTGCGCCTCCGCCGCCCGAACCTCACTTGACAGCTCGGCACGGGCCTTGACCAGGCGTTTCCGCCAGATGTCCTTCTCCGGGTCCGGCCCGGTCGGTGTCACGATCCCACCTCGCAGAGTGACGGATAGTCTTCTCGTCCATGAGCTCGCCAAGCGCCTTCCACACGGCCATCGTGCCCGCTGCCGGCCTGGGCACCCGCTTCCTGCCGACGACCAAGGCCGTCCCCAAGGAACTGCTGCCCGTG
>DATJJB010000174.1:0-8891 GCA_035492655.1 Kutzneria sp. | reverse complement strand
CCAGCCGCGCCTCGTCCAGCGCCTCGTCCAGCCTGGTCAACGTCCTGACCAGGGCCGACCCGGAGGTGAACTCGGCACCGAGGGCCAGCAGGCCGGCCCCCAGACCGCCGGCCGCACCGGCTCCGGGCCGGTCATGGACGTCCGGCCCGAGCACCTCGGCCCACCTCGTCAGGCCCGCCTCCAGCCGTTCGACGGCCTCGTCGTCGGCGCCCTTCTGCGGCCCGAACGTGCGGGCCGCGCCGTGCCGGCCGAGCAACGGATTCTCCACGTCGGAGGCCGCGACGAGGGCGATGCCGACCTCGGGCAGCACGACCTTGTCGACCCGGGCCAGGTCCGTCCCGCCGGGGCCGATCGGGGCCCCTGTGTCATCGGTCACGTGCCCGCCGAGGGCCCGGATCATGCCCGCGCCGCCGTCGGTCGTGCCGGAGCCGCCGAGCCCGACGACGGCGGTCCGCAGGCCGGCCTTGCGGGCGTCCGCGATGAGCTCGCCGACGCCGTACGTGGTCGACAGTTCGGGATCGCGGCGGTCGGTCAGGTGCAGACCGCACGCCTGCGCCGACTCGATGTACGCCGTGCCGTCGTGCGCGAGCCACCGCGCCGTCACGGTCTGGCCGAGCGGACCCGTCACGCGGGCCTCATGGATGTCGCCGCCGAGGGCTCCGTGCAGCACCTCGACGAAGCCCGGGCCACCGTCGGCCAGCGGACGTAGCAGCAGGTCGTCCGCCGGCGCGGTGCGGCGCCAGCCGGCCGCGATGGCCTCGGCCGCCTCCAACGCGGTGAGCGTGCCGCCGAAGCAGTCTGGTGCGACGAGTACGCGCATGGCGCTGAAACTACCTCTGGTGGCCTGGCTTACCCTGGTGACGTGAGGTTCTTGCGCCGCAACTCAGCCGACGACGACACCACCACCGAGAACGGGGCGGTGGATGTCGATTCGGGCACAGAGCTGGGCAAGGGCCAGACCGCGCGCAAGGGCCGGGCCACGCCCAGGCGGGTCGAGGCCGAGGGCCGCCGTCGCGGTCCGGTGCCGCCGCCGCCGCGCACCCAGCGCGAAGCGCTGAAGCGGTCCCGCGAGCTGCGGGCGAACGCGCCGAAGCTGACGCGCGAGGAGCGCAGCGCCGAGCAGCGCGAGCGCCGCGAGAAGATGATGTCCGGCGACGAGCGCTACCTCATGCCCAAGGACCGCGGCCCGGTCAAGGCGTTCGTGCGGGACGTGATCGACTCCCGGCGCAACCTGATGGGCCTGTTCATGCCGCTGGCCATCCTGGTGCTGGCCTCGTACTTCCTGCAGATCGCGGTGCCGACGCTGCCGGTGCAGGAGTACGTGATGCTGGCCTGCCTGGTGTTCCTGCTGGCCATGGTGGTCGAGGCGATCATGCTGGGCCGGCTGGCCACCCGGCTGGCGCGGACCAAGTTCCCCAAGGAGACCGTCGGCACCGCCGGCACCATCTGGTACACGTTCACCCGGGCCAGCCAGGTCCGCAAGCTGCGGGTGCCGCGGCCGCGGGTCCGCCCGGGCGAGACCGTCGACGCCTGAAGCCGCTCCAGGTCATTAGCTGTTCTAACTAACTGGGGTTAGGCTGCGGACCATGGAGTTTCGTCGCCTCGGCCGCAGCGGCCTGTCGGTCAGTGAGATCTCGTACGGCAACTGGATCACCCACGGCTCCCAGATCGAGCAGGATCAGGCCGTCGACTGCGTGCACGCCGCCCTCGACGCCGGCATCACCACCTTCGACACCGCCGACGTGTACGCCAACACCAAGGCCGAGTCGGTGCTGGGCGACGCCCTCAAGGGGCAGCGCCGGGAGAGCCTGGAGATCCTGACCAAGGTCTTCTGGCCGACCGGTCCCGGCGGCCCCAACGACCGCGGCCTCGGCCGCAAGCACATCCTGGAGTCGATCAACGGCTCGCTGCGCCGGCTGCAGACCGACTACGTCGACGTCTACCAGGCGCACCGGTTCGACCGGACGGTGCCGCTGGAGGAGACCTTCCTGGCCTTCGCCGACGTCGTGCGCCAGGGCAAGGCCCTCTACATCGGCGTCTCGGAGTGGACCGCCGACCAGCTCACCCGCGGCGCGGCCATCGCCCGCGAGCTGAAGGTGCCGTTCATCTCCAACCAGCCGCAGTACAACATGCTGCACCGGGTCATCGAGCCGCAGATCGTGCCGACCAGCGAGCGCGAGGGCATCTCCCAGATCGTCTTCTCGCCGATCGCGCAGGGCGTGCTCACCGGCAAGTACCTGCCGGGCCAGCCGGTGCCGGCGGGCTCGCGGGCCACCGACGAGCGGGGCAAGGGCTTCATCTCCCGGTTCCTGCTCGACGAGCTGCTGGAGAAGGTGCAGGCGCTCAAGCCGATCGCCGAGTCGGTCGACCTGTCGCTGGCCCAGCTGGCCCTGGCCTGGGTGCTGCAGAACCCCAACGTGGCCTCGGCGATCATCGGCGCCAGCCGTCCCGAGCAGGTGCGGGAGAACGTCAAGGCCGTCGGCGTGAAGCTGGACGCGTCGGTCATGGAGCAGATCGACAAGGTCCTGGAGGGCCACGTCCGCACCGACCCGATGCTGACTCAGACCCCCTGATCATGGTCGCGTGATGCAGGGAAGGACGCCTTACCTGCGTTCAATGCAGGTAAGGCGTCCTTCCCTGCATTGAGCGGGCTAGGGCTTGAGGCTCATCGGCCCGTAGACGACCTGGTCGCCGTCGAGCAGGGTGACCTGGGTGATGTCGATCTCGGCGAGATCGGTCCAGGTGGCGCTGAGCCAGTCCTCGGCGGCGGCCTGGTCGTCGAAGGCCAGGTCCGGCCCGGTCACGTCGATGCCGTCGTCGTCCTGGTAGTGCCATCGCAGCGCCATGGGCAGAAGGTAACGTCCCGGCCGTGACGTCACGGACTCTGGTGCTCGGCGGCGCCCGCTCGGGCAAGTCGGCCCACGCCGAAGGCCTCGTGACCGGGGCGGTCACCTACGTGGCGACCGGACGACGTGATCCGTCCGACACCGAGTGGCAGGCCCGCATCGCCGCGCACGTCGCCCGGCGGCCGGCGGAGTGGTCCACGGTGGAGACTTCCGATCTACCGGCGGCGCTTTCGGTCC
The DNA here is from genome assembly GCA_035492655.1 of Kutzneria sp. Lineage (GTDB taxonomy): Bacteria > Actinomycetota > Actinomycetes > Mycobacteriales > Pseudonocardiaceae > Kutzneria. The sequence goes on along the minus strand of DATJJB010000174.1, from coordinate 5,808 downwards.
CGGGCACGGTATTGGTCGACGACCTGGCCACCTGGCTGACCGGCGTGCTGGACGACACCGGCGCCTGGGAGGGTCCCGTCGATATGGCCCGGGCCCGTTGTGACGCGCTCGTTGACGCTGTGTCGCGGCGCGTGGACCCACTGGTGCTGGTGTCGGCCGAGGTCGGGTTGGGCGTGGTGCCCGCGACCCGTTCTGGCAGGCTGTTCCGCGACGAACTGGGCGCCCTGAACGCCGGGCTGGCCCAGGTGTGCGACGAGGTGCTGCTGCTCGTCGCCGGGCTGCCCCTCCGGCTGAAGTGAAAGGACCTTCTGGTGACGAGCATCGAGTTCCCCGCCGTCGAACCGCCGGACGTGGAGGCGCGGCGCGAGGCGGCCGCCCGGCACGAGCGGCTGACCAAGCCGGCCGGCTCGCTCGGCCGGCTGGAGGAGCTCGGTGTGTGGATCGCCTCGTGCCAGGGCAAGTGCCCGCCGCGGCCGTTCACCCGGTCCCGGGTCGTGGTGTTCGCCGGCGACCACGGCGTGGCCCGCAACGGCGTGTCGGCCTTCCCGCCCGAGGTCACCGGCCAGATGGTGGCCAACTTCATGACCGGCGGGGCCGCGATCAACGTGCTGTCCGGGGTGGCCGGCGCGACCGTGCGGGTCGTGGACATGGCGGTCGACGCCGACACGCCGGAGCAGGTCAGCCGGCACAAGATCCGGCGCTCGTCCGGGTCCATCGACCGTGAGGACGCGCTCACCGAGGACGAGGCGCGCCGGGCCGTCGAAGCCGGTCGGGCCATCGCCGACGAGGAGGTCGACGGCGGCGCGGACCTGTTGATCGCCGGTGACATGGGCATCGGCAACACCACGCCGTCGGCGGTCATCGTGGCCGCGCTGACCGGCGAGGAGCCGGTGGCCGTGGTCGGCCGGGGCACCGGCATCGACGACGCCGCGTGGATGCGCAAGACCGCCGCGATCCGGGACGCGCTGCGCCGGGCCCGCAAGGTCACCGGCGATCCGCTGGCCCTGCTGCGTACGGTCGGCGGCGCGGATCTGGCTGCCATGGCCGGTTTCCTGGCCCAGGCCGCCGTTCGCCGCACGCCGGTGGTGCTCGACGGTCTCGTGGTCGGGGCCGCCGCGATGGTCGCCGAGGACCTCGCGCCGGGGGCCCGGCACTGGTGGGTCGCCGGTCACCGCTCGGTCGAGCCGGCACACGGCTTCGTGTTGGGGCACCTGGGTTTGACGCCGATCATCGACCTCGGCATGCGGCTGGGCGAGGGTTCCGGGGCGGCCGCCGCGCTGCCGCTGATCACCATGGCCGCGCGGATCCTCACCGACATGGCCACCTTCGGCGACGCCGGTGTCTCCGGCCGGTCCGAGGACACCGCGAGCACGCCGTCGTAACTGGGTCCGGGCTTCGGCTCGCCGTGTCGTGGCTGACGGTCCTGCCCGTTCCCGGGCCGTCCGCCGTCGACCGGCGAGTCGCCGCCCATGCCATCTCGCTGACGCCGCTGGTCGGCGTGCTGCTGGGCGTATTGGCCGCCGCTTTGTCTTGGGGCACGGTCGTTCTGGGCGCTCCGTCGCTGTTGGCCGGATTGTTGACCGTCGGGCTGTTGGCCCTGTTGACGCGAGGCATGCACCTCGACGGTCTGGCCGACACCGCTGACGGGCTCGGCTGCTACGGACCGCCTGAGCGAGCCCTTGAGGTCATGAAGTCCGGCGGGGCCGGGCCGTTCGCCGTCGTCGTCCTTGTTGTCGGCGTTGGGCTTCAAGCCGTCTGCTTCGGCGTCGAGTCGTGGCCGGCCGTGCTGTTGGCCGTGTTCTGCGGGCGGGTGGCCTTCACCTGGTGCTGCCTGCGTTCCGTGCCGGCGGCTCGGCCGGAGGGTCTCGGCGCTTTGGTCGCCGGCACTCAGATCCTCGCTGTCCCTCTCCTGTGGACGGTCGTCGCGCTGGCCGGCTCGGTTTTCGCCGTCCCCGCCCGGCCTTGGCTCGGCCCGATCGGCGTGCTGCTGGCCATGGGCCTGGTGCTGCTGCTGATCCGCCACACCCGCCGTCGCTTCGGCGGCATCACCGGCGACGTTCTCGGCGCGGCCTGCGAGCTCGCCACCACGATCGTGCTGGTGGTGTGCGCCTTCTAGCGTGCTAGTGGTGCAACCGCGTGCCGCCGTTCGGCGTCAAGGGACAGGTGTTGTCTCCGAACAGGCGTGGAGTGCGTGAATGGCTCGCAAGCAGCGATGGCCCCTGATCGTCGGGCGCACCGCGTTGGGCATGGTGTCCCTGCTGGTCCTGGGCCTGACCGGCTACGTGTGGACCTTCTACCACGACTTCAGCACCGGCCTGAGCACTTCCGCCGCGTTGAGCGGGGACGAGCCGAAGTCCAAGGACGGCGCGACCAACATCCTGGTCATGGGTCTGGACAGCCGGCTCGACCAGAACGGCAACGCGCTGCCGCAGGACATCTACGACCAGCTGCACGCCGGCGACGACAGCAAGGGCGGCTACAACACCAACGTGATGATGGTGTTGCACGTGCCCAACGACGGCAGCAAGGCCACGCTGATCTCCATCCCCCGTGACGACTACGCCACACTCGTCGGCGCGCCCGACGGCATCGCCAAGGAGAAGATCAAGGAAGGCTACGGGCTGGCCAAGGACGCCAAACAGCAGGAGCTGGTCAAGCAGGGCGTGACCGACCGGTCGCGGCTGGAGCACGAGGGCCGTGAGGCCGGTCGCAAGCAGACCGTCGACGACGTGCGAGCTTTCCTCGGCGGCATTCCCATCGACCACTTCGTCGAGGTCACCCTGATCGGCTTCTACGACCTGGCCAAGGCACTCGGCTCGGTCACCGTGTGTCTGCAGGGGCCGACCCAGGACTCCTTCTCCGGGGCCAACTTCGTCAAGGGCGAGCAGCCGCTCAACGCCGCGCAGGCACTGGCTTTCGTTCGGCAGCGCCGTGACTACGTGCATCCCGAGCTGAACTTCACCGACCTCGACCGCGAACGCCGTCAGCAGGCCTTCCTGGCCTCGGCCGCCCAGCAGCTCAAGAGCGCCGGCACCCTGGCCGATCCGACCAAGATGTCCGCCCTCGTCGGCGCCGCCACCCAGGACCTCGTGTTCGACAGCGGTTTCGACCTCATGGGCTTCATCCAGCAGTCCGCCGGTCTGGTCAGCGGCGGTGTCACCTATGTCACGCTGCCGATCAAGTCCTTCGGCAAGGTCGGCGAGGACGACGTCAACTTCGTCGACCTCAACCAGATCCGGACCATGGTCCACGACCTCATCGGCGACAGGTCCACTCCCCTGCCACCCGTCACCCTGCCGGCCGCCAAGGTCGATGTCGTCAACGCCGGCAAGCAGTCCGGTCTCGCCGCCCAGCTCCTGACCGTCCTCGCCGGCAAGGGCGCGACCAAGGGCGACCCCCTCACCGGTCCGTCCTTCCTCTCGCACAGCACCGTCTACTACGGTCCCGGCGGCGCCGACGCCGCCAACGCCGTCGCCGACTTCCTGGGTGTCGACGACGTCGAAACCGGCAGCACCGTCGCCGCCGGCGCGGTCCGGGTCGTCATCGGCACCGACTTCACCCTGCCCGCCGCCCTGACCACACCGACCTCCACCACCTCCGCGCCGCCGACATCGTCCACCGCACCGCCGAAGTCGACGTCGACCTCCAGCAGCGCGGCGGGTGGTCCCATGGACACGTTGCAGGGCGGCAGCGTGCCCTGCGTCAAGTGATCACGCCGGCGCGAGTTCACCGTCCATGATCGCCAGCTCGTGGGGCGTCGCGACGTCCCGCCAGCGGTGCGCCAGCGCCGCGTAGGTGGTGACGTCGTGCCACTGCCCCCGGGTCCGGAACAGCTCGCGCAGCGTCGCCTCGGGTTCCAGGCCGGTGACGAGCATGATGTCCCGCATCAGGGTGTGGTCGCTGCGGTGTCCGGCCCACACCCGGTGCAGGCCCAGCCGCCCGAACGCGTGCGCGAGCAGCAGGCGGCCGGCCTCGGAGCCGTGGCCGCTGACGGGCGCGCCGGGCAGGATCACCAGCCCGGTGATCATCGCGTTGCTGCCGTAGTCCTCGATCAGCAGCCCGATGATGCCGTGCATGGTCTCGTCGTCGTGCGCGGTGATGGCGTAGCTCAGGCGCCGCGGGTTGCCCCGCAGCTGCGCGCCGAACGCCGACGCGGCCGCGTCGGCGTCCATCCGGTCGACGCCGAGGAACCGGGTGAGCGCGGGACTGGTGTAGATCCGGATGAAGGCCGAACGGTCGTCGGCCCGCAGCGGGCGCAGCCGAATGTGTTCGCCGACAAGGACATCGGTCACGACGACGCTCCGATGATGCGGTCGAGGTCCACGTAGAAGCGCCCGGAGGCGACGGGGCGGCCGAGCAGGATCCGGCGGGCGGTGTCGGTGACCATCGCGCCGCCGAGCATGGTGCCCGACGCCAGCTGCGGCCAGCTGCTCAGGGTGCGGCCGAGCTGGGTGATCGCGCCGGACAGCGCCGGGCTGATCCGGGTCTCGTCGACCATGCGCAGCATCAGGGCGATCATCGCCGGCCGGTCGAGGTCGGCGACATCGGCCGCGGTGGTGTCGCCGATCCGGCCGTGCAGCAGCGGACGGTCCGGTTCCCGGTCGAACCTCTCCACGTCGAGCAGGCCGCGATCGTTGGTGTCCATCAGGACCGGGACGCCGAGCCGGCGTGCGTGCTCACGGGCCGCGATCTTGACCCAGGCCGTGTCGCATTCCTCGACCAGCAGGTCCAGCCCGTCCACGAAGCCGTCAACGGTGTCGGCGGTCAGCCCGTCGCGCCAGATCTCGATATCGAGGTAGGGGTCGATCTCGTACATCTGCCGTGCGCACAGCACGGTCTTCTCCACCCCGAGCTCGTGCACGCCGGTGCGCAGCCGGTTGAGGTTGGACAGGCCGAGCCGGTCGAAGTCGGCCAGCCGGAACGCGCCGCCGACGCCTTCCATCGCACAGGTCAGCGCGGCGCTGTTGCCGACGGACAGACCGATCACGCCGATCCGGCGGTCCAGCAGCGTGACCTGCTCGGCGCGGGTGATCTTGTCGCGGTTGCGGTCGGTGCGCACGAGCCGGAACTGCTCGCGGGGCAACACGTGCACCAGCCGGCCCGACCACGGGTACCAGACCCAGTTTCCGTACTCCGCAAGCGTTTTCCCGTCCAGGACCTCGGCCTTGGCCACCGCCCACTCGACATCGGTGCGGACCCGGCCCGGTTCGCTCGCGGAGATCAACTCCACCAGCTGGTCGTCGATCCGGTCATGAACGGTCCGCACGCGGTCGGATGCCAACAGCGCGTCGAGCATCTCCGCATCGGATTTTTCGATGAGGGAAAACAGGATCGGCTGCCATGTCTGCGCGTCCGACCGCTCCGCGAGACCCAATTCCACAGGAAGAACGCGTGTCACGGACACAGTGAAACATCCGGGATCGCAATAGCGAAATCACTGTCCCAAAAGGACTGTGTGATCAACTCCACAGTGGACTGCTGGCCTGTGGATCTTCCTGTCGAAGGTTCCGATGATCACTCGGAGGAGGGATGCTTTCGATCACGATTCGAACGCTCGACGCCGGCACTTCCGCACTAATTGCTTGCCGTGACAAGAAAAACCGCCTCGCCCGCACAAAACATCTGTTCGACCGGTGATCCCATCTTCTCTGCCGATCGGCCCGGAACCCCGGCAGAGCCTTCCGCACGCTCGAACCCGACCGGCCGGCGCTTCGCGGCTCCGATCAGCGGGCAGGACGGGCGTGCGCGAAAGCGGCATTCGGTTTCAGTTGAGCACCACGGGAAGGGCCTTGAGGGCGTGCGAACGGA
>DATJJB010000173.1:0-2066 GCA_035492655.1 Kutzneria sp. | reverse complement strand
GCCGTCACCGGCCACGTCGTCGGTCTTCTTGGCAACTTCCTTGACGAGCTCGGCCCCGATCTTCTCCCACGGGTCCTCGAGCTCGATCTCCTTGGCGATGGAGACGCCGTCGTTCGTGATCGTCGGCGCACCCCACTTCTTTTCGAGCACGACGTTGCGGCCACGGGGGCCAAGCGTCACCTTGACGGCTTCGGCGAGGGTGTTGAGGCCACGCTCGAGACCGCGGCGGGCGTCCTCGTCGAACGCGATCAGTTTGGCCATTGCGGTGTTGTCCTCCGGTATTGGGCGCTGCTTGGCCGTCCTAGATGCCAGCAGCAGGACATGTCCTCGGCCAGGCTCGGTGCCCGCGACGGACGACCTCGCCCGGTTCCCCGGACTCGGCCTCACCGTCCCGACCTTCAGGCGAACGGTCGGCGACCGCTTGCCTGGCACTCGACGGTGCCGAGTGCCAAGACCGTGTTTAGCACTCTCGGGGGGAGAGTGCAAGAACCGCAGGTCACGCCGGTCGCCCGATCGTGGCGGCACGCGTGGCGCTCGTCCGGGCACGGCGACAACGCGCCGTGCCTACGGCGCGCGGCGCTGACCTGGCCGTTTCCCGGCCGTTCCCGGCCCGGCGGACACACGCCCCCGACCCGGGCAGGCGGATCAGGGCGACGGCTGGATGGGGATGGTTTCGGGTGGCAGCGCGTTCGACGACGACGGGGCGGCGGAGGCGCCGCCGCCGGGACCCACCGGGATGGTCGGCGCGGGTGTCTGCGGGGTCGGCGAACCCCCACCGCTGAGCAGAATGATCGCGATCACACCGCCGGCGACCACCAGCACGCCGAGGGAGATCCACAGCCACTTCAGCCCGCCACCGGACTTGGCCGCACCGGGCGGCGGGAAGCCGGGCGGACGGTAGCCGGGGGGCCCGTAGGGCGACTGCGTGCCGAAGGGCGGCGTGCCGTAGCCCCGGGGCTGTTGGGGGTAACCGCCGGGCGCCGGGCCGTAGCCCGGTTGCGGCGGGTAGGTCGGCTGTTGGGGATAGCCGGGCGCGCCATAGGGCTGCTGCTGGGGCGACGGACCTTGCTGGGGGAAGCCGTAACCCGGCTGGGGTTGCTGTCCCCAGACCGGCGGCTGCTGAGGCTGCGGTTGGGGCGGCTGTTGAGGCGGCGGCGACGGCTGCTGTGGTTGCTGCTGCGGGGGATTGGGCTGCGCCGACCCACCCTCTCCGCTCGGCGGCCCGGCCGCCTGCGGGGATCCCGCCGGCTGCTCCGAGGTCGCCGCCGGACCCAGCGCCTTGCGCGCCGCGGAGATCAACTCCACGCAGTTGTCGTACCGCTCGGGCGGGTTCTTCGCCATCCCCCGGCGAACCACCTCGTCGAGGGCCGCCGGCAACGCGATCAGCCGCGACACCGACGGCGGATCCTCGGCCAGGTGCCCCTTGATCACAGTCGGCACGTCGCCCTGGAACGGCGGGCTGCCGGTCAGGCACGCGAACAGCACGCAGGCCAGCGCGTACTGGTCGGTGCGCCCGTCGAGCGGCTCGCCGCGCAGATGCTCGGGCGCGGCGTAGGTGGGCGAGCCGAGAAAGTCGCCACCGCGCGTGCGGTGCCCCGTCGCGCCCCGGCGGGTCAACCCGAAGTCGGCGACGTAGACGTGCTCGCGCGCGGACTCCCGACTGGTGACCAGCACATTGGCCGGTTTGACGTCCAGGTGCACAAGACCGCGGATGTGCAGGCTGTCCAAGGCGTCGGCGACCTGATCGAGCAGTCTGAGCGTGCGGGCCGGCGAAATCGGCCCGCACGCGATCAGACTCGCCAGATCCGCGCCATCCACCAGGCGCATGGCGATGTAATGCATGCCGTCGATCTCGCCGAAGTCGTACAACGGCACGACGTTGGCATGATCGATGGCCGAGGTGTTACGGGCCTCGTCGACGAACCGTTCCCGGAACTCGGCGTCGGCCCCGAGGTGCTCACCGATCACCTTCAAGGCCACCTTGCGTCCGAGCCGGACGTCGGTGGCCTTGTACATGACACTCATGCCGCCTTTGCCGAGCACTCCGTCAATGCGGTAGTTGCCCA
>DATJJB010000172.1:0-10741 GCA_035492655.1 Kutzneria sp. | reverse complement strand
CAGACGGTCGGCCAACTTCTTGCCCGGGGTCTGACCGTAGGCGCCGTACACCAGGTTGGGCGAGAGCACGAGGCCGGAGAGCTGGAGGACCGCCAGCTCGACGTCGGGGATGTCCAGCACGCCACGCTGGCCCAGCCGGGTCAGCGCGGTCGCGAACACCGCGTGCAGCCGGGTCGGGCCGCTCTCCAGCCAGGTCTCGCCCAGCTCGGGGAACCGCTTGGACTCGGCGACGACCAGGGTGCGCAGCGCCATCATGTCCGACAGCGTCAGCGCGGCCACCCAGGCCCGGCAGGCCTTGATCAGCTCGGCGCGCACGTCGTCGGAGTCGCCGAGCCGGGACTCGACGATCTGCTCCACCACCGAGAGCGCCTCGTGCAGCTGCCCGGACACCACCGCCCGGAACAGGTTCTCCTTGCTGTCGAAGTGGTTGTAGACGGTGACCTTGGAGACGCCCGCGGCCGAGGCGATCCGGTCCATGCTGACGTCGAAGCCCTCGTCGAGGAAGGCCCGCAGCGCCGCCGCCACGATGGCCTTGCGCTTGCCGTCCGCCCGCGTCCCCGACGGGGCCGTCCGTCCCACATCGCTCATCCGGCGACTGTACCACTCAGTACAGTTGGTGATACCGGTAAACATCGCCGGCACGGCGCGCCTCTCCCCTATGACCGGACCGACCACGGGGAGGAACCGATGCACGATCCCTTGCTGCTGACGGCTCTTTTGGCCGCTGCGAGAGTGGCGTGCGTGATGGCACGCTGGACGATGACCTTGTACGCCGAGCGGGCTCAGGCGCGACTGCTGGCCCGGTTGTCGCGGGCCGCCGGGCCGGGCTCGACGGTGGCGCGCCGGAACAGCGGGGGCTGGCTGGTGATCGCTCGCGGGGAGGACGAATGACCGACTTCGAGCAGTTCTTCCGGGCGTCCTACCCGCGGCTGATGGCCCGTGCGGTGCTGCTGTGCGGCAACCGGGCCGACGCCGAGGACGCCGTCGCCGAGGCGTTCGCCGAGGTGGCCCGGCACTGGACCACCGCGAGCGGCTACGACGCGCCGGAGGCCTATCTGCACGTGACCATGACCCGCAAGGTGTTCCGCCAGTTCCGCTGGCTGCGTAGGCAGGAGAAGGTGGCGGAGTTGGAGCTGCCGGTGTCCCCGCACGCCTCGCCGCACGAGGCGTTCGCGGCCAAGGAGGTGCTGGCGGTGATCGCCGGCCTGCCGGCGATGCAGCGGGCCGTGGTGGTGCACTGCTGCCTCGACGGCATGACCCAGGTCGAGGTGGCCAAGCTGCTGGGCATCCAGCGCGGCACGGTCGCCGTCCACCTGCACAAGGCCCGCAAGACGCTGTCGGCCGCGCTGTTCGACCAGGCGTACGACTTCGTGGCCGACACGGCCACGCTCACCCACCGGCTGCTCGACGCCGAACGCTGGCTGGCCGACGGCTTCGCGGCCGACGCGGCCACCCGCGACCGGGTGCGGGCGGCCGTGGACGAGGTGGCGCAACCACAGCGCCGATGGTGGCGCGGATGATCACACTGCGCGCGGCGCTGGCGATCGTCCTGCTGTTCGGCGTCTACCTGCTCGCCCTGCTCGGCATCGCCGTCGCCGGCGGTTTCGTGGTCCTGATCGCCCTGTCGATCCAGGACTACGCGCAGGGCGAGGTGCAGGGCCTCCGGATCCAGACCGTGGCGTTCATGTTCGGCTCGCTGGCCGCGGCCGTGGCCATCATCGGCAGTCTGGTGACGGCCGGCCGGACCGGCTCGGACAACGACTCGGTGCTGGTGGACGAGGAGGAGGCGCCGGAACTGTGGGCGTTCGTGCGGCAGGTGGCGGCCGAGGTCGGCGTGCGCCCGCCGGACGAGCTGCGGCTCAACGGCGAGGTCAACGCCGCGGTCAGCGAGGATGCCCGGCTGCTGGGCCTGCTGCCCGGGCGCCGGCGACTCGTGCTGGGGCTGCCGCTGTTGGCCGCGTTGTCGGCCAACGAGCTCCGCGCGCTGCTCGGCCACGAACTCGGGCACTACTTGCGCTGGCACACTCGTGGCGGCCTGGTCGTGTACCGCGGCCACCTGGCGCTGGAACGCCTTCAGGCCAACCTCATCGACGTGGCCGCCTTCCAGTGGACCCCGGCTGGGGCGTTCAGGACCGTCCTCAAGGGTTACGCCCATCTGTACGCACGGGTTTCGTTCGCGGTGCGGCGGCAGCAGGAGTTCGAGGCCGATGCCGTCGCCGCCCGTATCGCCGGGCCGGCGGCCATCTCCCAGGCGCTGCGGTCGCTGGCCGGCATCGACGCCCGCTGGCAGGTCTTCCTGAGCCAGTACCTGTCCCAGGCTGCCGCCGCCGGCTACGCCCCCGCCGACCCACTCGCCATGTTCGCCCTCATGCTGGCCGAGCGGCCGATCGAGGTCACCGATCCCGAGCCGGCGAAGCGCGATCCGTACGCCAGCCATCCCGGCCTGACCGACCGGCTGGCCCGGCTGGCCGCCATGACCGCCGACGTCCCTGCCCGCCTGCACGAGCCGCCGACCTGGAGTTATCCCCAGCAGGCCATGCTCCGACACCTGCTACCGAACCACGATTTCGATGCGTTGCCGGCCGCGCAGTGGCTGGACCAGGCCGCCCGGCAGACCGCGCCGCTGGCCTCGGCCCGACTGCTGCTCGACGGGCCCGATGCCACCCTGGCCACCGTGCTCGACCTGCTGGAATCCGGCGAGACCGAGGCGTTGTCCGCCCGTTTCGACCGCCAGGACCGGCATCGGGCCATGGCTCGGCTGTGCGAGGCCCTGCACGCCCTGGTCGGGCACTACCTGGTCGAGGCCGGCAGCGCGCGCTGGCGGCTGTCATGGACCGGTCCGAGCGAACTCGTCGTCACCGAGCTGCGGGCGGACGGCGTGCACGTGCTGCCCTTCGCTGAACTGAACGGTTTAGTCTTCGACGCCGTCGACCACCACTCCGGCGTCGACCGTCTACGCCTGCACCTCGCGTCGCTCCGCGTCGACCCGAAACGTCGCTTCACCGTGGACCCCGCGCCGACCACCAGCGTCGTCGTCGACACCTCGCCGCGGGTCCGGGACTACACCCGCCGGGCCGCCTTGTTCTCGCTCTACGTCGCCGCGCTGGTGGCTGTCGTGATCGTCTTCGTGATCGCCGACGTGTCGAACGGGAACCGGCCGGTCACCGGCACCACGGTGCTGCCGACCTTCACCCGGCCGACCACCCACTTCCAACTGCCGCCCAGCCTGCTCACGCGGCCGCTGCCCACCCGGCCCACCATCGACCTCTCGTTCATCCAGCCCCTGCCCACCACAGACGGGAACCCATGACCTGGACGAGGCTTTCGCCGCGTACCAACGAATTCGGGCGCAGCGGCTGGCCGGGTTCGTGGCCAAACCGGTGCGCACTCCGGAGGAGGCCAAGGCCAGCGCCCGGCCGGAGGTGCGGGCCTGGCTGTACGAGCACGAGATTGACTGGAACGAGATCATCAAGCCATGAGCCTGCCCGAGACCATGCGCGCCGTCCGCTTCCACGCCGAGTCGGGCAAGCTGAGCCTGGAGACCGTGCCGGTGCCGCGGCCAGGTCCGCGTGAGGTGGTGGTCAAGGTCGCGGCGTGCGGCATCTGCCACTCCGACCTGAGTCAGTTCGACGGGTACATCCCGGCCCAGCTGCCGTCGATCACACCCGGGCACGAGGCGTCCGGCACGGTCGCGGCCGTGGGCAGCGACGTGCGGCACTGGCAGGTAGGCGACCGGGTGGTCATCGCCGCCGGCCGGGCCTGCGGGCGCTGCCGGTCATGCGTGTTCGGCGGCACGATCGACGACTGCGAAGCCCTGGAGGTCATGGCCTTCTCGTACGACGGCGCGTGGGCGGAGTACGTCGTCACGCCGGGTGTGTCACTGATCTCCGTGCCGGACGGCGTGCCGATGGAGCAGGCGGCCGTGCTGGCCGACGCCGTCTCCACCCCGTACGGCGCGATCGAGACCGCCGGGCTGCGGATGGCCGAGTCGGTGGCGGTGTGGGGGCTGGGCGGCATCGGCAGCCACCTGGTGCAGCTGACCCGGCTCGCCGGTGCGTCGCCGATCATCGGCCTGGACCCGGTGGCCGGCGTGCGCGAGCGGGCGCTCACGCTCGGCGCCGACTTCGCGCTGGATCCGCTGGACGCGGACACCCCCAAGCGGATCATGGAGATCACCGACGGCCGCGGGCTGCGGGTGGCCTTCGACTGCGTCGGCCGCACGTCCACCATCGCGCAGGCCAACGGCGTGCTCGGCCTGCGCGGCAAGGTCGTGCTGGTCGGCATCAGCGCCGACACCATCGATCTCGGCCGCGAGGGCGCGTTCCTCGGCCGCCGGCACGCCGTGATCGGGCATCTCGGCTACCAGATGAAACACCTGTCCGAGCTGGTCGAACTGGTGTCCCGAGGCCGGCTCGACCTGTCGGCGTCAGTCAGCGCCGTGCTGCCCTTGGCGGAGTTCGAGGAGGGCATCCGCCGGCTGCGCGAGCACGACGGCAACCCGATCCGGGTGCTGCTCAGGCCGTGACGGTGCAGACGCGATCCACCGCCGGGATGTGCTGGTGGAACCCGGTTTCTGCGTCGGGTCGGCAAACTCGACAAGGCGCGGGGCGTGGTCGAGCGTGTGATCAAGGATCGCCCCGCAGCCATCCGCTACGCCTACAGCAGCGGCATCGTCGCCCCCTGAGCCTCGAAGGCCAGCAGGAACTGCTTGCGGTCCAGGCCGCCGCCGTAGCCGGTCAGGCCGCCGCCCGCGCCCACCACGCGGTGGCAGGGCACAATGATGCCGATCGGGTTCTTACCGTTGGCCAGGCCGACCGCTCGGGCCGCGCTGGGCTTGCCGATCCGCTCGGCCAGCTCGCCGTACGAAACCGTTTCCCCGTAAGGGATCTCGAGCAGCGCCGACCACACCGTGCGCTGGAAGTCAGTGCCGTGCAAGGCCAACGGCAGCTCGAACGTGTCGAGCTCGCCGTCGAAGTACGCCGTGAGCTGCTCGACCACGGCCCCGAACTGGCCGCTGTCGGCCGCCCCGAACCGCTCCTCGGCCGGCCGGTGCCGCTGGTTCTCCATGTACAGGCCGGTGAGCACGCCGTCCTCACCGACGAGAGTCAACGCCCCGACGGGGCTGTCCACGATGGTCTTCATGAAGCAAGCATGGCTCGTGGCGAAAGCCGGGGCTGGCGGGAATCAGACATCGACGGCGCGGTGCGTGCGGCGGTAGTCGCTGGGCCGGGAACCGGTCTCCCGGCGGAAGATGACGCGGAAGTTGGCGGCGGAGCCCATGCCGGCGGCGCCGGCGATGCGGTCGACGGACCAGTCGGAGGTCTCCAGCAGGCGGCGGGCGACGAGGATGCGCTGGAGGGTGAGCCACTTCATGGGCGGCAGGCCGGTCTCCTCGTTGAAGCGGCGGATGAAGGTCCGGCGGGACATCGCGGCATGGCGGGCCATGGCGTCGACGGAGAGCGGCTGGGCCAACCGGGACAAGGCCCACGCGCGGGTGGCGGCGAGGTCGGCGCCGGGCGGGGAGAGCACGTCGGTGTACTGGGGTTGCGGGCCGAGCCGGGCGGGCGAGGCGACGGCCTCGCGGCCGGCGGCCTGGGCGGCGTCGACGCCGAAGTCCTCACGGATGAGGTGCAGGCAGAGGTCGATGGCGGCCCCGGCGCCGGCCGAGGTGAGGATGGTGCCGTCCTGGATGAACAGCACGTTGTCCACGACCTTGGTGTCGGGGAACAACTTCTGCAGCTCGGCGGCGTACCGCCAGTGCGTGGTCACCTGCCGGTCGGCGGTGATACCGCTGGCGGCCAAGGCGAACGTGCCGGTGCAGATGCCGACGATGGTGGCGCCACGGTCGTAGCTACGGGCGATGGCGTCGAGGAAAGGCTGCGGCAGCCGCACGTACGGGCCGTCGAAACCGGGCACCACAACGACATCGGCGTCATCGACGGCGTCGAGCGGATGGGTCGGCACGATCACCACGCCCTCGACCAGCCCGGCCGGCCCGGGCTCGCCGGCCGACAGCAGCTCGTAGCCGGGCTGGTCGCCGAGGAGGTTGGCGGCGATGCTGTAGTCCAGCGGGCTCACCAGCGGCGGCACGAGGATCGCGATCCGACGGGCCATGCGCACCTCAATCCTCGGGCTGGCACGATCCTTGGCATCAACGGCACGGTTTCCGCTGTTCCACGGCCTGTCGCGGCTCCTAGCGTCACCACCATGACAACACAGGTGGAGAGTTTCGGTGTCTCGTGGGAAGAAGCCTACGGATACGTGCAGGCGATACGGCACGGCGACACCATCTACGTGTCCGGCCAGCTCTCCCACGACGGCGAGCAGCTGGTCGCGCCGGCGCCGCTGGACGAGGACGGCCGGATCACCTACTTCGGCGACATGGCCGACCAGATGACCCAGACCTACGCCAACGCCAAGACCCTGCTGGCCCGCTTCGGCGCGTCGCTGGACGACGTGGTCGAAGAGGTCATCTACGTGCTGGACGTGGACGCCGGCATGGCGGCCGCCGGCCCGGTGCGCAAGGCGGCCTACGGCACGCAGCACCCGCAGGTGGCCAGCACGATCATCGGCGTCACCCGGCTCGCGCTGCCCCCGCAGCTGATCGAGATCAAGCTGATCGCCAAGGTATAGCCCGGGGTATCGAGAGCGTCTCGGTCTCCGGTTCGGCCGCCTCGACGACCATCGCCGACAGCATGTTCACGCAGTGCTGCGCGGTCGGCCGACGGCCCGGCTCACGGGCGGTCATGGCCCGCAGCAGGCCGGCCAGCGGCCCCGGCAGCTCCTCCGGGATCTGCGGGTCGCGGCTGAGCCGGAGCAGCGCCGCGTCGAGCTTGTTGGGCCCGTCGTACTCGCGGCGGCCGGTGATGCACTCCAGCAGCACCAGGCCCAACGCGTAGACGTCGACAGCCGGCCCGAGCGCGCCGCTGAGGATCTGCTCCGGGGCCAGGTAGGCCGGCGTGCCGATGACCTCGTCCACGGCGGTCACCCTGGACTGGCCGGCCAGCAGGGCGATGCCGAAGTCGCTCAGGTGCGGCATGCCCTCCTCGTCGAGCAGGATGTTGGACGGCTTCACGTCGCGATGCACCACGCCCTGGGCGTGCACGTGGGCCAGGGCGTCGGCCAGCAGCGCGACCAGCACCACGGCCTCGGCCGTCAGCATCGGACCTTCGCGCAAGCGCTTGCTCAGGCTGAGGCCGCGGATCAGCTGCATCACCAGGTACGGCCGGCCCTGGTGGATACCGCCGTCGTACACCGCGACCAGGCGCTTGTGGTTGACCCGGTCCAGCGCGAGGGCCTCGTCGGCGATCCGCCGGCAGGCGACGTCGTCCAGGTCGGCCGGGAACAGCTTGACCGCGACCTGGCGCTCCAGCTCCTCGTCGTAGGCGTCGTACACCTCCGTGCCGACACCGCGCCCCAGCAGGCCGTCGACCTGGAACCGGCTCGGCAGCGGCTGGTTCGACGGCTGGTACGCCACGTACGGGCGCTGTCGCATCCGGTTCACCTCCCCACTGGGCTGGACCTCATAACGATACGGTGCCGAATGGCGTAGCGGTTTCGGGTTGTGACGTGTGGATCACTTCTTCGCCTGGGGCAGCCTCGCCTTCCGGCTGGTCCCCCGGGCCGACGGGGGCGGCACGACCGGCCCGATGTCGCCGTCCGGGGCCTCGTCCAGGTCGACGATGACCGGGGCGTGGTCGCTGGGCCCGCTGCCCTTGCGGGCATGCCGGTCCACCCAGGCCGCCCGCGTCCGGCCGGCCACCGCGCCCGAGGCCAGCACCAGGTCGATGCGCATGCCCAGGTCCTGGTGGAACATGCCGGCCCGGTAGTCCCAGTAGCTGAACACCCGTTCGGTCGGCCACCGCTCCCGGACCACGTCGTGCAGGCCCAGGTCCAGCAGGGCCTGCAGGGCGGCGCGCTCGGGTGGCGTCACATGCGTCTGCCCGACGAACGCCGCCGGGTCGAACACGTCAGCATCGGTTGGCGCGATGTTGATGTCGCCGCACAGCACCGCGTCGGCCGGCCCCTTGGCGACCACGTCATGGAGCGCGGCCAGCCACTCCAGCTTGTACCGGTAGTGGTCGGAGTCCGGCTCGCGCCCGTTCGGCACGTACAGCGAGTGCACGCGCACGCCCCCGCACGTGGCCGCGACCGCCCGCGCCTCCTGGTGCGGGAAGCCGGGCGCCCCCTCGATCCCGACCGCCACGTCGTCCAGGCCGACCCGGGACAGCACGGCCACCCCGTTCCAGCGCGGCTCCCCCGCCACCGCGACCTCGTACCCGCGCTCGGCCAGCTCCTCGCCGAGCAGCGCCGTGAACGCCTCCGTGGACAGCTTGGTCTCCTGTAGGCACACCACGTCCGGCCGCCGCTCGTCCAGCCACGGCAGCAACCTCGGCAGCCGCTGCTTCACCGAGTTCACGTTCCACGTCGCTACTCGCACCACTTCACCGTAACCACGACCCCTGACACTCGCGCCTGGATGTGCCACATGCGCTTCCTATGTGGCACCAGGGCACACATGGGAAGCGCATGTGGCAAGTCCAACCCTCATATCGGCCATTCCCAGCGGGCGCCGTAGGCCAGACCGGGGGTCAGCTGGTGGAAGCGCACGTGGATCTCCCCGGCCCGGTCCACCGGATGCTCGTGCCCGTCGTGCAGCGGGTCCTCCCGGGACGCACCGCGCAGCGCGAACACCGTCGGCGGCTCCCGGTCGGGGTCGAACCGAACCCGCAGGTCGAACCGCTCGCACGGCCGTCTCGGCACGCACAGCAGGTACGGCATCGCCTCCCGGGTCGGCAGCCGGAACCGCAGCGCGACGTCGTGCCGCTCCTCCTTGGACACCGGCGCCGGCAACGCGAGGGTGAACCCGCCGTCGGTCAGCACGAGGGTGCCGCCGTAGAGGACCTGCACGTCCGGCTCGTTGAGCGGCAGCGGCGCCACCAGCTCCAGCTCGCGCAGGCCGTCCTGCTCGGCGATGATCCGCCGCTGCTCCAACACCTCCGGCCGGTCCTGGTCCAGCGCGACGGCCACGGTCAGCTCGGCGGTCCGCCACCCGCCGGACCGGTCGCCCGGCAGCACGGCCAGCTCGGCCAGCTGGTTGACGGCGTCGTCGACGCGGCGGCGGACCGTCCGCTCGTCACGGTCCATTCGCGCCGCCACCCACAGCATCCGCTGCTGGTAGAGCGGCAGCCGGGCGTCGGGTTCGAGACCGAACGCGACCAGCGAGGCCAGCCGCAGGTCCGCCGGCAGCTGCTGGATCAGCTCGGTCAGCCGGGTGGTCAGCTTGCGCCGCACCGTCACCGGCCCGTCGCCCTGGTCGATCTCGCACGCCGACCTGATCGCCGGCCCGATCCGCTGCTCGATCCGGCCCGCGTGCACGCCGCGCCCCTTCCGCAGCGTCTTCAGCTCACGCACCAGATCCAGATGTCCGTTCATCCTGCCTCCCCGTGAATTCACGGACAGCGTCCGGCGGGCGAGTGGACCGGAAGTGGACACGGCGTGGATGCAGCACCGTCACGGCCAGCGCGGTGCCCAGGCGCGCGCCGCCGAGGAACACCCGGGCCGTGCCGATCCGGGTCAGAGTGTCCGGGTCGGCCGCCCCCACGCCGAAAGCGACCAGCTCGGGCTGGGTCAGCCGGGCGTGCGCCGCCGGCCAGACGGCGGCGTCGGCCGGGCGGCCGTCGGACACGAAGAACACGATCGGCCGAAGGGGTCTTAGCCCGTTCTCGGTGAGAACGTTCACGTCTTCCTCGATGTGCTCGCGGAGGAAGTCGAACACAGGCCCGAAGAACGTTGCGGCGCAGGGACTCTGCTCGGTGACATCGATTAATTCGACCGCCGGGCGCAAGGGCTGCAGCACCCACGGGCGCCGGGCCATCCCGATCACCGAGACCCGGATCCGTGCCGCGGCAACCGGATCCGCGTGCGCCGCCGCCCGGAACTCCCGTAACCCGGCGCCGAGCTCGCCGATGTAGTCGGTCATGGACGACGAGAAATCGCACACCAGATAGCAGGGCAACACATCGGCTTCCACCGCGGCAGCGTGCCGGCTGGACGTCGAAAGATCGTGTACGGAACGGGGATCGGGCCGGCACCCGGACGGACGCTTGCGCCGTGACTTCCCCGACAGCAAGCTCGGACGCCGGGAGGCCGCGTGGAGTTTCGGATGCTGGGGCCACTGGAGGCATGGCACGACGGCGCGCCCGTGCCGCTCGGTGACCAACAGCAGCGATTCGTCCTGGTGGTGTTGCTGTTGCACGCCAACAAACCGGTGTCGCCGGAGCGGCTGACCGAGACGGTGTGGCCGGACAAAGCGGAACGCCGGTCGCTGGTCCGGACCTACATCAAGCGGTTGCGAGAGACCTTTCAGGACTTCGACGACGTCGCCATCGAGACCACGGCGACCGGCTACGTGCTGCGGATCGACGAGGACCGGCTGGACATCCTGCGCTTCGACCGCTTGCGCGAGGAATCGTTGCGCACCAGCGATTCCCGTCAGCAGATCGCGTTGCTGCGGGCCGCGGTCGAGCTCCATCACGGACCGTTCCTCGAGGACATCGACATCGACCGGGTCGGCGGCGTCTCGGTCGTGTCGCCGGACGACGCCTGGCTCGACGCGGTCGGCGACCTGGCCGAGCTGGAGCTGACCGCCGGCGACCACAGGTCGGCGCGGAATCGGCTGCGCCCGGTGGTACGGGCCGACCCGTCCCGGCAGAAGCACGCCGAGCTGCTCATGCGGGCG
>DATJJB010000171.1:0-5308 GCA_035492655.1 Kutzneria sp. | reverse complement strand
CGTGGCCAACAACGCCTGGGCCTCGATCGGGTCGCCCAGCGTCGTGCCGGTGCCATGACCCTCGACAACGTCCACATCGGACGTCGAGAGGCCGCCGGAAGCCAATGCCTGGTGGATTACTCGTTGCTGCGACGGGCCATTTGGGGCCGTCAGGCCATTTGACGCGCCGTCCTGGTTGATAGCGGAACCTCGCACCAGGGCAATAACATCGTGTCCGTTGCGGACTGCGTCGGAAAGCCGCTCGACCAGGAGCAATCCGACGCCCTCACCCCAACCCGTGCCGTCGGCAGCCGTGGCGTAGGACTTGCAGCGACCGTCGGAGGCCATGCCGCGCTGGCGGCTGAAGTCGACGAAAGTGTCCGGAGTGGACATGACCGTGACACCACCGGCCAGGGCCAGCGAGCACTCGCCGGCCCGCAGCGCCTGGATCGCCCAGTGCAGCGCGACCAGCGACGACGAACAGGCAGTGTCCACCGTGACCGCAGGACCCTCAAGGCCAAGGGCGTAAGCGATGCGGCCCGAGACGACGCTGGCCAGGCTGCCGTTGCCGAGGTAGCCGGCGATGTCCTCGGACACCTCGCCGAGACGGGTTCCCCAGTCGTGGTACATGACGCCGGCGAACACGCCGGTGTCGCTGCCCCGCAACGAGATCGGGTCGATGCCGGCCCGTTCGAACGTCTCCCAGGCGGTTTCCAGGAGGAGGCGCTGCTGGGGGTCCATCGCGGACGCCTCACGCGGACTGATGCCGAAGAAGGCCGGATCGAACTCGGCCGCCTCGTGCAGGAAGCCGCCCTCACGGGAGTAGCTCTTGCCGGGCTTGCCCGGCTCCGGGTCGTACAGGCCGTCCACGTCCCAGCCGCGATCGGCCGGGAAGGTCGTGACGACGTCCCGTCCCTCGGCCACGACCCGCCACAGGTCCTCGGGGGAGGACACCCCACCGGGGTATCGACAGGCGATGCCGACGATGGCGATCGGGTCGTCGGAGGACGCCACGACCGCCGGAGTCTTGGCCACGCCCTTGTCGGCGACGCTGAGGATCTTGTCGCCGATCAGCTTGGCCAGCGCGGTCGAGGTCGGGTAGTCGAAGGTCAGCGTGGCCGGTAGACGCAGGCCGAATGTGGAGTTCAGCCGGTTGCGCAGCTCGACCGCGGCCAGCGAGTCGAAGCCCAGCTCGGTGAACGCCCGCTTGGGGTCGATCGCCTCGGCACCATCGTGTCCGAGCACGTCCGCGACCTGCTTGCGCACCAGGTCGACGAGCACCCGGTCACGCTCCACATCGGACAAGGTGGCCAGCCGACGGGCCAACGTCTGCTCCACCGACACCGGGCCGGCGGCGGTAGGCCGCTGTGTGCGGACCAGGCCGCGCAGCAGTGCCGGCACACCGTCCGAACGGGACTGAAGTGCCTTGGCGTCGACGCGCACCGGCACGGCATTGGTCAGATCAGCCGCCACCGCGGCGTCGAACAGCGCCAGGCTTTCCTCGGCGTTCAACGGGTCCAGGCCGAGGCGGCGGATACGTTGGACGGCCAGCTCGTCGAGCTGCTCCCCCATGCCCGCGCCGACCGCCCACAGGCCCCAGGCCAGCGCGGTCGCCGGCAGGCCGAGGGCGTGCCGGTAGCGGGCCAGGGCGTCCAGGAAGACGTTGGCGGCGGCGTAATTTCCCTGTCCAGCCCCGTCAACCAGGCCGGCCGACGAGGAGAACAGGACAAACGCCTTGAGGTCCTTGGTGAGCTCGTGCAGGTGCCAGGCGGCCTCGGCCTTCGGCCGCAGTGTGGTGTCGATACGCTGCGGCGTCAGGGTTCCGACCAGGCCGTCGTCGATCACGCCGGCCGCGTGCACGACGCCGGTCAGGTTGGCAATGCGGTCGATCAGGGCAGCCAGCGCGTCCCGATCCGCGACGTCGACGGTCGCGATATCAACGGTGGCACCGAGTTCGGCCAGCTCAGCCGACAGCTCGGCCGCACCGGGTGCATCCGCGCCGCGACGGCTGGTCAGGACCAGGTTTCGAACACCGTGCTGTGTCACGAGGTGCTTGGCGACGATGCCACCCAGGCCGCCGGTGCCGCCGGTGATCAGCACCGTGCCGTCGGCGGTCCACGGGCTGTCCACAACGGACACCGATGTCCCGGCCAGTCGGGGCACCAGGATCTCGCCGCCGCGCAGGGCAAGCTCGGGCTCGCCGGAGGCCAGTGCGGCCGGCAGCAACGAGGCGGAGTCCTCGTCGACGTCGACGAGGACGATCCGACCCGGGTTCTCGGCCTGGGCCGAGCGCAGCAGGCCCCACAACGGGGCGCAGCTCAGGGCGGCCCGATCGTCGGAGCCGACGACCGCGCCCTGCGTCACGACCACCAGCCGGGAAGTGGTGAACCGCTCGTCGGCCAGCCACTCCCGCACGAGCTCCAGCGCCCGGTACGTGTTGCGGCGCACGGCGTTCGGCACGTCGCCGTTACAGGAAGCGAAGGGCGCCAACACGACTTCGGTCGGCAGCGCGCCGTAGTCCAGGGTTTCGCGGTGGGCCTGAAGGTCGGCGTGCACGGTAATGCCACTGCCGAGCGCGTCGGCCAGGCCGATGTAGTCCGCGCCGACAACCGCCCACCCCTTGACCGACGGGGCCGGATCGACCAGGGCGATGGCCTCCCAGCGTACCTGGAACAGGGCCTCGCCGCCCCGACCGGCGGCCCGCAGCTGCTCCGCCGTGACGGCCCGGACCACAAAGGACTCAACCGTGGCGACGGGCGCACCGGTCGAGTCGGCGATGTCCATCGATACGGCCTCGCGGCCGGTGGACTTGATTCGCACCCGCAGCGCCGAGGCACCGGTGGAGTGGACAGAGATGCCGTTCCACGCGAACGGAAGCCGGATGTCGTCGCCGACGGGCTCGTCGGAGGCGAAGTCGGTGGCGTGCAGCACCGCGTCCAGCAGGGCCGGGTGCAGCGCAAACGCACCAGCCTTCTCCTGCTCCGGCAACGCCACCTCGGCGAACACCTCGGACCCGTTGCGCCACACGGCCCGAAGGCCTCGGAACACCGGGCCGTAGCCGTAGCCCTGGCCGGCCATCTCGTTGTACAAGGACGAGATGTCAACCTTGGCAGCACCCTCTGGCGGCCACACGTCCAGGCTGACCGGATTCTCGGCGTTACCACGGCTCAGGACGCCGGCGGCGTGCCGGATCCAGGACTCGTCGGCGTCGCCACGGGAGTAGAACTCCACGGTTCGGCGGCCGTCGTCCTCGGCCCCGACCACGATCTGGAGCGCGACGCCGCCCGTCTCAGGCAGCGCCAGCGGGCTCTCCAGGGTCAGCTCTTCAACCAGGTCCAGCCCCACCTGATCACCGGCCCGCACCGCCAGCTCGACAAAAGCCGTGCCCGGGAACAACACCACCCCGGACATGACGTGATCGGCCAGCCACGGATGGGAACGCAGCGACACCCTGCCGGTCATGACCACGCCGTCGCCGCCGGCCAGGCCGACGACCGCACCCAACAGCGGGTGCTCGGCGGCGACCTGGCCGAAACCAGTCGCGTCGCCCGAGCCGATAGCCGCTGACATCCAGTAGCGGCGGCGCTGGAAGGCGTAGGTGGGCAGCTCGACCGTTGCCGCGCCGGCAAAGAACGCACTCCAGTCGACCTTGGCGCCACGGGACCACGCCGTGCCCAGAGCGGACAGCAGCTCGCGGACCTCGTCCCGGTCACGGCGCAGCGCGGCGGCGAACACCACATCGCCGTCCACGCTTTCCTTGCCCATGGCCGACAGCACCGGGTCCGGGCCGAGCTCGATGAACGTGGTCACGCCCTCATCGACCAGAGTCGTGATGCCATCAGCGAAGCGCACGGCCTCGCGCACGTGCCGCACCCAGTAGTCCGGCGAGCACAGGTCCTCGGTACTGGCCACGCCGCCGGTCACGTTGGAGACCACGGGAATCTGCGGCGGCTGGAAGTCGAGCACGCTGGCGATGAGCCGGAACTCCTCCAGCATCGGTTCCATCAGCGCCGAGTGGAAGGCATGTGAGGTGCGCAGTCGCTTGGACTTCTCGAACTTCGCGGCGACGGCAAGAACCTCGGATTCGATGCCGGACAGCACGATGGATCGCGGGCCGTTGATGGCCGCGATGCTCACGCCGTCGTAACCCTCCAACGCGGCACGAACATCGGCCTCGCTGGCGCGCACGGACACCATCGCGCCGATGCGCGGCAGCTCCTGCATCAGCCGACCGCGCGCGGCAACCAACATGGCGGCGTCCTCCAGCGACAGCACGCCGGCGACATGCGCGGCGACCAGCTCGCCGACGGAGTGGCCGGCGACCAGATCCGGCGTGAGACCCCAGGACTCCAGCAGCCGGAACAGAGCCGTCTCGACGGCGAACAGAGCGGCCTGCGTGTAAGCGGTTTCCCCGAGCAGCTCCTCGTCGGCACCGAACAACACATCGTGAAGCGGGCGGTCCAGCTGCACATCCAGGTGCGCGATGGCGTCCTCGAGGGCCTCGGCAAAGACCGGGTACTCGCCGGCAAGTTCCCGTCCCATGGCCAGACGCTGCGAGCCCTGGCCGGTGAACAGGAAAGCCAGCCGGCCGCCGGCCGTGGTCGACGACTCTCCGGAAGCGATGGCATCGAGTCCGCGCAGCAGCTCCTCCCGGTCGCCGGCGATCACTACGGCGCGGTGCTCCAATGCGGCCCGGGACGTGGCCAGCGAGTTGGCCATGTCCACCAACGGAGCATCCACTGTGGACAGCTGGGCGGCCTGCGCCTTCAGCGCGTCGAGGCTACGGGCGGAGACGACAAAAGGAGACACCGAGTCTGGGGTCGGCTGTGCAGACTCGGCGTCTTCCGTGGGGGCCTGCTCCAGAATCAGGTGGGCGTTGGTGCCACTGACGCCGAACGACGAGATGCCCGCTCGGCGAACCTCGCTGTCCCAGGGCACAGCAGAGGTGAGCAGCGTGACCGCGCCGGAAGCCCAGTCCACGTGCGGCGAAGGCTCGTCGATGTGCAGGGTCTTGGGCAGCACCCCGTGCCGCATGGCCGTGACCATCTTGATCACACCGGCCACGCCGGCGGCCGCCTGGGTGTGGCCGATGTTGGACTTCAACGATCCCAACCACATCGGGCGGTCTCGGTGCCGTCCGTACACCGCCTGCAAGGCGTTGGCCTCGATGGGATCGCCCAGAGTCGTTCCGGTGCCATGGGCTTCGACGGCGTCGATCTCCGCGGCCGTGAGGCCGGCGTTGGCCAACGCCTGGCGGATGACCTTCTGCTGCGCCAGGCCGTTGGGCGCGGTGATGCCGTTGGACGCGCCGTCCTGGTTGATCGCCGAA
>DATJJB010000170.1:0-5315 GCA_035492655.1 Kutzneria sp. | reverse complement strand
GAGCACGCTCATCCAGGAGTGCGTCGGCGTGCCGTCCTGGATCCACCAGTGCTCCTTGACGTCCTCGCCGTGGTTGCCCTCCTCGTTGGCCAGGCCGAACCACCGCTCCTTGAGGATCGGGTCCTTGCCGTTCCACAGCGCCAGCGCCAGATTGAGGAAGCCGTGCCGGTCGCAGATGCCCGAGATCCCGTCCTCGCCCCACCGGTAGGCCCGCGACCGGGCGTGATCGAACGGAAAGAACGACCAGGCGTCCCCGCTCGCCGAGTAGTCCTCGCGAACCGTGCCCCACTGCCGGCCGGACAGATAGGGACCCCAGTGCCGCCAAGGGCTGTCCATCTCGCCCGACTCGGCCAGCCGCGCCCACTCGTTCTGCTCGCTCACCCCTCCAGTGTGGAGTACGCCGACTGGCCTCCGGCGTGATGTCCTCGCCCCCTTGCCCCAGGTCACGCCGATATGTCGCACCAGCGCCCGAATATCCCCTTCCACATGCGGAATCAGGCGCTCCGTGCTTCGTCAAGTCGACCTGTCAGGGCCAGCGCCGCTCGATCCTGTCCGCGTACACGACGTAGAGCGCGACCGCCTGGATCATGAGATTGCCGCTGGAAAGGCAGAACATCGTGCCGCCGCCGTCGGCGAGCGCGCCGAGTTCGGCCGACCGGTAGCGGATACGCTTGTCCTGGGTGAGCAGCGACTAGCCCAGCCGTAGGCCGTGTGAAATCCAGTCCGGGTCTGACACGTCCTGGCCGTCGTGGGGATAGACCTCGCCGACCATGTGCACCCGCCAGCCCAGACCACGCAGGCGCAGGCCAGTGGTGCGGCCGAGGCAGCGGTCCAGGAAGAACTCAGGCTGCGAGTCGGCAGATCGCTTCGACTGCATCGCGGGTGAGGCCGTACTCCTCGGCGACTACTTCGAGCGGTTCACCGGCACGCCAGAGCGAGACCACGGTGTCCACGGAGACCTTGGTGCTGGCCAGCACGGGAGCGCCCCAGCCGAACCGGGGATCGATGATCACCGGCGCGATGTCGGGGTACTGCCGCAGGCGCAGCGTGGCCGGGAAATCGTCGGCGACGTCCCACGAGATGTAGCGCAGATAACCGTCGATGATCTCGCGTGCCGGCATCTGGCCGTCGTGAGCGCGTGCGAGTTCGTCATTCGCGTACTGCACGAATATGTCGACGCCATCCGTGGCGATCCGTTTGGTCGCCAATCCGTACGGAGTCGCGAACTCGTGACGAACCGACGCAGCCGCCTTGCGGATGGTCTCCTTGGTCAGTCCGAGATCCCGAAGTGACCGGAGCACGTACGCCTCGATGACGGCGACCGAGGGATGCCGGCGGCGTGGCCGCCGTTCGGAGTTGAAGCCGAACGGCGGCCGGGACGGCTCAGTGCCGGGCGTGGGCGTCGAGCACCTTGGCGATGGCCGCGGTGACCTTCTTGGCGTAGTCGATGTGCAGGGACTCGTCGGGCACGTGGGCGTTGCTGCCGGGGCCGAGCGCGCCGGTGGCGACGAACTGGGCCTCGGGGTAGATGCCGTTGAGCAGACCCATGAACGGGATGGAGCCGCCGACGCCGAGGGTGCGCCACGGGCCGCCGAAGACCTCCTGGCCGGCGGTGTCGAGGGCGGCGCGCAGCCACGGGGCGAGCTCGGGGGCGTTCCAGCCGTCGGCGTGCTCGAGGCGGGTGAGCTCGACGTGGGCGCCGTAGGGCACGTCGGTGGTGAGGACCTTGGTGACGGCGTCCATGGCGGCGGCGGAGTCGGCGGTGGGCGGCAGCCGGAAGCTGAGCACGAGGGTGGTGAACGGCCGCAGCACGTTGCCGGCGTCGGCGGGCAGAGGCAGCCCGTCGGCGCCGATGATGGACAGCGTGGGGCCCCAGGTGTTGTTGAGGACCTGCTCGACCTCGTCGTCGGTGACGGGGGCGACGCCGTCGGCGAAGGGGATGCCGGCGCTGGCGAAGCCGGGGGCGGTGGCGACGCTCTCACGGATCTCGCCCAGCCGACCGGCCGGCACGTCCACGTGCATCTCGGCGATCTTGATACGGCCGGTGGCGGAGTCCTCGATACGGTCGAGCAGCTGCCGCATGACCCGGAACGAGCTGGGCACGATGCCGCTGACCATGCCGGAGTGCTGACCGAACTCCAGCACCTTGACGGTGGCGGTCACCTGCACCATGCCGCGCAGCGCGGTGGTCAGCCACATCCGCTCGTAGTCGGCGGCCCCGGAGTCGAGGCACACCACGAGGGTGATCCGGCCGAGCCGGTCGGTCAGGTGCCGGACGTACGCCTCCAGGTCGGGGCTGCCGGACTCCTCACAGGCCTCGAGCATGATCACGCAGCGGCCGTGCGCGCCGCCGTTGGCCCGCAGTGCCTCGACGGCGGCAATCGCGGCATAGCCGGCATAGCCGTCGTCGGCCGCACCCCGACCGAACAGCCGACCGTCCCGGATCACGGGCGTCCACGCGTCCAGGCCGTCGGCCCAGCCGCCGACCGGCGGCTGCTTGTCCAGGTGGCCGTAGAGCAGCGCGGTGCCGGCGTCCTCGTGACCGGGCATGGCAGGAATGTCGACCAGCAGCAGCGGGGTGCGCTCGGGCAGCTGGACGATCTCGAGCTCGACGCCGGGCAGATCGCGGTCGGCGATCCAGTCCCTGACGTGCGCGACACCCGCGGCGAGGTGGCCGTTGGCGGCCCAGGCCGGGTCGAAAGCCGGCGAAACGGCGGGAATCGCGACGAACTCGGACAGGCTGGGCAGGACGGCGTCGTCCCACAGCCCGCTGACGGTGTTGAACAGTGCTGTTGGCTCCACCCGGCCGATCCTAGGAGGCGGAGCGGCCGATCGGCTCGGAGTGGCGGCGGCCGGTGCTCGGCCCGTGCGGCATGACCCGCACCTCGTAGGTCTCGCACTCGTGGCAGCCCGAGCAGACGCACTTGCGCCGCTCCAGCGTGGCCGAGTCGGTCTGCGTCACCGCGATGGTGGTGTAGCTGTGCTCGCCGACCTGGCAGCCGCACTCGGTGACGGCGGAGATCAGCGTGGTCGGGAAGTCGCGCTTCTGGAACGGGTACTCGTTCCCGTCGATGAGGCGCGTGAGGTTGGTGATGATCGGCATTGGCGGGCCCTTCGGCAGGTCTGGCTGCGCGGGTTGCACCCCTCGCACTCGCCGGCTGCCTCCCCAGGTCCCGACGAATCCCCCAAGATCACTATAGCGAGCCCGCCCGACACGGTGTGCGACGAGTACTGGGCCGGTGTCGCCGGGTACTGCGGCAGCTGGGCCGGTTAGCCTGGGCGCGTCCAGTGTTTCCGCAGTTCACAGTGGTGTAGGTGGTCACGCTTGGTTGACGTTGGTGTGGTGACGCTCACCGGTTCGAGTGAGCGCGTGTCAGGATGGAAGGCAGTTCCGTCAGTGTCGACGGATCACCGTCTCACCCCACCGGGTCGGCGGTGGCCGGCGACGAAGCCGGATCCGGACCGCCACAAGCGGCCGGTCGGCGTCGTAGACGAGGAGAAGGCGCAATGTCGTCCCCAGAACGATGGTCGCAACCGCAGCCGTCGGGAGCCCCAGCCGCCACCGCGGCCAGCCCTACGGCGGAGCAGGTGATCGCCGGGTTGCGGGCCACCAGCGAAGGCGGCCCGGAGCTGGTCCAGCTGCTCACCCCCGAGGGTGAACGCGTCGAGCACCCGGACTTCCACATCGACATCACGCCCGACGAGCTGCGCGACCTGTACCGGGACATGGTCCTGGTCCGCCGCGCCGACCGTGAGGCGAACGCCCTGCAGCGCCAGGGCCAGCTGGGCCTGTGGGTGCCGCTGCTCGGCCAGGAGGCCGCGCAGATCGGCGCCGGCCGGGCGCTGCGGCCCACCGACATGGCCTTCCCCAGCTACCGCGAGCACGGCGTGGCCTGGTGCCGCGGCGTGCACCCGAACGAGATCGTGGGCATGTTCCGCGGCGTCGACCACGGCGCCTGGGACTCGGTGGCCAAGCGCTTCCACCCGTACACGATCGTCATCGGCAACCAGTGCCTGAACGCGGCCGGCTACGCCATGGGCCAGCGGTTCGACGGCAAGGTCGGCGACGACAACGGGGAGGCCACCATGGTCTTCTTCGGTGACGGCGCGACCAGCCAGGGCGACGTGCACGAGGCGTTCGTGTGGGCCTCGGTCTACGACGCGCCGCTGGTGTTCTTCTGCCAGAACAACCAGTGGGCCATCTCCGAGCCGACCGAGCGGCAGAGCCGGCTCCCGCTCTACCAGCGGGCCCGCGGCTACGGCTTCCCCGGCATCCGGGTGGACGGCAACGACGTGCTGGCCTCGCTGGCCGTCACCCGCTGGGCGCTGGACGAGTGCCGGCACGGCAACGGCCCGGTGCTGATCGAGGCCTTCACGTACCGGATGGACTCGCACACCACCTCGGACGACGCCACCCGCTACCGGCTGTCCACCGAGCTGGAGGAGTGGAAGCTGAAGGACCCGATCGAGCGGGTCAAGGTGCACCTGAGCCGCAACGGCTTCGCCGACCACGACTTCTTCGACGGCGTGCAGGCCGAGGCCGACGAGCTGGCCGCGGTGCTGCGCGAGCACTGCGTCAACTTGCCGGAGCCCCCGCCGGGACGGATGTTCGACAACGTCTACGCCGAGCCCAGCGCCACCCTTGAGGCGCAGCGGGACGAGTACGAGACCTACCTCGCCGGGTTCGCCGGAGGTGAGCACTGATGGCCGCGCCGACCATGGACCGCTCGACCGACACGCCGTCGGCCAAGCCGCAGACCATCACCATGATCAAGGGCCTCAACCAGGCCCTGCGCACCGAGATGGAGCGCGACCCCAAGGTCATCGTGATGGGCGAGGACGTGGGCAAGCTCGGCGGCGTCTTCCGCGTCACCGACGGCCTGCAGAAGGACTTCGGCGAGCAGCGCGTGCTGGACACGCCGCTGTCCGAGTCCGGCATCATCGGCACCGCGATCGGCCTGGCCATCCGTGGCTACCGGCCGATCTGCGAGATCCAGTTCGACGGGTTCATCTTCCCCGGCTTCGACCAGATCGTCAGCCAGCTGGCCAAGCTGCACTACCGGACCCAGGGCCGGATCAAGCTGCCGATCGTGGTGCGGGTGCCCTTCGGTGGCGGCATCGGCGCGGTGGAGCACCACTCCGAGTCGCCGGAGTCGTACTTCGCGCACACCGCGGGCCTGAAGGTGGTGGCCTGCTCCAACCCGGTCGACGCGTACTGGATGCTGCGCCAGGCCATCGAGTGCGACGACCCGGTGCTGTTCTTCGAGCCCAAGCGCCGCTACCACGAGAAGGCCGAGCTCGACCTGGCCGTCGCC
>DATJJB010000169.1:0-2412 GCA_035492655.1 Kutzneria sp. | reverse complement strand
GCCTTGAGGATGGCGAAGAAGGAGTCGTCGCCGACGGCGGTGCGCAGGGCGTGCAGGGCCAGCGCCCCGCGGGTGTAGACGGCGAAGTCGCTGAACTGGTTGTCGGCGCCGGGGTCGCCGGGCAGGACCGACCACTGGGGGTCGGAGGCCGGCACGGAGTTGTAGTAGTAGTCGAAGAGCTGCTGGGCGGTGCCCTCGCCCTCCTTCTCCGACCACAGCCACTCGGCGTAGCTGGCGAAGCCCTCGTTGAGCCAGATGTCGCTCCACCGGTGCACGGAGACGGCGTCGCCGAACCACTGGTGGGCGTTCTCGTGCACGATCACGGACATGTTGTCGCCGGCCCGGAAGAAGCGCGGCGTGTAGACGGGACGGGTCTGGTTCTCCAGGGCGAAGCCGAAGTCGACGGACGGCACGACGCCGCCCTCGGCCTCGAACGGGTAGGGCCCGAACACGCTGGACTCCCAGCCCAACACCTCGGGGGTGCGCTCGACGCTGGCGACGGCGGCATCGTGGTTGTCGCCGATGTTGGCGCCGTAGGCGGTGATCACGGGCTTGCCGTCGGGACCGGTGGTGCGGCGGATGTCGTACTTGCCGATGGCGATGAAGGTCAGGTACGTGGCCTGCGGCTTGGTGCTGCGCCAGTTCCACCGGGTCTGCCCGAGCTTGCTCGGCGAGCTGACCAGCGTCCCGTTGGAGATGACCTGGGTGCCGTCCGGCACGGCCACGGAGACGTCGTAGGTGGCCTTGTCGGTGGGGTGGTCGTTGGCCGGATACCAGAACGCGGCAATGTGCGGCTCCTGCACGGCCTGCGCGCCGTCCGGGGTCCGCAGCCAGTCCTTCTCGCCGTTGATGGTGACCTGCGACGGAATCCCGTCGTACCGAACGACGACGGTGACGGGGCTGCCCTTGGGCAGGTACCTGGCCGGTGTGATGACGAGCTTGGCGCCGGTGCTGGTGTAGGTCGCGGGCACGTTGTTGACCAGCACCGAATCGGTGTGCAGCCCGAAGTCGAACGAGAACTGCGACAGGTCCTGGGTGGCGGTGGCCAGGATGGTCGCGGTGCCGCTGAGCTGATCGGTCGAGGGCTGGTACTGCAGGCGTAAGTCGTAGTGACCGACGTCGTAACCGGTGTTGCCGTCGGTCGGATAGTAGGAGTCGCCGACGGTCTGGCCGCCGGGCGCGGGCGCGGCGGCCGCGGTGCCGGCGAGCAGCAGCCCGGCGACGGCGGTCGCGAGCGTGACGAGCGCGGTGGATCTCAAGGCGAACCTCCCCATTCGGGCCAGTAAGCCCGAACCTAGAGAGACCACCCCGAGGGCACTACCCAACGTTAGTAGGGTCCTACGCAGCGAGATTGCTTGACAGCTACCAGGCTTCGTCGACCACGGAGCGCAGTCGGGAGTGCAGTTCTCGCAACCGAGAGCGATCGGCGCGGACCTCGATGACCCGAATTCCGTCGGCGGGCGCGAGGGCGTCGCGGAACTCCCCGGCAGTGCGCACGAGCGTGTGCGGCACGTGATAACCGGCGCACAGGGCGGCCAGGTCGGCACCGTGCGGGGTGCCGAAGACCCGCTCGAACGAGTCGGCGTGTTCGGCGGAACCCTGCTCCAGCAAGGAGAAGATGCCGCCACCGTCGTCGTTGAGCACCACAACGGCCAGGTTGGGCCGGATTTCGTCAGGTCCGATGAGTAAACCGTTGACGTCGTGGAGGAAAGTCAGGTCGCCGACCAGGGCGTAGCCGTGCTCGGCGCTGAGGCCGGCGCCGACGGCGCAGGACAGGGTGCCGTCGATGCCGGCCAGCCCGCGGTTGGCGAACAAACGCAGGTCGGCGCGGTGCGGGGCGACCAGGTCGACGTCACGGACCGGATTGGACGAACCGAGGAAAAGCGTTGCGCCGTAAGGCAAAGCGTCCACGAGAGTCTGGGCAACGTGCAGACCGGTCGGCCACGGCTCGTCGGCCAGGAACTTGTCCACGGCGGACTTGGCGCTGACGTCGGCGTCCTGCCACCGAGACAGCCAGGCGTCGCCGAACCGAGGCGGCGACACGGCCAGCGGACCCGTGACGAAGTCGGCCTGATACTGCGGGTCGGTCCACTGTGGATGCTCAGAAATCACGTGCACGACAGGGGTTTCGCGAATGACTCGCTGCACGCCGCGGCTGAGCGACGGATGCCCGACGACCAGCAGCGAGTCCGGACGCAGCTCGGCCGGCAGTCCGGCGGCCAGCATCAGGGATCCGGTGGCGATGGTGCCCTCGGCGGCGAACGCCAGCGGCTCGACGATCACCGGCCAGCCCGCGGCGGCGGCGAAAACGCTGGTGGCACGGGCTGTCCCCGGCGACACGTCGCCGATGACGACCAGGGTACGCGCGCCGAGATGACCGATTTCCGTTGCACCGGAAGGACTTTCGGCAAC
>DATJJB010000168.1:0-18692 GCA_035492655.1 Kutzneria sp. | reverse complement strand
GCCAGGACGCCGATCGCGACCAGCGCACCGCCGAGGTAGAGCGCCAGCTGCACCACGTCGACCCAGACCACCGACCGCACGCCGCCGACGTACGTGTAGATCACGGTCAGCACGGTCAGACCGAGGACGATGTGCCAGTAGGCGGTGTGAATCCCGTAGCTGGCCAGGATGGCCTGGATCGGGATCGCGCCGGCGAACAGCCGTACGCCCTCGGCCAGCAGTCGCGTCACGACGAAGGCCAGCGACGCGACGCCCTGCGCGGCGGTCCCGAACCGCTCGCCCAGGAACGCGTACGCGGTGACGAGATTTCCCTTGAAATAGCGGGGAAGTAGGATGATCGACACCAGGAAGCGGCCGATGATGTAGCCCAGTGCCAGCTGGAGATAGGTGAAACCGGTGCCCCACACCAGACCCGGCGTGCTGATCACCGTCAGCGTCGAGGTCTCGGTGGCCACCACCGACAGGCACACCGCCCACCACGGCAGGTTCCGGCCGCCGACGAAGTAGTCCGCGCCGGTGCGCTGCTTGCCGCGCAGCAGCAGGCCGATCACCGGCATGGCGAGCAGGTACAGCACGATGATGACCAGGTCAGCCGGATGCATCGGGTGCCTCCACTACACGCAGCTTGGACACGGGAATCTCGGGCGGCGGTGGCGGGCGCAGCGGCCCGCGGCCGGGTGTCACGGAGCCGAGCAGTCGGCCGTTGGCCGGCACGCCGTGCCAGGTCAGGAAGCCGAGCAGGGCGGTCAGGTAGCCCTCCTTGGCGTCGCTGGGCAGGCCGAAGTCGTCGCTGACGCACAGTTCGGCCGGCGCGAGATGTCGTTGCAGGGCCCGCATCAGCGTCGGATTGCGCACGCCCCCGCCGGACGCGACGACCACGTCCGCGCCGTGCCCGCGGCAGGCGTCGGCCACGGTGATCGCGGTCAGCTCGACCACGGTGGCCATCACGTCCTCGACGACCCGGTGCTCGGTGCCGTCGAGATAGCCGACGTGGAACAGCTCCTTGCCGGTCGACTTCGGCGCCGGCCGCGCGTAGTACGGCTCGCGCAGCAGCAGGTCCAGCAGGTCCTTCTGCACGGTCCCGTCGGCGGCGAGTTCGCCGTCCTCGTCCTGGTGCAGGCCGACCCGGCGGGCGACGAGGTCCAGCAGCGCGTTGCCGGGGCCGGTGTCGTAGGCGATCGGCGTTTGGCTCGGCGCGACGACAGTGATGTTGGCGATGCCGCCGAGGTTGAGGGCGACCCAGGTCCGGTCGTCACGGCCGGCGAGCCAGAGCGCGTCCAGGATCGCGGCCAGCGGCGCGCCGTGACCGCCGCGGGCGACGTCACGGGCCCGCAGGTCGGCGACCGTCGGCAGCCCGGTGGCCTCGGCGATCCACGCCGGCTGGCCCAGTTGGAGCGTGCCTTCGCAGCGGTCGCCCTCGACCCAGTGATAGATGGTCTGCCCGAGCGAGGCGACGAGTTCCAGGTCCGGGTGCTCGGCAAGCGTTTGCGTGGCCACATCGGCAAACGCTTGCCCGACCCCTGTGTCCAGCTGACACAGCTTCGCCGCGGTGCAGTCCTGCGGCGGCAGGGCGCCGAGCAGTTCCGTGTGCAGCTGTTGTGGGTAAGGGATAGCAGTGGCATGCAACGGCGTGAGTTCCACGGTGTCGCCGACCAGGCGCAGCTCGGCCACGGCAGCGTCGACGCCGTCCATGGACGTGCCGGAGATCAGGCCGAGCACCTTCATGCACATTTCTTACCAAACCTGACGTCGATGCGTTAGATGTTGGCAAGGGCCCGAATGCGAGGATGGATCCCGTGACTCCTACCCAGCTCATCGTGATCGGCGCCGTCGTGCTGGCGGTCCTGCTCGTCGCCCTGGTGGTCGGGCTCGTGCTGGCCCGCCGACGGCGCATCGACATGACGAAGAAGGAGGAGCTGGACAAGCCCAAGGGCGGCGGCTACCAGGCCGCCAGCGGCTTCAATCTCGCTACCGGCGGCGGCACAGCGGTCAAGGAGCCGGTCGAGCATCCGGTGGCCGAGCGGACCGAGGTCGACGGCCAGCCGGGCGTCGGCGACGACGCCGCGGTGCCGCGCGACTCCGAGCGTCGCACCCTGGTCGACGTCGACCTGCCCGAACCGGAGACGGCCGTCGAGCCGGAACCCGAGCCCGAGCTCGATGACATCGAACCGACCGAGGGCCGCATGCAGCGGCTGCGCGGCCGGCTGGCCCGCTCCCAGACGATGTTCGGCAAGAGCCTGCTGGGGCTGCTCGGCGCCGGCGACCTCGACGAGGACTCCTGGGAGGAGATCGAGGACCAGCTGCTGATGGCCGACCTCGGCGCGGCCACCTCGGCGGAGATCGTCGCCTCGCTCCGTACGAAGATCGCCTCCCAGGGCGTGCGTGACGCCGCCGAGGCCCGGGCGCTGCTGCGCGAGGTGCTGGTCGAGGCGCTGCACCCGGACATGGAGCGGTCCGTGCGGGCGCTGCCCAACGACGGCCGGCCGGCTGTGCTGCTGGTCGTCGGGGTCAACGGCACCGGCAAGACCACCACCACCGGCAAGCTGGCCCGCGTGCTCGTGGCCGACGGCCGGACCGTGTTGCTCGGCGCGGCCGACACCTTCCGCGCCGCGGCGGCCGAGCAGCTGGCCACCTGGGGCTCCCGGGTCGGGGCGGAGATCGTGCGGGGTCGCGAAGGCGCCGATCCGGCCGCCGTCGCGTTCGACGCGGTCAAGAAGGGGGTGGACGCGAAGGTCGACGCCGTGCTGGTCGACACCGCCGGCCGGTTGCACACCAAGACCGGCCTGATGGACGAGCTGGGCAAGGTCAAGCGGGTCGTGGAGAAGCAGGCGCTGGTCGACGAGGTGCTGCTGGTGCTGGACGCCACCACCGGCCAGAACGGCCTCACCCAGGCCCGGGTGTTCGGCGAGGTCGTCGACGTCACCGGCGTGGTGCTGACCAAGCTCGACGGCACGGCCAAGGGCGGCATCGTGTTCCAGGTCCAGCGCGAGCTCGGCGTCCCGGTCAAGCTCGTCGGCCTGGGCGAGGGCCCGGACGACCTGGCCCCGTTCGAGCCGGGCGCGTTCGTGGACGCGCTGCTGGGCTGATTTTTGCCGCCGCACGGCGAAACATCCCATCATCGTGAGGCTGTTGTGTTACAGCCCGTGGGCAGGTCTTGACACACCGTCCGAACGCGACGTTGGATTCCCCCAAACCTGGACGATCGATTCCGTATCGCGGAATTGCCGGGCTGCGGGGAGGCTCGAATGCGACCACGCCACCTGCTGGGCGTGCTGCCGGTGCTGGGCATGCTGGGCGGCGCCTGGCTCGCCGACCGCACCGAGCCGTACGTGCTCGGCCTGCCCTTCATCCTGTTCTGGATGCTGGCCTGGGTCGTGCTGACCTCGGTCGTGCTGGCCGTGATCTACAAGCTCGACCCGGCCAACCGGAGCGGCGAGTGACCGCGCTGCTGGTGGTCGTGGCCACCGTGCTGGTCGCGGTGGCGCTGGCGCTGCGGGCCCGGCGCGGCCGCGACATGGACCTGGAGCAGTGGTCGGTCGGCGGCCGGGGCTTCGGCTCGGTCTTCGTGTTCCTGCTGATGGCCGGCGAGATCTACACGACCTTCACCTTCCTCGGCGGCTCCGGCTGGGCCTACGGCAAGGGCGGCCCGGCCTTCTACATCCTCTGTTACGGCTCCATCGCCTTCGTCATGTCGTACTGGCTGCTGCCCACGCTGTGGCGCTACGCCAAGCGCAAGGGCCTGCTGTCCCAGGCCGACTTCTTCACCGCCAAGTTCGACAGCCCCGGCCTCGGCGTGCTGGTGTCGCTGGTCGGCGTGGTGGCGCTGGTGCCGTACCTGGTGCTCCAGCTCAAGGGTCTCGGCATCATCGTGTCCGAGACCTCCGGCGGCCGGATCCCGTACGCGGCGGCGATCATCGCCGGCACCGTGGTGCTGGCCGCGTACGTGACGATCTCCGGGGTGCGGGGCTCGGCCTGGACCGCTGCCCTCAAGGACGTGCTGATCCTGGTGGTCGTCGTGTTCCTCGGTATCTACCTGCCGCTGCACTACTTCGGCGGTTTCGGACCGATGTTCCACGCCATCGACGCGGCCAAGCCGGGCTTCCTCACGCTGCCGGCCAAGGGCATGAGCCCCAGCTGGTTCGTGTCCACGGTGCTGCTGTCGGCCTTCGGCTTCTACATGTGGCCGCACTCGTTCGGCGCCGTCTACACCGCCCGTGACGAGCGCGTCTTCCGCCGCAACGCGATCGTGTTGCCGCTGTACCAGCTGATCCTGGTGTTCGTGTTCTTCGCCGGATTTGCCGCGGTGCTGGTCGTGCCGGGCTTGAAGGGGAGCGACGGCGACCTGTCGCTGCTGCGCATCACCGCCAAGACCTTCGACCCGTGGTTCGTCGGCGTGGTCGGCGGCGCCGGCGTGCTGACGGCGTTGGTGCCGGGCTCGCTGATCCTGATGACCGCGGCGACCATGCTGGCCAAGAACATCTACCGGGTGGCCCGGCCGGCCACCACCGACCGGCAGACCGCGGTGCTGGCCAAGATCCTGGTGCCGGTGGTCGCGCTGGTCGCCCTGTACTTCACGTTCAACGGCGGCGACACCATCGTCTCCCTGCTGCTGATGGGCTACTCGCTGGTCACCCAGCTGTTCCCGGCGATGATCCTCAGCCTGTGCCGCCGCCGGCTGGTCAACACCGCCGGCGCGGCCGCCGGCATCGTGGTCGGGGTGGCCGTCGTCGCGGCGTTCACCATCAGCGGGGCGACGCTGACCGGCCTGGCCCCGTGGCTGCCGCAGCCGCTGAAGGACCTCAACACCGGCGTGGTCGCGCTGGTGGCCAACCTGGTCGTGCTGGGCCTGGTCACAATGATCACCCGTCGCCACCGTGCGGTACGGGGTGCCCCGTCCGAGTCGGTCGCCGCCTGAGTTGGGCGACGCACAGCTGCCCGGACGCTGACGGAACGTCACCGAAACCGGACGGGTAGCGCCGCGGAAATGCCCTGTTAACACCGCACCGCCGACAGTTCACGCCCGCGAAACATGACGCGAAGGCTAGCGAAACAGCCGCTGGTGAAGCTTCCGTGCAACTGGCGCCCGCACGGGAGGACGATGTGAACACAGGAGACACCGCCTGGGTGTTGGCCAGCGCCGCGCTGGTCATGCTGATGACACCGGGCCTCGCGTTCTTCTACGGCGGCATGGTCCGCTCCAAGAGCGTGCTGAACATGCTCATGCTGAACTTCATCGCGTTGGCCGTGGTCACCGTGCTGTGGATGTTCTACGGATACAGCGAGGCCTTCGGCAACGACGCGTTCTCGGGCCTGTTCGGCAACTTCGACAACGCCGGGCTGGCCGGCACCGTCGGACAGCTGACCGGGCCCAAGGACCATCAGATCCCGGTGCTGGCGTTCGTCATGTTCCAGCTGATGTTCGCCGTCATCACGCCGGCCCTGATCTCCGGCGCGATCGCCGACCGGACCAAGTTCTGGTCCTGGGTGATCTTCCTGGCGGTCTGGGTCACCATCGTCTACTTCCCGGTGGCGCACTGGGTGTTCGCCTTCGACTCCCCGGACGGCTCGGTGCTGGGCGGCTGGCTGGCCAACAGGATCAAGGCACTCGACTTCGCCGGTGGTACCGCGGTCCATATCAACGCGGGTGCCGCTGGCCTCGCGCTGGCCCTGGTCCTCGGCCGCCGCAAGGGCTGGCCGAAGGAGCCGATGCGGCCGCACAACGTGCCGTTCGTGCTGTTGGGCGCCAGCCTGCTGTGGTTCGGCTGGTACGGCTTCAACGCCGGCTCCGCGCTGACCGCCAGCGACCTCGCCTCCGTCGCGTTCACCACGACCACCGTGGCCACCGCCGCTGCCGTGCTCGGCTGGCTGATCACCGAGCAGATCCGGGACGGCAAGCCGACCACGCTCGGCGCGGCTTCCGGTGCGGTCGCCGGCCTCGTCGCGATTACTCCCGCTTGTGCCTTCGTCAGTCCACTCGGCGCGGCAGCCATCGGCCTGATCGCCGGCGTGCTCTGCGCGCTGGCCGTCGGCCTCAAGTTCCGGCTCGGCTTCGACGACTCCCTCGACGTGGTCGGCGTGCACCTGGTCGGCGGCATCGTCGGCACCCTGCTCATCGGCTTCTTCGGCACCACCAGCGTCAACTCGGGCGGGGCCGACGGCCTGTTCTACGGCGGCGGATTCACCCAGTTGGGCAAGCAGGCCATCGGCGCGTTCTCCGTGCTGGCCTACTCGTTCGTGCTCACCTTCATCATCGGCTGGGTCATCAAGAAGACGATCGGGTTCCGGGTCGAGGCCGAGGCCGAGGTCACCGGCATCGACGAGAGCGAGCACGCGGAGACCGCCTACGAGTTCGGCGGCATCGTGGGCGCGGGCCGCGGCACGGGCAAGGTGTCGAGCACGAACTCGGTTCTGGAGGGAAGCAAGTCATGAAGCTGGTGACGGCGATCATCAAGCCGTTCGTGCTGGACGACGTCAAGGCGTCGCTGGAACGGCTGGGCGTGCTGGGCATGACGGTCAGCGAGGTGCAGGGCTTCGGCCGGCAGAAGGGCCACACCGAGGTCTACCGCGGCGCCGAGTACGCCGTGGACTTCGTGCCCAAGCTGCGGGTCGAGGTGCTGGTCGACGACCTGAGCGCGGACAAGGTGGTGGACGCCGTGGTCGAGGCGTCCCGCACCGGCAAGATCGGCGACGGCAAGGTCTGGGTCGTGCCGGTGGAGACCGTGGTCAGGGTGCGGACCGGGGAACGCGGCAACGACGCTCTGTGAAAGGGCTGGCATGACGGAACTGGGGGCTGTCACCGCCGATGACCTGGTGCGGGCCAGGGATCTCCTGCTCAAGCCCGCACCGGGTCACCGGCGACTGCCGGCGGAGGCGCTGCGCGAGGCGCTGGTCGATCTGCACGAGTTCTGGCTCACCGCCCACGCCGGCGCCGCCGGCGTGGGCGCGGGGGCCGCTCTGGTCGCGGTCGGGGCGTTGGGGCGCAGGGACTTCGTGCCGGGCTCGGACCTCGACCTCGTTCTCGTCCACAATGGACGCAAGGACATCGACACGGTCGCCGAGAAGCTGTGGTATCCACTGTGGAACTCCGGCGTCGGGCTGGACCACTCCGTGCGGACCGTCGGCGAGGCGCTGCGCGTCGCCGGCAGCGACCTGCGGGTGGCGTTGGGGCTGCTGGAGGCCAGATTCCTGGCCGGCGACCAGGAAGTCGCCGAGCGGCTGATCACTTCGGCCCGGCAGCAGTGGCGGGCCGGCATCCGGGACCGTCTCGACGAGCTGACCGACCAGGCCAAGCGCCGCTGGGCGTCGTCCGGCGAGGTGGCGCACCGGGTCGAGCCCGATCTCAAGCACGGGCACGGCGGGCTGCGGGACCTCCAGCTCGTGGACGCCCTTGCCGTCGCCCAGGTCATCGACCGGCCCGGGGCCGATGTCGAGCAGGCGCGGGAGCTGCTGCTCGACGTCCGTACGGAATTGCGGCGCGCCAGCGGAAAACCCCGTGACGTGCTGCACGCCCAGGAGGGCGACGAGGTCGCCACCGCACTGTCCATGGGGGACCGTTTCGGTCTCGCGCGGGCCTTGTCGTCGGCCGGTCGGACCGTCGTCTACGCCGTGGATGTGGCCATGCGGTCGGCTCGCGCTGCCGCTCCCCGTAAGGGAATCGGCGCGTTCGGGCGCTCCGCTTTGCGGCGTGGCCCGGCTCGGCGGCCGTTGGACGACGGCGTTGTGTTGCACGGCAACGAGGTCGCCCTGGCCCGCGACGCCGTGCCCAGCCGTGACCCCGGACTCGTGCTCCGCGTCGCCGGCGCCGCCGCCAGGGCCAACACCCCCATCGCGCCGGGAACTCTGACCCGTCTCGCCGATTCCTCGCCCGAGCTGCGCAAGCCGTGGCCTCGGGAGGCTCGGGAAGAGCTGTTGGGGCTGCTGGGCACCGGTCCCGGTCTGATCGACGTCGTCGAGGCGTACGACCGGACCGGCTTGTGGGGCCGGCTTTTCCCCGAGTGGGGCGCCGTTCGCGACCTGCCGCCGCGGGACCTCGCGCACACCTGGACCGTCGACCGGCACCTCGTGCAGGCCACCGCCCAGGCCGCTCGTCTCGCGACCACCGTCTCCCGGCCGGACCTGTTGCTGCTGGCCGCTTTGCTGCACGACATCGGCAAGGGCCGGGAGGCCGACCACTCCGAGGTCGGGGCCGCGTTGGCCACCCAGATCGGCGAACGCCTCGGCTTGTGGCCCAACGACGTCCAGCTGCTGTCCTTGGCCGTTCGGCACCATTTGTTGTTGCCGCACACCGCCACTCGTCGTGACGTCGAGGACGAGGCCACCGTCACCCGCGTCGTCGAGACCCTCGGCGGCGATCCGGCCTTGCTCGAGATCTTGCACGCGCTGGCCGAGGCCGACTCCCTCGCCACCGGTCCCGGCGTGTGGACCGACTGGAAGGCCGGCCTCATCGCCGACCTCGTCCGTCGATGCCGCTCCGCCATGGCCGGCGAGCCGGCACCCCGTCCCGAGCCCCTCGACGCTTCCCAGCAGTCCTTGGCGCAGAAGGTCTCCCTCTCCGGCAAGCCCGACGTGCTCATCACCGAGGAGGGTCAGACCGCCGTCGTCACCGTCGTCGCGCCCGACCGTCCCGGCCTTCTCTCCCGCGCCGCCGGCGTCTTGGCCTTGAACTCCCTCGAAGTCCACTCCGCCGCCCTGCGCAGCCACTCCGACGTGGCCGTAGACGTTTTCTCCGTCTCTCCGCGCTTCGGCTCTTTCCCCGACCCCGGGCTCATCCGCGAGCAGCTCACCCGCGCCATCGCCGGCGAGCTCCACCTCGACGAACGCCTCGCTGCCAAGGAACGCGACTACGGCGGTCCCCCAACCGAGGCCCCACCCCCTCGCGTCCTCTGGTTCGACGACGAGGCCGCCGGCGCCATAGTCATGGAACTCCGCGCCGCCGACCGCATCGGCCTCCTCCACCGCCTCGCCGCCACCTTGGAGGGCGCCAAGCTCGACGTGCGGTGGGCCAAGGTCGCCACCCTCGGCGGCACCGTCGTCGACTCCTTCTGCCTCGTCCCCCAGGACGGCGACCCCCTCACCCCCGCCCGCCGCCGCGAGATCGAACGCGCCGTACTGGCGGCGGCGAGGGGGTAGCTCGGGACTCAGCTCACCGGCGTGTCTAGGCGTTGGCGCACACGTTCGGCCAGGTCGACCTGGCCGAACGTGGCCAGCGTCTTCGCCAGCTGATCACCGAGCAACGCCCGGCTCCACTCGTCGAGGCCGGCGAACAGTGTCTCGGTCGCGGCCAGCAGTTGGTCCTCGGTGGTCAGCTCCACGGCGTCCGGGGCAGGCCGACCGTGGATGGCGGCGCTGAGCTGGGCGATCGGCTCGACCATGCCAAGGGCCTGGGTCACCTGCTGCGGATTGTGCGACAACCACCATGCGACCGCCAGGTTCGGTTCGGCGAGCATCTCCGCGGTGAAGTCCCGCGCTTTCCGCTCGATCTCGCGCTCGTACTGCCACACCTGCATCTTGCGCTGGAGTTCGTGGCGCTGGTGGACGGCCTGGACATCGGCGTCCGCCGCGGTGACGACGACGTCGGTCGCCCACACGCGCAGTTCGCCGGTCGGCTCGAGAGCGCCAAGACCCAGTTCCGCCGCCAGTTGTGTCTGCAGCAGGGCTGCCTCGGTCAGGCGTGCGCCTGCTGCCACTCGGGCGACCCGTTGCAGGATCCCGTTTCTCGCGACCTCCGGCAGTGCGGGGTGGAGCTGCCCCCGACGCACGAGGAGGTACTCGATCGTGCAGGAGAACTCGAAGCTGTACGGCTCGGTCAGGCTCCGCATCGGCACGTTGTCGACGCGAACCCGCGAGACGCGCTGGGCCTCGGTCTCGGCCCGCACCCGGGCGAAGAACTCACGGAACATGGGGTCATTCCTTCCGGCCGGACGCCGACTGCGTCAGGCCCATCGCAGAATCGATCTTCGTGTCGAGCCGTTCCCCGATCCGGCGCCGGGACGCCGGGTCCTGACCGACCCAGGCCACGGCGGCCGCCCGCAACCGGCCGAGCAGCGGGACCTGCCGTTCGCAGGCGTCGACCAGCAGGTCCAGCGTTTGCTCGGTCGAGGTCGACAACCAGGCCATGAGCAACGGGACGCTCTCGGGCCGCGACAACGCCCCATGCCAGCCAGCCCTGATCAGTACCCACTCCGCCGGGCTGTGCGGCCGCGCCGGATCGACGAGTCGTCCGAACAACTCGACGTCACGGCCGGGCACACCGTCACCCAGCCCGGCGATGACGCGGCCGAGCAGCCACCGGTGCGACTGCGGACCCACCACCAGCCGAAGCAGCGCCTCGACCGCCGCCGATCCGACGGCCTCGTCGCGGTGCCGGGTCAGGTGATGCACACGGATCATGGCGGCCTCGGGATAGGCCGGCGCGAGCACGTTCTCGCACACGGAGATGATCGCGCCGGCCAACCTCGGCGGTGCCGAACTGTCCCGCGCCCAGGCATAGACGCCCCGACGGAACTGCCAGCCGCGGGTGGGATCCAGCACAGCCCGGCCGAGCACCTGCACCGCGAGGGCGGTTGTCCTGTTGTCACCGACGCTCGCCCAGCGCCTCGCGGTGTGCAGGAGGTCGCTCACCAAGCCGTGCTGAAGCGACAACGTGGTGAACCGCTCGGCGAGCAGCGTCCGATCG
This sequence comes from Kutzneria sp., assembly GCA_035492655.1. Lineage (GTDB taxonomy): Bacteria > Actinomycetota > Actinomycetes > Mycobacteriales > Pseudonocardiaceae > Kutzneria. Next base: position 8,017 of record DATJJB010000168.1, on the reverse strand, counting down.
TGGTCGACCAAGCTCGTCCGGGCCAGGCGGGGCAACTGCTCGATCCACTCGGCCAGCTTCGGCCGCAACCCTGGGAAGTTCCGCCAGACATGGGTCAGCACAGCGTCCGCGTAGCGCGGCCGGGAGAACCACACCCGGCCCTCCACGATCTCGGCGCCGACGTCGGCCAGCCGCTCGGTCAGCCCGGGCCGAGCGAACGGATGCTCGTCGGCGTCGGGGAAGTCCAGCAGCCTGACCAACTCCCGATCCGCCTCGAACACGGCGTCCGACGGGCAGTCGGCCAGCAGCGCCGCCGCCAGCAGCAGACTCCGCCAGGCCGCGTCCGGGTGGGCCGCGAACGTCTCCGTCAGCTCGGCCGACCAGTTGGACAGCGTGCTGAGCGCCACCACGAGCGACTCGTCCCAGGTGTCCGTGGTGGCACCGGACTCCGCGACGAGGTGGGCCAGTTCGGCCAACTCGCCGGCCCGCGGACGGTCGAACATCGCCGCCAGCAACGGATTCGAGTCGCCGGGCGACATACCGTACGCCTTCAGGTGGTGCTCGAAGATGTGCCGGGCCAGACTCGGCGTCAACCGGAGTCCCACCCGAAGCCCGCGCAGATTCGAGCTGGGCACCTGCCGCTCGTAGTCGGGCAGCACCACGGCCAACAGGCCGCCGACCTCGGCGACGCGGTCCACCACGGCGGCCAGTTCACGGCCGGCCCGCAGAAAGTCCGGCAAGTCCAATGCGGACAGATCGAGCAGCAGCGACTCGCCCGGTTGCACCTGCCCGGTGTCGAGCACTGGTTGGTCCTCGTCGCCGAGATCGATGTCGACCTGTCGGATTCGGCTCGCGTTGCCGACGCGGTGCAGGAGCATCGCCGCCGCGGTCAGCCTGCCGCTGCCCGCGGGCCCGGCCACCAGCACGGCCCGCTTCTCGACCAGAACCGTCCGCGCCTGGGCGAACCCCTCCGGTTCGACGAAGCAGGCCGACAGCGATGAGAGTCGGCGGGCGGAGAACCACTGCATCGCCCGAACACGGCGATTCGTCTCCTGGCCGGCGATCTGCAGCACCAGCATGGTGTCGGCGGTGAACTTGTCGCCGGCCACCTGGTCCATCGAGAGCTCGTCGAACTCGCTGTTGGTGACCTGCGCGCCGTTGCCGGTCTGCACCGGCCCCTCACTGCTGCCGATCACGGTTCCCGTGTTGTGATCGATGGACGGCGACGTCATTTCCGTCCGCTCCTCTTGTCGCGCATGACGGTGCCGTGGATCGTCGAGTCGTTGACCTGTACGCCGTTGCCGGTCTGCACGGGTCCTCGACTGCTGCCGATCACGGTGCCCCGGTTGCCGGTGACGGTGCCCATCCGCACTGAGGCCTGCTCGGCCGAATCGGCGACCGGGTCGTCGGCTCGGGACGGCTCGACCGGCGCGAACCCGTTCGTCAGCAGATCGCCCGAAGGGGACGGCACGTGCAGGTACGCGTTGCCTTCGTAGGACTTCACCTTGACCGGGGCCGCGACGAAGTGGTCCGCCCGCAGTTCGGAGTAACCGCCGACGACGACGTCCTGGTACACCCGGGCCGAAATGATCGTCGCCACCAGTGTGACTTGCGGATTGGACCGATTGAGCAGGCTGCGCACTGGCTCGGAGTCGAGCAGCCGGTGGGTCTCGATCCGGGCCGCCCCCTGGCCGTCCCGGATCCGCGGGCCCGCGCCGTCGGTCAGCGGACCGACGCTCAAGCTCACGCGCATCCGTTGCGGAACACCGGTTCGGCGCCCGAGATCGGCGAGTTCCTGTTGCAACGTAGAGGAAAAACCGTCAACCAGGATGGGCAGGTGCTTGGTGTGGAAGCCCATCGCGTACCCGTCGCCGGTGTGGTCGGTGAACTTGGCCTCCGCCCACAGATAGCCGTGGCCCATCCGTAGGAACGTGTCGCGCAGCAGGTCGGGAATCCGACCGCCGACCGTTCCTTGTTCGGCGGCGGGCACGCCACTGAAATCCTTCAGGTCCACCACGAGCATTGCTCGGTACGGCGGCAGGGTTTTGTGGGCCATCGGCATCCTCCTTCTCGGCGGGTCGGCATTGAGCCTCGTCCGCGCCAGAAGGGGTCGTTGTCCGCCGATGGACAGTTACGCTGTGGTGCGCATCACACTCGTTCGGACGTGTAGTGCAGCAGACGCGCGGGATCGGCGACGGCCAGCCGTGGCCCCGGACCGAGCACGCCCTCCCGGCGCAGATCGGCGATGAACGAGCTGACCGAGCTGCGGGCGACGCCGAGCGCGGTCGCGATCTGCTCCTGCGACAACGGGATCAGCATCGGGTCGGTCAGTTCAGGTCCGGCGAGTGCGACGAGTTCGGCCAGCAGCCGGGCGATCCGTTGCTGCGGCTTGAAATGCACCAACTGCACCCGGAACGGCACGCTCTCGAAGAGCTTCAGCACCACGTAGTCGGTGAGCTTGCGCGCTGCCGGCAACCGGTCGAACGCCTCAACTGACACGGTGTGCGCCTGGCAGTCGTCAAGGGCGACGACGGTCGCGCTGCGCACGCCGCCGCCACCGTGAGCGGCCATCTCGCCGATCAGGTCTCCACCAGCGCGCAGCGCCACGAGCAGATTCTGCTCGCCGCCCGCCTCCGACCGCAGCACCTGCACCCGGCCGTGGGTCAACGCCAGCAGATAGCCGCCGGAGAAACCCTGCCGCACGAGCTCTTTGCCTCGCGGGAACTGACGAGGGTGGCCCGCTGCCAACAGCGCGGTCCACTCCTCGTCGCTGACAAGAGCGCGGAATCCCCCTCTGGGCACGCTCGCTTCTCTACACCCCGTCAGGGCGTCAGCACCAGGCGGATGGGGTCGTTGACCTTCTCGGCCAGTTGACGCACGGCCTCGGCGGCGTCCTCGAAGCGGAAGGTGCCGCTGATCGAGCCGGAGAAGTCCAGGCGGTGATGGCCGGCGAGCTTGATGAGCTCCTCGAGGTGCACGGGCAGGCCGCCGTAGTGGCCGAGCAGGCGGTGCCGGGCGGCGCTGAAGGCGGTGTCGTTGGGGAGGGACAGCGCCTGCCCGGAGAGGCCGACGAGCACGAGGGCGCCGTTACGGGCCAGCACGCTGTCGGCCTGGGTGCGCACGGCGGGCACGCCGGCGAAGTCGAAGGCGTAGTCGAGACCGAGGCCGTCGGTGGCGGCGAGGACCTGCTCGCGGAAGTCGGAGGCCATGGGATCGAGGGCGATGTCGGCGCCGAGCTTGAGGGCGCGGTCACGGGCGTGCGGCAAGGGGTCCACGGCGATGATGGGGGCGGCGCCGGCGAAGCGCAGCAGCTGTACGCCGTGGGCGCCGAGACCGCCGACGCCCCAGATGCCGGCGGACTGCGCGGGGCGAAGGCCGGCGGTCTGCGTGATGGCGGCGTACGGGGTGGAGACGGCGTCGGGAATGATCGCGGCCTGCTCGATGGGCAGGCTGTCCGGGATGGGATAGACGGTGGCGGTCCGCGCCAGCGTGTAGTGCGCCCAACCGCCGTCGAACTGGACGCCACGGGTCAGCCCGTTGAGACAGCCGGGCCGCTGCCGCACGCAGTTGGCGCACCGCCCGCACGCCATGCCGGCCAGCAGCAGCACCCGCTGCCCGACCGGGTAGACGTCCTCGCGCACCCCTTCGCCCAGTTCGGCGATCGTGCCGGCGACCTCGTGCCCGAGGGTGACCTTCTCCAGGTCGTTGCCGGGCAGCCGCAGAGTGCCGTCGATCAGGTGGATGTCGGACAGGCACACGCCCGCGGCCTCGACCTTCACCAGCACCTCGCCACGCCACGGCGTGGGCACCGGCACCTCCTCGACGGCGAACTCGAGGGTGCGGAGGTTGAGCCGTCCGGCCGGCATCGTGGCGCTCATGAGACTCGTGGGTACCGCTCCGGCTACCCTCGACGCAACACCACCGTCTAGTAACGAGGTCGTGCGGACTGTGTTCGACACCCTTTCTGACCGGCTCTCGTCGGTACTGGCGAACCTGCGTGGCAAGGGTCGCCTGTCCGACGCGGACATCGACGCGACCTGCCGGGAGATCCGGATCGCCCTGCTGGAGGCGGACGTCGCGCTGCCGGTCGTGCGCACGTTCATCGCGGGCGTCAAGGACCGGGCCAAGGGCGCGGAGGTCTCCGGCGCGCTGAACCCGGCCCAGCAGGTCGTCAAGATCGTCAACGAGGAGCTCATCGGCATCCTCGGCGGCGAGACGCGCCGGCTGAACCTGGCCAAGACGCCGCCGACGGTGATCATGCTCGCCGGCCTCCAGGGCGCCGGCAAGACGACGCTGGCCGGCAAGCTGGCGGCGTGGCTGCGCAAGCAGGGCCACACGCCGATGCTGGTCGCCTGCGACCTCCAGCGCCCCAACGCGGTCACCCAGCTCCAGGTGGTCGGCGAGCGGGCCGGCGTGCCGGTCTTCGCCCCCGAGCCGGGCAACGGCGTCGGCAACCCGGTGCAGGTGGCCAAGGCCGGCCTCGACGAGGCCCGCCGCGCCCAGCACGACGTGGTCGTCGTCGACACCGCCGGCCGCCTCGGCATCGACGAGGAGCTGATGCGGCAGGCCGCCGACATCAAGGCCGCCGTGCAGCCCGACGAGGTGCTGTTCGTGGTCGACGCGATGATCGGCCAGGACGCGGTGACCACCGCCGAGGCGTTCCGCGACGGCGTCGGCTTCACCGGCGTGGTGCTGACCAAGCTCGACGGCGACGCCCGAGGCGGCGCCGCGCTGTCCGTGCGCGAGGTCACCGGGCAGCCCATCCTGTTCGCCTCCAACGGCGAGAAGCTGGACGACTTCGACGTCTTCCACCCGGACCGGATGGCCAGCCGGATCCTCGGCATGGGCGACCTGCTCACCCTGATCGAGCAGGCCGAGCAGCACTTCGACCAGGAGAAGGCGCAGCAGACCGCGGCCAAGCTGGGCACCGGCGAGCTGACCCTGGAGGACTTCCTGGAGCAGATGCTGGCGGTCCGCAAGATGGGCCCGATCGCCAACCTGCTGGGCATGCTGCCGGGCGCCGGCCAGATGAAGGACCAGCTGGCCAACTTCGACGAGAAGAAGCTGGACCGGCTGCAGGCCATCATCCGCGGCATGACGCCGGCCGAGCGGGCCGACCCGAAGATCATCAACGGCTCGCGGCGGCTGCGCATCTCCAAGGGCTCCGGCGTGTCCGTGAGCGAGGTGAACGACCTGGTCACCCGCTTCTTCGAGGCCCGCAAGATGATGAAGCAGATGGCCGGCCGGATGGGCTTCGGCGGTGGCGGCGGCAGCCGCAAGGGCAAGAAGGGGAAGAAGGGCAAGGGCGGCCGCGGACCGACCCCGCCGAAGATGCGCGGCGGTTTCCCCGGCCTGCCCGGTGGGCTGCCGGCCGGCCTGCCCGACCTGTCGGGCATGCCCCCGGGCCTGCAGGAGCTGCCGCCCGGCCTGGCCGGCCTCGACCAGCTGCCGCCCGGCTTCGACCCGAAGAAGTTCAAGTTCGGCAAGGACCAGTGAGCGGCTTTCATCTGCGCGGCGTCGTCCTGCCGGACGGCGAGGAGCGCGACCTCTGGGTCGTCAACGGGCGGGTGCGGACGAAGCTCGTGCCGGGCGCGGAGACCATCGTGGACGGTGGGTTTCTGTTGCCCGGCATGGTCGACGCGCACTGCCACGTCGGCCTCGGCCCGAACGGCGGGACCACGCTGGACGAGGCGGTCGAGCAGGCCGAGCTCGACCGTGACAACGGCACGCTGCTGATCCGCGACTGCGGCGTGCCGATCGACACCCGTCCGCTCCAGGAGCGCCTCGACCTGCCCCGGATCGTGCGGGCCGGCCGGCACCTGTCGCGGCCGCGGCGCTACATCCGGCACCTCGGCGTCGAGCTCGAGGACCCGTCGCTGCTGCCGGCCGCGGTCGCCGAGCAGGCGGCGTACGGCGACGGCTGGGTCAAGCTGGTCGGCGACTGGATCGACCGCGACCTGGGCGACCTGGCCCCGCTCTGGCCGGACGAGGTGCTCAAGGAGGCCATCGACGTGGCCCACGCGGCCGGGGCCAAGGTCACCGCGCACACGTTCGGCGAGGACGCGTTGCCGGGTCTGATCAACGCCGGCATCGACTGCATCGAGCACGGCACCGGTCTGACCGACGCCACCATCGCCGAGATGGCCGCCCGTGGCACCGCGCTGGTGCCGACCCTGATCAACATCGAGCTGTTCCCGTCCATCGCGGACGGTGCCGAGAAGTACCCGGCATACGCCGCCCACATGCGTGAACTGCACGCCCGCGTGCGACACACCGTGAGCAGCGCGGTGGAGGCCGGCGTGCCGGTCTACGCCGGCACCGACGCGGGCGGCGGCATCAAGCACGGCCGCCTGGTCGACGAGGTGATTGCCCTGCACGAGGCCGGAATGAGCCGCGAGCAGGCGCTCGCCGCCGGCTCCTGGGCCGCCCGGTCCTGGCTGGGCTGGCCGGGACTGACCGAGGGATCACCCGCTGACCTGCTGGTATTCGCCGACGACCCACGAGATGATCTCCAGGTGCTGCGTGATCCGGCCATGATCATGCTGCGTGGACGGGTGGTTCGCTAGCGACTGGGGAGTGCCGGTGGACGAGCAGCGACAACAGGATCCGCCGGCCGGCCTCTCCTGGGGCCTGACCGCGTTCCTGCTCGGCTTCGGCCTGTACTACCTGGTGTCGTTGCTGATCATCGGCTTCCTGCCGGCCGCCGACGGGCCCCGCTCCGGGGTGCGGCTGCTGGTGCCGTTCGGGGCCAACCTGTTCCTCGGCCTGGTGCCGTGGTGGTTCTCGCGCCGGCGCGGCCGCGGCGGCATCAAGGACTTCGGCTTCGTGCCCGACCGCCGTGACCTCCAGGTCGGCCTGACCTGGGGCATCGGGTCCCTCGTCGCCGGCCTGGCGATCTCACTGCTGCTCTCCCACCTGATCCCGCCGACGACCTCACAGGTCAGCACGCACCTCGACGGCTGGCTGGTCGGGTACTCGCTGTTCCTGGTGATCGGCGCCCCGATCACCGAGGAACTGCTGGTCCGTGGTGCTTTGTGGGGCGGGCTGGAGCACTTCGGCGTGCCGCGGCTGACCATCCTCGTGCTCACGGCGCTGGTTTTCGCCTTCATCCACCTGGAGCCGAGCCGGTTGGCCTCGCTGTTCGCCCAGGGCATCGCCATCGGCGGCGCCCGGCTGGTCACCGGGCGGGTCGGGGCCAGCATGGTGGCGCACGCCACCAACAACCTGCTACCGGGGATCTTCACGCTGGCGGGATTCTGAGGCAGGCGTCGACTACATTCGTCAGGCTTCGGACCGAGGAGGGCCGGTGACACCACCGACGGCGCAGGTCGACTCACCCCCGGCCCACCGCTGGGGCTTCGGCGCGTTCGTGCTGGCCGAGCTCGTGCTCATCCTGTCCGCGGTGTTCCTGGTCGCGGCGGCCGGCCCGGTCGACGCGGGGGAGCCCATCCGGCCCATCGTCATCGTCGTCGTCACCGCGCTGCCGACCATGCTGGCCGCCGGCGTCGCCGTGCTGGCCACCCTGCTCCGCGGCAACGGTCCCGTGCTCGACCTGCGGCTGCAGTGGAGTTGGCCGGACGTGCGGGCCGGCCTCAAGCTCGGCGCGGCCGGCCTGGTGCTGACCGCCGTCGCCGCGGTGATCTGGGCCCGGACCATCGGCAAGCTCGACCCGTCGTCCGCGCTGGCCTCGGTGGTCGACGCCCAGCCGCTGCCGCCGCTGCTGGGCGTGGTGATGTTCGTCTACACCTGGCTGATCGGGCCGGCCTGCGAGGAGATGATCTTTCGCGGGCTGCTGTGGGGGGCCATCGAACGGCTGCGGTGGAGCCGCTGGGCCGCCTTCGTGCTGAGCACGGCGATCTTCGCGGTCAGCCACCTCGAGCCGCTGCGCACCTCGTTGCTGCTGGTCATCGCCATCCCGATCGGCTGGGCCCGGCTGGTCACCGGCCGGCTGCCGGCCAGCATCGTCGCCCACCAGATCAACAACTTCGTGCCGGCGCTCGGCATCCTGCTCATGTCGCTCGGCGTGTGGCGGTGAGGT
>DATJJB010000167.1:0-21769 GCA_035492655.1 Kutzneria sp. | reverse complement strand
GACGGGTTATCCGGCGGACATGGTGCAGGCGGATCTTGATCTGGAGGCTGATCTGGGGATCGACACGGTGAAGCAGGCGGAGGTTTTCGCGCAGATTCGTGCGGAGTTCGGTATTGCGCGTGATGACACGTTGCGGTTGCGTGATTATCCGACTCTTGCTCATGTCGCGAACTTCGTGCGAGAGCGGGTGTCCGCCGCGCAGCCGACGGCAACGGCCGAACCGGAGTCGCCGGCGCAGCCGCAGGATGCGGCCAGCGGCACGGAGTCCTTCCCACGCCGCGTCCCGGTGGCGACCATCCGACCGCCCTTGGCGGCCTGCGCGCCGACCGGCGTCGAACTCGGCTCCGGATCACGAGTCGTCGTCGCCCACGACCGGGGTGGCGTCGGATCCGCCCTCACTGAGCGGCTCGCCGCGCGCGGCGTCGAGGTGCTGTCGATCGACACCGCGCTGACCGCCGGCGAACTGATCGCCCACGCCTACGGCTGGCTCGGCGCCGGCCCGGTGCACGGGGTCTATTGGCTGCCCGCGCTCGACGACGAGGGCCCGATCGCCGACATGGACACCGCAGCCTGGCACGAGGCCGTGCGGGTGCGGGTCAAGCTGCTGTACGCCCTGATGCGGCGGCTCTACGACCAGACGCCGTTCCTGGTCACCGGAACCCGCCTGGGCGGCCGCCACGGCTACGACGACGCCGGCGCCCGCGCGCCGCTGGGCGGCGCGGTGACCGGCTTCGCGAAGGCGTTCGGGCGCGAACGACCGCAGGCGCTGGTGAAGGCGGTGGACTTCGGACCGGACGCCGGCCCGGCCGAGATCGCCGAACTGCTGGTCGAGGAGACGCTCGCCGACCCGGGAGCACTGGAGGTCGGCCACGCCGACGGACTGCGCTGGACGGTCGCCTTCGACGAGCGCCCGGCCGACGGCCAGGGCACGCCGCTCGACTCCGGCACCGTGTTCGTGGTGACCGGCGCGGCGGGCGGCATCGTCTCCGCGATCACCGCCGACCTGGCGCAGGCCTCGGGCGGCGTGTTCCACCTGCTCGACCTGACGCCGGAACCCGATCCCGAGGACCCGGACATCGCGCGGCACACCGCGGACCGCGACGGACTGCGCGACGACCTGATCAAACGGATGCGGGAGACCGGCGAACCGCCGACGCCGGTGACCGTCGAGCGGGAGCTGGCCCGGTACGAGCGGCTGGCCGCCGCACGGGCCGCGATCGACGCGGTGCGGGCCGCCGGCGGCCAGGTCCACTACCACCGCGTCGATCTCACCGACGGCGCGGCCGTCGCCAAGGTCGTGGACGACGTGCTGGCCGCGCACGGCCGGATCGACGTCCTGCTGCATGCCGCCGGACTGGACGTCAGCCACGCACTGCCGGACAAGCAGCCCAGCGAGTACGACCTCGTGTTCGGGGTCAAGGCCGACGGCTGGTTCCACCTGATGAAGGCCATCGGCGACCGGCCGCTCGGCGCGACCGTCGCCTTCAGTTCGGTGGCCGGCCGGTTCGGCAACATGGGCCAGACCGACTACAGCGCCGCCAACGACCTGCTGTGCAAGCTGGCCTCGGCGATGCGCGTGACCCGGCCCGGCACCCGGGCGATCGCGGTGGACTGGACCGCGTGGGCGGGCATCGGCATGGCCTCGCGCGGCTCCATCCCCAAGATCATGGCGGCCGCGGGCATCGAGCTGCTGCCGCCCGAGGTCGGGATCCCGGTGATCCGCCGCGAGCTGACCAGCGCGGCCACGGACGCCGAGATCATCGTCGCCGGCCGGCTCGGCGCGCTGGTCGCGGACCGGGCCGAGCACGGCGGTGTCGACCCGGTCCGGCTGCGCACGGACGAGTCCGGGCCGATGGTCGGCGAGGTCGTCGGGATGGGTCCGCATGACGGGCTCGTCGTGCGGACCACGCTCGACCCGGCCGAGCAGCCGTTCCTGCACGACCACCAGATCGACGGTGTGCCGGTGCTGCCGGGCGTGCTGGGCATCGAGGCCTTCGCCGAGGTGGCGGCACTGCCGCTGCCCGGGTGGCGCCCGGTGGAGATCGAGGACGTGCGGTTCCTCGCGCCGTGCAAGTTCTACCGGGGTGAGCCGCGGGAACTGACGATCAGCGCCACTTTCCGGCCGGACGGCGACCACATCGTGGCCGAGTGCCGCCTCGTCGGCAGCCGGCCGCTGGCCGGCCAGGCGCCGCCGCGGGAGACCCTGCACTTCACCGGCCGGGTTCGGCTGGCGCGGGTGCCGGTCGGCGACCAGGTCGTCGCGGCGAAGCCGCCGGAGCCCGCCGAGCAGGGCGTCACGTCCCAGGCGATATACGAGGTCTACTTCCACGGTCCGGCGTTCCGGGTGCTGGAGCGGGCCTGGCTGCACGAGCGGGGACCGGTGGGGCTGTTCGCCACCGGGCTGCCCGCCGACCACGTGCCGGCGGACCGGCCGGAGCTGGTGTTCCCGCGGTTGATCGAGCTGGTCTTCCAGACCGCCGGGATCTGGGAGATCGGACACGAGGGCCGGTTCGGCCTGCCGCAGCGGGTGGACCGGATCGTGCTGCACGATGTGCCTGAGGGCCCACGCGGGCGGATCGAGGCCGTGGTCACGGCAGCCGCCGACGGCGGATACGGCGGCCAGGTGGTGGACGAGTCCGGCGCGGTTCTGCTGGAACTGAGTGGCTACCACACGGTTGAGCTGCCGGGCGGTCTCGACGCAGTCCGGAGCGCCCCGCTGGCCGAGGCGATGGCATGAGGACGGAGGGTGGATTCCATCGGGTGGCCGTGATCAACCGCGGTGAGCCGGCGATGCGCTTCATCAACGCGGTCGCCGAGCTCAACCGGGAGGGCGGCCCGGCGCTGACCACGATCGCGGTGTTCACCGAGCCCGACCGCCAGTCCTGGTTCGTCCGGGAGGCCGACGAGGCCGTCTGCATCGGGCCGGCCACCGTGGTCGACGAGCGCACCGGCCGCGAGCGCCAGACCTATCTCGACTACGAGCGGCTCGAACTGGCGCTGGTCGAGAGCCAGGCCGACGCGGCCTGGGTCGGCTGGGGCTTCGTCGCCGAGCACGCCGAGTTCGCCGACCTGTGCGACCGGCTCGGCATCGTCTTCATCGGGCCCGGCGGCGAGGCCATGCGCCGGCTCGGCGACAAGATCGAGGCGACCCTGCTGGCCGAACGGGTCGGCGTGCCGGTCGTGCCGTGGAGCGGCGGGCCGGTGGCCGGTCCCGACGAGGCCGCCGCCGCGGCCGAGCGCATCGGCTACCCGATGCTCGTCAAGGCGACCGCCGGCGGTGGCGGCCGCGGCATCCGCCGGGTCGCCGGCCCCGCCGAGTTCGCCGACGCCTTCCGGGCGGCGGGCGACGAGGCGCGGCACGCCTTCGGCGACCCCACTCTCTTCCTGGAACGCGAGCTGACCGGTGTCCGCCATGTCGAGGTCCAGGTGATCGCCGACCAGCACGGCGGCGTGTGGCCGGTCGGCCTGCGGGACTGCTCGCTGCAACGCCGCCACCAGAAGGTGATCGAGGAATCGGCATGCACGCTCCTCGGCCAGGAGCAGGAGGCCCGGATCCGTGCCGACGCGGCCGAGCTGTGCCGGGCGGCCGGCTACACCAGCGCCGGCACGGTCGAGTTCCTCTACAGCCCGGCCGACGACCGCTACTACTTCCTGGAGGTCAACGCGCGGCTTCAGGTCGAGCATCCGGTGACCGAGCTGACCACCGGCCTGGACCTGGTCAAGATGCAGATCGCGGTCGCCCGCGGCGAATCGCTGCCCGGCGCTGCGCCGCCGGCCTGCGGGCACGCCATCGAGGCCCGGCTCAACGCCGAGGACCCCGACAACGGGTTCGCCCCGGCGCCGGGGCGGATCCAGCGGTTCCACCCGGCGGTCGGCCCCGGTGTGCGGGTGGACACCGGGGTGGCCGAGGGCGACCGGATCGCGCCCGAGTTCGACTCGATGATCGCCAAGGTGCTGGCGTGGGGACGGGACCGGGGGGAGGCCCGCGCCCGGCTGGCCCGGGCGCTGACCCAGACCCAGATCGTCGTGGCGGGCGGGCGGACCAACAAGACCTTCCTGCTCACCCTGCTCGACCAGCCCGACTTCGTCGCCGGCCGGCACGACACCGGTTGGCTGGACGCCCACATGGCCGACGGTGACCTGCTGGAGCTGAGGCACGCCGACGTGGCCCTTGTCGCCGCGGCGATCGAGGCACACACGATCGAGCATGCCCGCGCCAGCGCGGCGTTCTACGCCGCCGTGACCCGAGGCCGACCCACCGTGCCGCCCGATGCCGGCCGCCGCATCGAGTTCCGCTATCGGGGCCGCCCCTATGCCCTGCACGTCTACCAGCAAGGCCCGACCGGTTACCGGGTGGCCGCCGGCACTGAGCTGACCGACGTCGACGTCGAGCCGTTGGGCGACGTCGAGCGCCGGCTGGTCTTCCCCGACGGTCGGTTCCGGGTGCTGTCGACCCACCTCGGCCCGGTCCACACCGTCGAGGTGAACGGCGTGACCCACACCATCACCCGGGACGAGGGCGGCGTGGTCCGGTCCCCGACGCCCGCGGTCGTGGTGTCGGTGGCGGTCTCGCCCGGCGACGAGGTGGCCGTGGGCACCCCGCTGGTCGTGCTGGAGTCCATGAAGATGGAGACCGCGGTGCGGGCCGTCTTCCCCGGCCGGGTCGCGACGGTGCTCGTCACGCCGAACGTCCAGGTCGACGCGGGCGATCCGCTGCTGCGGATGGAGTCGCGGGCCGGGCAGGCGGCGGACCCCGACGCGGCCGGCGGGGTCGAGTTCGCCCAAGGCCTGGACCCCCGGCGCGGCGCCGTCGAGGCCATGCGGTCCTACCTGTTGGGGTACGAACTGGATCCGGCGACCACGGCGCAGGTCGAACGCGGGGAGGATCCGTGGCGGCCGCTGGCCCTTGACGACGTGACGCGCCTGCGCGGCGAATTCGACGTGCTACAGCTGTTCGCCGACGTCTGCGCGGTGTCGCGGCGGCGCCCCGACCCGGCCGACGAGGTCGCGGGGGAGCAGGCGCGAGCGCCGGAGGAGCACCTGCTGACCTGTCTGCGCACCTACGCCACGGGCGCCGAGCAGCTGCCGCCGCGCTTCCGTAGCCGGCTGATCCGGGTGCTCGGGTATCACGGGATCGCCGAGCTGGGACCGTCGGCCGAGGTGCGGGACGCGTTGCTGCGGCTGTATCACGCGCAGCAGCGGCTGGACCGGATCGTGCCGGCGGTGGCGGCGATCCTCGACCGCTGGCTGATCGCGGAGCACAAGCCCGCCGCCGGCGCGGACGACGGCCTGCGAACGCTGCTCGACCACTTCGTGGCCACCACGGAGGGCCGCTATCCCGGGCTCATGGATCTCGCCGTGGACGTCCGGTTCCACCTCTTCGAAAAGCCGGTCCTCGCCTGGGCGCGGGCCCAGGTCTACGCGGAGATGGACCACCATGTCGCCGCGCTGGCGGCCGGTGTCGGCGACGCGGAGCGCCCGCGGCTCATAGCAGCGCTCATCGCGTGCCCGTATCCGCTGCGGCCGGCGCTGCTGCGCTGGTATCAGCAGGGCACCGCGCGGGAGCGTGACGTCGCGCTCGAAGTGGCGGCCCGCCGGTACTACCGCACAAGAGCGCTGACCGGCGTCGGGTTGGCCGAGGCCGACGGGATCCGTTTCGCGGTGGCCGACTACCGCCACGGCGGCGAACGCTTCCACGTGATGGTGGGGTGTTCGGCCGCCGAGGGGCTGCGTGACATCGCCATGGCCGTGGCGGGGCATCTCGGTCGGGCCCCCACCGATGTCCGGCCGATCCTCGACCTGCACGTGTGGGCGGACGGCGAGCTCGACGACGTGGACGCCGTCGGCGCGCGACTGCTGCGCGCACTGGCGGCCACCGACTTCGGGCGGCCGCTGCACCGCGTCGACGTGACCTTCGCGGCCGAGCGGTCGCCGGCCTCGTATCACTTCGCTTTCCGGTCGACACCGGCCGGCCTGGTCGAGGACCGGTTGTACCGCAACCTGCATCCGATGATCGCCAAGCGGCTGGACATGTGGCGGCTGCGCCACTTCGCGGTCACCCGACTCGACTCGGCCGAGGACGTCTACCTGTTCCACGGGGTCGCGCGGGACAACCCGTCCGACGAGCGGCTGTTCGCGCTCGCCGAGGTGCGTGACCTCACGCCCGGGCCGGACGAGAAGGGGAACCTGACCGGGTTCCCGTCGCTGGACCGGATCATGGCCGACGTGCTGTCCGGCATCCGGCACTTCCAGTCCCACCGGCCGCCGGACCGGCGGCTGCTCAAGAACATGGTGCTGCTGTACATCCGTCCACTGTGGATGGAGCCGGTCGAGCGGTGGCGCGACCTGAGCCACCGGCTGGCGCCGGCGCTGCGCGGACTCGGCATCGAGCACCTGCTGGTCCGGGCGCGCGTTCCGGGCCCCGACGGGCAGCCGCGTGAGGTCTCGCTCGGGGTGACCAACCCCGGCGCCCGGGGTGTGGTCGTGCGGCAGACGTCGCCGGACGACGAGCCGATCGAGCCGCTCGACGACTACGGCGTGCGCGCGTTGCGCGCCCGGCGGCACGGCAACGTCTACCCCTACGAGCTGATCCGGATGCTCACGCCGCCCCGTTCGACGGTGTCCGACTTCCCCACCGGTGACTTCGTCGAGTACGACCTTGACGAGGCGGGCCGGTTCGCGCCGGCGCAGCGCGGTCCCGGCCGCAACACCGCCAACCTGGTGGTCGGTCTGATCAGCAACACGGCGCCGGAGATCCCGGAGGGCATGCTGCGGGTGCTGGTCGCCGGCGACCCCAGCCGCAGTCTCGGCGCGCTGGCCGAGCCCGAGTGCCGCCGGATCATCGCCGCGATCGACCTGGCCGAGCAGCTGTCCGTGCCGGTGGAGTGGTTCGCGGTGTCCTCCGGCGCCCGCATCTCGATGACCAGCGGCACCGAGAACATGGACTGGATCGGCGCGGTGCTCCGCCGGATCGTCACGTTCACCCAGGGCGGCGGCGAGATCAACGTGATCGTCACGGGCATCAACGTCGGCGCGCAGCCGTACTGGAACGCCGAGGCGACGATGCTCATGCACACCAAGGGCATCCTCGTCATGCTCCAGGACAGCGCCATGGTGCTGACCGGCAAGCAGGCACTGGACTTCTCCGGCGGCGTGTCGGCCGAGGACAACCTCGGCATCGGCGGCTACGAGCGGATCATGGGCCCCAACGGGCAGGCCCAGTACCAGGCGGCCGACGTCGAGTCGGCCTGCGAGATCCTGTTCGGCCACTACGCGCACACCTACGTGGTGCCGGGCGAGCGGTTCCCTCGGCGGGTGGGCACCACCGACCCGATCGACCGGGACGTCCGCGACGCGCCGTACGCCCGGTGCGCCGACTCGGACATCGAGCGGGTGGGCGACGTGTTCTCCGCCGTGCGCAATCCCGAGCGCAAGAAGGCGTTCGACATCCGGTCGGTGATGCGCGCGGTCAGCGACCGCGACCACGAGCCGCTGGAGCGGTGGACCCGGTGGCGGCACGCCGACACGGCGGTGGTCTGGGACGCGCGCGTGGGCGGCATCGCGGTGTGCCTGATCGGTGTCGAGTCCCGTCCGGTGCCGAGGGAGGGCATCGCGCCCGGTGACGGGCCGTCGGTGTGGACCGCCGGCACGCTGTTTCCGCAGTCGTCGAAGAAGGTCGCCCGCGCGGTCAACGCGGCCAGCGGCAACCGGCCGGTGGTCGTGCTGGCCAACCTGTCCGGCTTCGACGGCTCCCCGGAGTCGATGCGGGACCGCCAGCTGGAGTACGGGGCCGAGATCGGCCGGGCCGTGACCAACTTCGACGGGCCGATCGTGTTCGCGGTGGTCTCCCGCTACCACGGTGGCGCGTTCGTCGTGTTCTCCAAGCAGCTCAACGACAACCTGGAGGTGGTGGCGGTCGAGGGCTCCTACGCGTCGGTGATCGGCGGCGCGCCGGCGGCGGCCGTGGTCTTCGCCCGTGAGGTGCAGGCCAGGACCAAGGCCGATCCCCGGCTCGCCGCCGTGGGCCCGGCCGAGGACCGGCGCGCGGTCGCCGAGGCGGTGCGGTCCGAGAAGGTGCACGAGGTGGCCACCGAGTTCGACCGGACGCACAGCGTGGAACGGGCGCTTCGGGTCGGCTCGGTCGACCACATCATCGCGGTCGAGGCGCTGCGGCCGCACCTGGTCGAGGCACTCGAACGGGGCATGGCCCGGTGCCTGGTCACGGCTGAGTGAGCCAGCCGTGGGATGGGGTCGCCCCGGCCAGCGACGGCGGTTGCTCCAGGCAGACCGGCGGCCCGTGATCGACGCGGGCCGCCACCGTCACCAGGAAGTCGCCGTACCGCCGCCACCAGCCCGGGAACACGACGCCTTCCCGGGCCCGCACCACCAGACGTGACCAGTGCGCGTGCCCGTTCCGGTCGAGGATCTCCACCTCGACGGAACGGGTGTCGCGGCGCAGGCCGGTCTGCAGCACCTTCAGCGCGCTCTCCTTGGCCGACCACACCAGGTTCGCCAGCAGATCGTGCTCGCCGGCGGCCACCGCGGCCCGTTCCCGCGGTGTGAACCAGTCCTGGACGAAGACGTCCGTCCGAGGCTCGACCAGTTCCAGGTCGCAGCCCACATCATGGTCGGCCGGCGCCACCACGCACACCGCCCAGTCGGCGCGGTCGGTCAGCGACACCGAGACCGGCGCCGGCGCCCCGTCGACGGTCGCCACCGGGGCGCCGGTCGGCGCGCGGCCGACCTCGACGCGGGCCAGCGTGCCGTGGCCGGTGTCGAGGCCGAGCACCTGGGCGATCGCCTGCTTGGCCACCCACCGAGAGAGCCGGAGTTCGGTGTGCCGCTTCGGAAACCGCGTCGTGCGCAGCCGCGCCGACTCGGCCGGCGACAGCCACCCGTCGGAGTCGGGCACGTCACCCATCCCGCGAGCGAGCCAGCGCACCGTCACCGGTCGATTGTCGCACCGCGAGCGGCCCGCGCCACCGAGCCGCGGCAAGGCACACCGACGCCAGAAGTGTCGCCAGAAGTGTCCCAGAAGTGTCGTTGTGCGGTGGGGCCCGAGGGTTTTCGACCCTGCTCGGCAGCACCTCGGCTTTCCTAGGGTCGGTCGGGTGGAACATCGACTGGCGGTGTCGGAACCGCCCGCGTCGAAGGCCGGCACGGCCGTTGCGGTGCAGAACCTTGCCGCCGGCGATGCCCTCGCCGCAGTGGGATCGTCTCCCCGTGGCCTGTCGCGGCTCGACGCGGCGCACCGGCTGACGGTCAACGGCCGCAACGAGTTGCCGACATCCCGGGGCAGGTCGCTGATCGCCCGGTTCGCCGTGCAGTTCACCGACTTGTTCGCGGTCGTGCTGCTCGTCGCGGCGATCTTGACGCTGATGTCGTATCTGCTGGTGACGCCACGGGACATCGGCAACCTCCAGCTGTCCGTGGCGATCGCGGCAGTCGTCGTGCTCAACGCCGTCATCGGGTTCATGCAGGAGCACATGGCCGAGCGGACGGCCGAATCGCTGCAGGCCATGGTGCCGCACCACGCGGTGGTGCTGCGCGACGGCGTGCGCGTCGAGGTGTCGGTGGCGGAGTTGGTGATCGGCGACCTCGTCGTGCTGGAGGCCGGCGACGCGCTGTCGGCGGACTGCCGCGTGGTGGAGGCGCACGAGCTGACCGTCAACAACATGGCGCTGACCGGTGAGAGCGATCCGGTCGGGCGCAGCGCCGACGCGGTGCCGACCGGGATCGCCCGGCTGGAGGCGCACAACCTGGTCTGGATGGGCACCGTGGTGTCCGGCGGCACCGGCAAGGCGGTTGTCGTGGCGACCGGGGCGGCCACGGAATTCGGCCGGATCTTCCGGCTGACGACGGACGTGCGCGCCGATCGCAGTCCGCTGCAGCGCCAGATCGCCATCATGGCCCGGCGGGTGGCGATCGCGGCGTTCGCGCTGGGCGCGCTGCTGTTCGTGGTGCGGCTGCCGGCGGGCGGGTCGTTGTCCTCGACGTTCGTGTTCGCGCTCGGGGTGATGGTCGCGCTGGTGCCCGAGGGACTGCCCGCCACGATGTCGGTGGCGCTGGCGATCGGGGTCCGCCGGATGGCCCGGCGCCAGGCGCTGATCAAGAAACTGCTGGCCGTGGAGACGCTCGGCTCGACCACGGTCGTCTGCACCGACAAGACGGGCACGCTGACCCGGGCGGAGATGACCGTCCAGACAGTGTGGGCCGGCGGTCGCGCGCACCGGGTCGACGGCGTCGGCTACGCGCCCGAGGGAACGGTCGAGGACGCGAGCGAGGTGCTGGACCTGCTGAGCACGGCGGCGCTGTGCTGTGATGCCCGGCTGCTGCCGCCGGAAGGCCGGCTGGGCTGGCGAATCCTCGGCGACACCACGGAAGGCGCGCTGCTCGTGGCCGCCGTCAAGGCCGGGGTGGACGTCGCCGCGCAGCAGGCCGCGCGGCCCCGGGTGGGTGAGTTCCCGTTCGACTCGGCGCGCAAGTTGATGACCACCCTGAACCGCGTCGACGGCGTCGTCCGCGCCCACGTCAAGGGTGCGCCCCAGGAACTTCTCGCGCGGTGCACACACATGCGGGTCGGCGCCGACACCGTCGTGCTCGACGACGAGTTGCGCCGGCAGGTGCTCGCCGCCAACGACGACATGGCCCGGTCGGCGCTGCGGGTGCTGGCGGTCGCCTCGCGCGAGGTCGGCTCGGCGCGGGTGGACCAGGACGAGGCCGAGCAGGGGCTGACCCTGCTCGGCCTGGCCGGCATGCTCGATCCGCCGAGGCCCGAGGTGGTCGCCGCGGTGCGGGCGTGCCAGCGGGCCGGCATCCGCGTCGTCATGGTGACCGGCGACTACGCGCTCACCGCTGAGGCGATCGCCCGGAAGGTCGGCATCCTGCCCGCGGGCGTGGTGGCGCGCACCGTGACAGGCGCGGAGCTCGACGGCATCGACGACGCGGCGCTGCGGACACTGCTGGCCGACTCGCCGCACGTGCTGTTCGCGCGGGTCAAACCGGAGCACAAGATGCGGGTGGTCAACGCGTTCAAGCAGTTGGGCGAGGTGGTCGCGGTCACCGGCGACGGCGCCAACGACGCGCCCGCGCTCAAGCGGGCCGACATCGGGGTCTCGATGGGGGAGTCCGGCACTGACGTGGCGCGCGAGGCGTCGGTGATGGTGCTGCTGGACGACTCGTTCGCGTCCATCGCCGCCGCCGTCGAGCTGGGCCGGTCGGTGTACCAGAACATCCGCAAGTTCCTGATCTACCTGTTCAGCCACAACATGGGCGAGCTCGTGCCGATCCTGGCGGCCACCTTCGCCGGGTTCCCGCTGGTGCCGATCACCACGTTGCAGATCCTGGCCATCGACCTCGGGGCCGACGTGCTGCCGGCGCTGGCGCTGGGCGCAGAGCCGCCGGAGCCGGGCACCATGGACCAGCCGCCGCGCCGGCAGCGCCAGACGCTGTTCTCCGGCTCGCTCGTGCGGCGGTTCCTCTTCCTCGGCGGCATCCAGGCCGTCGGGGTGACCTTCGCCTTCTTCTGGACGCTGCACGCGACCGGCCTGCCGTTCGCCGCGATCACGGCGCAGACGCCCGGCTACCGCGAGGCGATCACCATGACGCAGGCGGCCATCGTGATCAGCCAGCTGTTCAACGGCCTCGCCGTGCGCAGCGACCGGCACAGCATCGTCCGGATCGGACTGTTCAGCAATCCGTTCCTGCTGGCCGCCCAGGGCGTCAGCGTGCTGATCATCTGCGCGATCAGCTACGCGCCGCCGCTGCAGGAGCTGTTCCACACGGCCCCGCTGTCCCTGGCCGACTGGGCACTGCTGATCGCGCTGGGCGCGATGGTGCTGGTGGCCGACGAGATCCGCAAGTTCCTGCTGCGCCGAAGGGAGACCCCCGCGTGAACGTGATCGTCATCGGGTGCGGCCGGGTCGGCTCGACCCTGGCCCACCAGCTGTCCGTCGAGCGGCACGACGTCTGCGTGCTCGACCGCGACCCCGGTACCCGCGAGCTGCTGCCCGCCGGTTACACCGGCGACTTCCTCGTCGGCAACGGCTACAACCGGACGCTGCTGGAGCAGGCCGGCATCGACGGCGCCGACGCGCTGGTCGCCGTGACCTCCGGCGACAACACCAACATCGTCGCCGCGCGGATCGCGAAGGAGGACTACCGGGTGCCCCGCGTGGTGGCCCGCATCTACGACCCGCGCCGCGCCGACATCTACCGCGAGCTCGGGATCCCGACCGTGGCCAGCGTCCGCTGGACCGCTGGCCGTATCCACCAGATGCTGTCCCACCGCTACCTCGACCCGGATGTCACGTTCGGCAACGGCGAGGTGCTGCTGGTGCGGGAGAGCCTGCCCGCCTGGCTGGCCGGCCGCCCGCTGCGCGAACTCGAGGTCGACGAACAGATCCGGGTCATCGCCGTCACCCGCGGCGGCCGGGCGCACCTGCCGGCGCCGCAGAGTCTGGTCGCCGCCGGCGACACGGTCAGCTTCGCCGTGGCCGTCACCGCCCTGCCTCGGCTGCGGTCCTTCCTGGACAAGGAACTCGGCACATGAAGATCATCATCGCCGGCGCCGGCCACCTCGGCGAACAGGCCGGCCACCTGCTCGCCGCCGCCGGTCACCAGGTCACCGTCATCGACATGGACCGGACGCGGATCGACGTGCTCGCCAGCGAGCACCTCACCACGCTCGTGTGCGGGGACGCCTGCGAGCCGACCGTGCTGGAGTCCTCGGGGGCGCTCACCGCCGACATGCTGCTCGCCGCCACCGGCGAGGACGAGGACAACCTGGTCATCTCGCTGTTGGCCAAGCGGCAGTTCGAGGTGCACCGCACACTCGCGCGAGTCAACGACCCCGACAACGCATGGCTGTTCGACGCCCGCTGGGGCGTCGACGCGGCCCTGCCGGGGGCGGCGCCGCTGGTGTCGCTGATCGAGGAGGCCGCCGGCATCGCCGGCACCTTCGGCCTGATCAGGCTGGCCAGCGCGGGCGTCAGCCTGATCGAAACGAAGATCACCACGGGTTCGTACGCCAACGGCCGCGCCGTCGACCAGCTCACGCTGCCGCCCAACACCGTGGTCGCCGCCGTCATCCACGACGGTGCGCTGGCCGTGCCCGGTGGCGACTACCGCTTCCGGCCGGACGACGCCGTCCTCGTGATCAGCGGTCATGCCACCGACAGCGACATCCACGACACCTTCCAGCGCGGGCCGGGCGGCGACTGATGCCCTCCTCGCTCGCCATCGCCCCGGGCCGGTGATCACGAGCCGGTTCGCTGGACCTCGACCTCGGGGTAGGGCGACTGGCGTCGGGCAGGTGCCGGTGACGCAGGAGTTCTCGCTGGCGACGAGCAGCATCGGCCTGGCGAGTCCGGTGTGGACGACCGGGCCGTACTGTGTGCCGTCCAGATCCGCGGCGCCGGCGCAGTGCTGGTCGGTGCGGCAGGCCTCCAGTGCGGCCGCGCCGCCGAAGGAGTGTCCGATGTAGACGGTGTTGGCGGTGTCGACGTGCCCGGCGAACCGGCCGGTGGCGTCCAGTGTCGCCAGCTGGGTGGCGGCGAAGCGGGCGTCGGCGGCCCAGACGTCGACCAGCCGGTCACCGTCGGCCTGGGCCTGGCCGGCGTGGAAGTCGGATGCGTCGAAGCTCCTCGGGTTCCCGGCCTCGGTGGTGGACCACGGTCGTCCATTGAGGACGGTCAGATTCGCGCTGTAGGTCGGGGTGCCGCCGGCGACCAGAAACCCGCTGCTGGCCAGGTTCTCCGCCATCGCGGTGTACTGCGGCGCGGCGAAACCGAGACCGGGTTCGAGCACGACGACGGGAAATCGGCCGGCCGCCACGGGAACATCGGCGAACGCGTGGTCGTGCACGTGGTCGAATCCGGTCTCCGCCAATCCGCCGGGCCGCCCAGGCGCAGGCCCGCCCAGAGGCCTGGGGCGTAGGGCGCGGGCTGCGCGCCAGGGCCGCGGGAAGCGGGATACCACAGCCAGACGGACAGCTCTCGCGGCATTCCCGGTTGTGGCGCCAGCGGATCGACGCGGGCGTGGTCGGTCCACTCGGCCGTCGTGCGGCCGACCGGAGAGGCGCCGGTCGGGGCGGGCAACGTGACCGGCTGCGCCGATCGGACCGCCACGTAGCCGACGTAACCACCGATCGCGACGACAAGCGTCAGCGCCAGCACGAGGAAGGTCTTGAGGGCGCGGCGAGCCATGGTCGCGATAGTACACGGCGCGTACTACGTGCCACGGAGTATCGCGGCGCGTACTATGGCCGGGTGCACAGCAACGACGCGCAGATGTTGGTCCTGACCGTGCTCGCGGACGGCCCACGGCACGGATACGCGATCAACACCGAGATCGAGGCGCTGACCGGGAACCGGCTTCGTCCGGGCAGTCTGTACGGGGCGCTCGCCCGCCTGGAGGCCCGCTCGCTGATCGAGCCCGTCACGGCCGACGGCGACGAGCGGCAGCGCACGGTGCGGATCACCGACGCCGGTCGGCAGACGTTGCGCGCGGAGTTGGAGCAGATGGCCCGCGTAGCCAAGGCGGGCCTGCGCGCGCTGGGATCCGCGCCGGCATGAGGATGTCCGCGGCCCTGGTCCGGCTCTACCCGCCGGCGATCCGCCGGCGTTGGGGGAGCGACATCGAACGCGAGGTGGAACTGGCCGGCCCCCGCTCATGGCCGGACACGATCACCGGAGCCGGCCGGCTGTGGCTGCACCCGGGCGACTGGCCGGAAACCGGTCCCGGCCAGACATCTCGCGTCGTGGCCACCGCGCTCGCGGCACTGGCCGTAGCCTTGACGCTGGTGCTGCGGGCGACCGGACCCACCCCGCTCACCGCCGACATCGACCAGCCCGCCACCAGTGTGTGGTTGCTGCCCATCCTGCTCGGGCTGGTGACGGCCGCGCCGCTCCCGGGGCCATCGACAGTCCGGCTGATGGCCGTGGCAGCGCGTGGCCTCGTGCCATCGGTGCTGGCCCTGACCCTGCTGTACCTGGCGGCCCATGTCGGTCCGCTCGGCCTGCCACGGCCGCTGCTGCTCGGCTACTACTGGGCGACACTCGGCTTCGTCGGCATCCACCTGTGTCTGCTGACGGCCCGTGTCGGCCGCATCGCCGTCATGCCGGGCCCACGCCGGCTGCACCTCGCCCTGCTGGCCATCGGCGCCGGGCTGGCGTTCGCGGCGGTCCAGATCCTGGCGACGGCCGTCCGAACGAGCGTCGATGTCGGACTGCTCCTGCTGGCTGGTGGGCTCGCGCTGTCAGCTGCCGCTGTTCTCGTCGCAGGCCACGATGTGGGATCCGCTCGGCCGGACAGCTGACAGCGCGGTTGGAGTGCCCAGCCGGAGCCGTCAGCAGGTGCCGTGGATACAGGTCGCGAACACGCCGCCGGGCGGGGACGCGGGGTTGGACGGGTTGTGGCCGGAATCCCACGCGGTCGCGACCGGCCCGGGATTGGGAATCACGTAGGTGCTGCCGTCGGAGTGCTGGTAGTTCCAGCCGCCGCCGTTGAGGTGCTTGTACTGGTTGTCGGCGAAGTTCGTGTGGGGGTCGCTCGCGCCGCTCGTGCCGGCCAGTTCGGTGCCGACCTGGATTTCGTTCGGCGCCATGGTGTTTCCGGTGGACGAGGCGCTGATCTTGGTGCCGGTCTGGGCGCTCACGGTGACGCTGAACGTGGTGGCGCCGGTGCGGTGGATGTCGATGGCCGCCGCGTGGCCGAAGTCGCCGGCTGCGACGGGCGGCCCGTAGTGGAGGTTGAGCTGGCTGTCACCCGGCCGCATGTCGGCCCAGAAGTAGACGGGCTTGCCGTTGTTGTAGCTGTAGACGGCGATGGTGCCCGCTTCGATCCAGAACCGGTCCTGCGAGAGCCAGGTCTCGTTGGTGACGAAACCGTTGCCGCCGGTGGTGCCGCGCACCGAGATCGAGGTTCGCACCCCGTCGGTCGCGCCCAGCCAGTCTTCGATGCCATAGCAGTGGTTGACCGAGACGTCGCCACAGCTGTAGGCGACCCCGGGGGTGACGGACGGTGCGGTGGGAGCCGAGTGCGGCGTCGGCGGCAGGACCGGGGACGCCGACGCGATCTCGGCCGACCCCGTCGAGACGACGCCGGCAAGGCACAGCGCGATCAACGAAACGGCTCGTGGTGAACGACTCGTTCGGGACGAACTCACGGCAGGAACCATCCTTTTCGCTCATCCGGTGATGCGGTGGCGCTCACGGTCCGCGCAGGCCAAGACCGGTCACCAGCCGGCAGACCGTTCTCGGACCAGGCCCGAACCACCGCGAGCGAGGCGGTCGGCGCGGATCGCCGGGCGGGCTCGAACGCGGGGGTGCCGAGGTCCGGCTGCGTCGTCCGCCGGCCGTGAGGACGGCCGAAGCGCGGATTGACCGTCGGTGGCGGGCACGGAAACATCGACACGCCACTCAGCGGACTGGGGAAAGGTGCGCACCGTGGGCAGGCGTGAAGCGCCGGTGCCGGACGGCCCGTTGCACGACTTCGCCCAGGGCCTGCGCGACCTGCGTGCCACCCGGGCGCCGAGCACCTACCGTGAACTGGCGAAGTCGGCCCGCTACTCGGCGTCGGTGCTGTCGACGGCCGCGGCCGGTCGTCGGTTGCCCACGTTGGACGTGACGCTGGCGTTCGTGACGGCCTGCGGCGGCGACGTCGATGCCTGGCGGGAGCGGTGGGAGAGGCTGCACGTCACGCTACGGAACACGCGGCCGGACCTGCTGTCCGAGACAGTGCCGGCGGACCTGCCGGAGTCGGACGTCGAGCCGCTGCCCACGGCGGCGGTCCTGCCGCTGACCCGCAACGACCCGACGAGGATCGGCCCGTACCGGCTGCTCGGACGGATCGGCGCGGGCGCGATGGCCGTGGTGTACCTGGGGGCGGCCCGCAGCGGCCGTCCCGTCGCGGTCAAGGTCGTGCACGCGCATCTCGCCGAGGACGCGATGTTCCGCCGCCGGTTCGCCGCCGAAGTGGCGGCGGCCCGACGGGTGCGTGGCACGTACACGCCCGAGGTGGTGGACGCCGATCCGCAAGCGGACCGGCCGTGGATGGCGTCGGGTTACGTGCCAGGTCCGCCGCTCGGCGAGGTCGTCGAGACGAGCGCAGCGCTGCCCGCGCCGGCGGTGCGGGGCCTGGCGGCCGGGGTGGCGCAGGCGTTGCTGTGTATCCACGGCGCCGGCGTGCTGCACCGGGATCTCAAGCCCGCCAACGTGTTGCTGGCCGCGGACGGGCCGAAGGTGATCGACTTCGGGGTGGCGCGGGCAACCGACGAGTCACATCTGACCAGGACCGGCGAGCGGGTGGGCACCGCGCCGTTCATGGCCCCCGAGCAGGCCGACGGCCGCGCGGTGACCGGCGCGGCGGACGTCTTCGCGCTCGGCTCGCTGGTGGCCTACGCCGCGTCCGGCACGCCGCCGTTCGGCGACGGCGCGACCGGCCAGGTGCTCTACCGCATCGTGCACACCGATCCCGATCCGGCCGCCCTCGCCCCGCTGGACGACGACCTGCGCGATCTCGTCATCCGTTGCCTCGACAAGGATCCCGCGAAACGCCCGCACCCGGCGGAGATCGTGGCCGAGTGCGCGGCCGACCAACCACACCCGGGCTGGCTGCCGACCGAGCCCAACACCCGCGCCGACCGACGGCAGGTCGACGTCGCCGGACTCGTCCGACAACAGGCGACCCGCCGGCGGCGGGCAATCCTGCGGGCCGCGGCGGCGGCGGTCGCGGCGGTCGTGTTGGTGGTCGGCGGTGTCGTGGGCGCGAACCTGCTGCTGAATCACCCCGCTCCGCCGGCCACATCGCCGTACGCGCTGGTCTACCAGGACCGCCGCCTCGATCTGCCGAACTACCACCTCTACATCGACCTCATCGCCGGCACGGTGGTCGAGGGCTTCGGCGACTGGACGATGAGCACCAATTCCGGCGGCGACGGGAAAGGCGCCTTCGAGCTGCCGGACAACACCGTCGCGTTCGTGCCGGACCGCAAGGATCCGCTCACCGCGGACCAGTGCGCCGCCGGGCTGGCGGCCAGGTCCAGCGCCGACGACGTGCATTTCGGCCGGGTGCCGCCGGGACACTGGTTCTGCCTGCGAGCGCCGAGGACCGGCGACCTCGCCCTGATCAAGGTCATCGACACCGACAGCGGCAACTACGCGGCCAAGGTCGCCGTCGACTACTACCAGCAGCAGCTGCCCGGGCGCTGAGCCGCGGTTGATCGGTTGATCTGTTGATCGCGGATGGACCGCTTTCGTTGCGGCGCGGTGAACGCCGCTGCCAGCTTGGGCCGAACAACCGGTGGTGGGAGGACGACATGACACGGCCCGTGGCGAAACCGGAGAACGAGTCCGCGCGACTGTTGGGGGCCGAACTGCGGTCCGCCCGCGTCGCGCGTGGTCTGTCGCTGAGAACACTGGCGAAGTGCCTCGGCTTGAACGGGCACGGCAATCTCGTGGACTACGAGTACGGCCGGCGAATTCCGCCGGCGGACCTGCTGGTGGCGTGGGAACGCGCGCTCGGAGTGCGGGACAGCCATTTCCGGGATCTCCGGGGCAAGGCGTTGGCGGAACGGGCGGGCCGGCAGGCGGCCGTGTTGCTCGCCGCGCCGCCGGCACCGGAACCCGAGAGCCCGGCCGGGAAACGACCGCGGTGGCGAGCGCTGGCGCTGGCCGTGACGGTGTTGGCGGCCGCGGGCGTCGGCGCCTGGACGCTGACCGGTCCGCAGGTCCGCATGGGTTTCGAGACGGACGCGACCCGCTGGTGGGTGCTCTACGGCGCACAGGTCGCCCGGATCGCCTACTCCACCATCGCCTACGAGGGCCGGCGGGCCGAACAGGTGACCGTCACCGGTGCGTCCGCCGCGAAGGGCTACTCGGCGGTCGGCATCGCGCACGACCTGGACGGTCTGCACAGCGGCTCGACGGTGACGCTGCACCTGTGGGCGCCCGGCCCCCAGGAGGCCGGCGTCGCGTTCTTCGTGCACGACTCGCGGGGCGTCAACCACTGGGCGGTGGAAAGCCAGGGACCCGGCACCCAGTCGGTCGACGTCCCGCTGCCCGGCGATGCCGGCTGGGCGACCTACACCTGGACCGTGCCCGAGGTCGACGCGGTGTCGACCATCGGCATGCAGGTCTGGGCGGAGAACGACCAGCCGGTCATCGTGGGCGTCGACGCGGTGAGCTGGTGAGCGCTGATCACTCCCCTCGGGTGGTCAGGGCCCGGCTGCGGCGAGCTCGCGGCCCGGTCACCTCCTCTTACCGCATTCTCACCATGGCCACATCGAGCGCTCACCCCACTACGCAATGGTGATCACCGTCGAGAACCGGTCCCTCCGCGAAGGACGTCATGAGCACCATCAACGGCCTGCCTGCCCACATCCTGCTCGTGCACGCCATCGTCGTGCTGCTGCCGCTGAGCGCGCTGCTGCTGGCGGTGAGCGCGATCTGGGAGAAGACACGGCGACGGCTGGCCGGACCGAACGCGATACTGGCGGTGCTCGTGCTGCTGCTGGTCCCGGTCACCACCAACGCCGGTGAATGGCTGGAACGCCGCGTGCCGCGCACGGACGTGCTGAGCGCACACACCGAGTTGGGTGACACGGCCGTGTTCGTCGCGATCCCGGTGGCGATCCTCGCGCTGGTCGTGTGGTGGCGGCAACGCGAGAGCGCAGCTGCCGCGCAGTCGCCCGTGGAGTCCACTGTGGATGGTTCGGGCGGCACCACGACCATGACGAGGACGGCCGCGGGTCGCCGGACCTTCCTGGCCCCGGCGTCCAAGACGCTCACCACGGTGATCATGGTGCTGGCCGTGCTGGTGGCCGGCGGCGCCTGCTACCAGATCTACCGCATCGGCGACTCCGGTGCGCAGGCGAGCTGGCAGGGCAAGTTCAGCACCGACCCCGCGCCCAGGACCGGCCGCTGACGGCGGTGTCCCAAGAGGACGGCGAGGCGGGGCGGGCCGTCCGGGCGTGGTGGCGTCATCATGGTGCGGTGCCGTACCGAGTGCTGGTCGCCGACGACGACCGGGCGATCCGCGAGTCGCTGTTGCGTGCCCTCGAGCTCGAGGGCTACGAGGTCGTCGTGGTCGGCGACGGTGTCGACGCGCTGGCCACCGCCCGGCGTGAGCGGTTCGACGTGCTCATCCTGGACGTGATGATGCCGTCCGTCGACGGCCTCGGCGTGTGCCGGGTGCTGCGCGCGGACGGGGACGGCACGCCGATCCTGATGCTCACCGCCCGGGTGGAGACCTCCGACCGGGTGGCCGGGCTCGACGCGGGCGCCGACGACTACCTGCCCAAGCCGTTCGAACTGGACGAGCTGCTGGCCCGGCTGCGGGCGCTGCTGCGCCGCGCCGCGCCGGACACCGCAGGCGGCCCGGTCCAGCGGCTGCGGCTGGACCGGCTGACCGTCGACCCGGGCGCCCGGCGGGTGTGGTGGCTGGACACCGAGATCACGCTGTCCAAGACCGAGTTCGACCTGCTGGAGCTGCTCGTCCGCAACTCCGGCATCGTGCTGGACCGGGCCACCATCTACCGGCGCATCTGGGGGTACGAGTTCGGCCCGGAGTCCAAGAACCTGGCCGTCTACATCGGCTACCTGCGACGCAAGCTCGAGGACGCGGGGGCGACCGGGCTGATCCACACGGTGCGCGGCGTCGGCTACTCGGTGCGGTCGGCGTGAACCTCTCCGCCCGGCTCGCGCTCGCCTTCGCCGCCGTCGGCGCGACGGTGTCGGTGCTGGTCGGTGTGTTCAGCTATCAGACGGCGTCCACCGGCATCCACGACGAGCTCGATCGCGCGCTGCTGAACACCGCGGCGGAAATCGCCGCCGGCGAGACCTCGGAGCTCGACCCGAACCCGGCCATCACCGGCCCGGACAACGACCACGACCAGGCCCAACCGATGGTCGCCCAGCTGATCCGCCCCGACGGGAGCGTCCATCGCATCGGCGGCCGATCGGTCGCGCTGCCGATCACCGAGGACGATCGACAGCTGGCCGTTCGGGGCCGGCCCGGCGACCACCGCTACGACGATGCCACCGTGCGTCCGGACGACTATCGCGTGGTCACCGTCGCTCAACGTCCCGGCGAGGGCGCGCTCCAACTGGGCATCGACGTCGACGCGACGCGGGTGGTGCTGGCCGCGCTGGCCATGAGGATCGCCCTGGTCAGCGGGCTGGTGCTGGTGGTGGCGGCCGGGGCCGGCTGGTTCATCGCCCGCCGCGTCACCCGGCGGCTGGTCCGGCTGACCGCGCTCGCCGAGGAGGTCAGTTCCAGCGGCCGGCTCGACGTCGAGGTGCCCGTCGACGGCCGCGACGAGGTCGGCCGGCTCGCCACCTCCTTCGACGCCATGCTCAGCCGGCTCGCCACCTCCCGTGAGGACCAGGAGCGGCTGGTGCAGGACGCCGCGCACGAGCTGCGCACCCCGTTGACCAGCCTGCGCACCAACGCCCGGGTCCTGCGCCGTTTCGACGAGCTCGACGCGAACGCGCGGGAGCGGCTGCTGGCGGACGTCGACGGCGAGTCCCGCGAGCTGACGCACGTCGTGGACGAGCTGGTCGAGCTGGCCACTCGCCGCTACGAGGAGGAGCCGCCGGAACCGGTGGACCTGACCGACGTCGTCACACGGGCCGCCGAGCGGGTCCGCCGCCGGTCGGGGCGTGAGATCCACGTCGACACCGAGCCGGTGTGCGTGCTCGGGCAGGCCCGCGCGCTGGAGCGGGCGGTGCTGAACCTGCTGGACAACGCCGTGAAGTTCGACCGCACGGGG
>DATJJB010000166.1:0-13834 GCA_035492655.1 Kutzneria sp. | reverse complement strand
AAACGGCCTGTGAGGTTGCTCACCGGCCATCGGTGGCGGGCACGCCTTGGCAGGCGAGAGGATCGGGGGCGTGAGCACTCAAGCCCCCATCGCAGTCGTCACCGGAGCCAGCTCGGGCATCGGCGAGGCCACCGCCCGCCGGCTGGCCGCCGAGGGCTTCCACGTCGTGCTGGGCGCGCGGCGGTTCGACCGGATCAAGGCGATCGCCGCCGAGATCGACGGCACGCCGCTGGCGCTGGACGTCACCGACACCGAGTCGGTCAAGGCGTTCACCGACCAGGTCGCCGCGGCCAACGTCCTGGTGAACAACGCGGGCGGGGCGTTCGGCCTGGAACGCGTCGACGCCGCCGACGAGGACAACTGGCGGCGGATGTGGGAGACCAACGTCATCGGCACGCTGCGGCTGACCAAGGCCCTGCTGCCGAAGCTGATCGCGTCCGGCAACGGCCACGTCGTCACCGTCACGTCGATCGCCGCGCAGGAGCTCTACGACGGCGGCGCCGGTTACACCTCGGCCAAGCACGCCCAGTCGGCGCTGCACCGCACGCTGCGCACCGAGGAGCTGGGTCAGCCGGTCCGGTTCACCGAGATCCTGCCGGGCATGGTGGAGACCGAGTTCTCGGTCGTGCGCTTCGACGGCGACGCGGACCGGGCGGCCGGCGTCTACCAGGGCCTGACGCCGCTGACGGCCGACGACGTCGCGGACGTCATCGCCTTCGCGGTGACCCGGCCGCCGCACGTGAACCTGGACCAGATCGTCCTGAAGCCGCGGGCGCAGGCGTCGGTCACCCGAGCCCACCGGGACTAGTCGGTGATCAGGTCGACGTCCAGCTCGTCGAGGACTTTCCCGATCGGGCTGGCGAAAGCGACCGTGCCCGAGGTGTTGCCGGCCACGTAGAGGCCGACGACCCGGTTGTCCGGATCGACCACGGCGGAGCCGGAATCGCCGTAGTCGCCGATGATGCCGCCGACGGCCTCGATGCGGATCTGGTCACGCAGGACCCGAACGCCGAGGCCGTCGCGGTAGTCCATCAGCACGGTGGCGTCGACCGAGGCGACCCGTCCGGTGGTCAATCCGGTGGTCCGGCCGCGCTTGCGCACCACGGTTCCCCTTGCCGCGAAAGCGGTTCCGGTCACCGGACCGATGTCCACAATGGATGGACGGTACGAGCGACCGGGCGTGAGCAACACCGCCGCACCGTCGACGGAGCCGGAAAGCGCCGCACGGCAGAGCGTTCCGACAACGTCGCCGGGGCTTTCGCCACCGTCCACACGGGACGGATGCACCATCTGGTCACCGACCGACCACGCGTCATCGACGCAGGCGGCGTGAAAAGTGGTCAGCCCCATGACTTGTCCGCGACCGGCACGGTCGGTGGCCAGCACGCCCAACGTGCCGACGATCGCGTATTCGCCGGGACGGGGTGCGTCCGGCGGCGACAGCAGGACCGTCCGCCAGGGACCGAAGCTGATCCCGCCGAGCACTTGACGATGTCGCTCCGCCCCACGAGCGGACGGGAACTCCGCGTCCAGCAAAGCCCGGTGCAGCACGACGTCGTCGGCGACGACGTCCGTCGCGATGCCGTCGATCTCGGCCGGCACCAGGTCCGCGGCAAGCAGCCGAGCCGCCGGCAGCTTGCGCCGCACGGTCACGACGATGCCGACCTGCCCGGTGCGGCGGCCCGCGGTCACCTTCTCGCCGATGTCGACGCCGACCACGCCCCGCCGGGACAGCAGTCCGACCTCGACCCGTCGCTTGACCGGCCGGATCCCGGCCCGCACCAACTCGTCGGCGGTGGTCATGGCGACCTCCTCCCCAGCATGTTCCCCTCAAAACATGAAAACACGCGGGGTGAGTGTCAGATGACTCACTGTCACCCTTTCAGCGGCGGCCGAACGGGTTGTTCCTGGTCAGAGCCGGCAGCCGACCATCACCGGCTCGGCCTGCAACCGCACCCCGAAGGCCGTCAGCACGCCGTCGCGCACCTCGCGGGCCAGCTCCAACAGGTCGGCCGTCGACGCGTCGCCGCGGTTGGTCAGGGCCAGCGTGTGCTTGCCGGACAGCGACACCCGGCCGTCGGCGGCGGGATGGCCCCGGTGGAAGCCGGCCCGTTCGATCAGCCACGCCGCCGAGAGCTTGGTCCGCTCCGGCCCGCCCGGGTACTGCGGCACCGTGGCATCGGGACCGACCCGCTCCATGATCTTGGCCAGCACACCCGGCAGCTCGGTGTTGTCGACGATCGGGTTGGTGAAGAAGGACCCCGCGCTCCACGTGTCGTGGTCATCCACCTCCAGCACCATGCCCTTGCCCCGGCGCAGCTCCAGCACCGCCGCGCGGGCGTCGGCCACCGGAACCCGCGCGCCGAGCTCGACGCCCAGCACCCGGGCCAGCTCCGCGTACCGGATCGGCGCCGACCGGCCGCCGTCCTGCAGCGCGAACCGGGCCCGCAGCACCACCGCGGAGTCGGTGCCCTTGAGGACGCTGGACCGGTAGGTCAGCCCTAGGTCCACGGCCTGTACCTGGTGCACCCGGCCGTTGCGGCGGTCCAGCAGGTCCACCGAGGTCAGCATGTCGGCGATCTCCACGCCGTACGCGCCCACGTTCTGCACCGGCGTCGCGCCGACCTGGCCGGGGATGCCGGACAGGCACTCCAGCCCGCCGAGGCCCTGCTCCACGGAGAACGCCACCGTGCGGTCCCAGTCCTCGCCGGCCTCGATGGTCAGCTCCACCCGCCCGTCGGCCAGCCGGTCGAAGGACCGTCCCTCGGTCGCGATGTGCACGACCAGCCCGGCGAAGCCGTCGTCCGCGATCACCAGGTTGGACCCGCCGCCGAGCACCAGCAGCGGCTCGCCGGCCTGGTCGGCGGCCCGCACCGCGTCGACGACGTCGGATGCGCTGGTGGCCGGCAGGAAACGGGCAGCCGGACCGCCCAGCCGCAGCGTCGTGTGCCGGTTCAGCGGTACGGACGTGCGCACTTCGGTGCTGGACAGGGGGGTGGTCACAGACGTCAACGGTAGCCTCCGCGACATGGCACGCCGCATTGAGCACCGGGCGACGACCCGCTGGACCGCCGACCAGGTCCACGCCGCCCTGGTCGACCCGACCTACCTGCGCGACCGCTTGAGCACGCTCGGCGGCACCGACGCCACCCTGCTGGAGCACCGGGTCGACGGGGAGAAAGTGAGCCTGCGGCTGCGCCACGGCGTGCCGTCCAGCGAGCTGCCGTCGGCGGTGCGCGCGTTCCTCAAGGGCGACCTGGTGATCGAGCGCACAGAGGAGTGGGACCGCAACGGGGACGGCGGCTGGCTGGGGAAGGTGCAGGCCGGCATCCCGGGTGTCCCCGGTCACATCCGGGGCGCGATGCGGCTGTCCGACAACGGCGCCGGCTCGACCATGGAGATGCGCGGCGAGGTGGCGGTGAACATCCCGTTCGTCGGCGGCAAGGTCGAGGAGGTCGTCTCCGGCCAGATCGTCAAGCTGCTGGCCAAGGAGTTCGAGCACACCGAGCAGTGGCTGGACACGCACCAGAGCTGATGGCCAAGCAACCACGACTGGCCGCCGGCCGCGCCCGCGCGCTGGGGCTGCCGACCCGCGGCACCACCAACCCGAACCGGCTGCGGCGCGTCGATCGCTGGATGGTCGGCAGCGCCGCCGTTCGCGAGGCCCTCGGCCCCGGCGCGCTCGTCGTCGACCTGGGCTACGGGGCCACGCCCGTCACCACCGTCGAGATGGCGTCACGGCTCCGGGCTGTCCGCCCTGACCTGCGGATGGTCGGGCTGGAGCTGGACCAGGAACGGGTCGACGCCGCCACGGACGCCGCTGACCCGCCGCTGTTGACGTTCCGACGCGGCGGCTTCGAGCTCGCCGGTCTGCGGCCTTCGTTGGTGCGGGCGTTCAACGTGCTCCGGCAGTACTCCGAGGACGACGCCTTGCAGGCGTGGGACGGCCTGCGCGGCCGGCTCGCGCCGGGTGGGCTGCTGGTCGAGGGCACGTGCGACGAGATCGGCCGGCGGTGCTGCTGGGTGCTGCTCGACGCAACAGGCCCGCTGACGTTCACCATCGCCTGCAAGCCGTCGGACATCGAGACTCCCTCGGATGTCGCCGAGCGCCTGCCCAAGGCCCTGATCCACCGCAACGTGCCTGGCGAGCGGGTGCACGAACTGCTGGCCGCTTTGGACGACTGCTGGGCCACCGCCGCCCCGTACGCGCCGTTCGGCCCGCGGGCCCGCTGGGTCGAGACCTGCCGGCTGCTGGCCGCACGCGGCTGGCCCGTGCTGGACGACCGCCGGCGCTGGCGGCTGGGCGAGTTGACGATTCCGTGGTCCACGGTCGCGCCGGCCTGAACGTTTGGAAAGGACCATTCCTGACGTTGAACGAGAGGATCGGTCCTTTGATCTTGCCGGCGGTGTCATGAAAGGGGCATTCCTGACGTTCAACGTGAGGATCGGTCCCTTGATCTTGGGGCGGGGGCCGGTGGGGACGGTGGTTTCCGGTCAGCGTGCGGGAGGGTGATCTCTGTCAGAATCTTCGGCTGTGTCCTCCACCGAACGCCGCTACGTGATCAGCCTCGGCTGCCCCGACCGCACCGGCATCGTCGCCAAGATCGCCGGCTTCGTGGCCGAGTCCGGCGGCTGGATCGTGGAGGCCGCCTACCACACGGATCCGACCACGAACTGGTTCTTCACCCGGCAGGAGGTGCTGGCCGCGTCGCTGCCGTTCGACGTGCGGGAGCTGTCGGCGCGGTTCGCCGGGGTGGCCAGGGAGCTGGGGCCGCTGGCCGACTGGCGGGTCACCGACACGGGTGAACGCAAGCGGGCGGTGGTGCTGGTGTCCCGGGAGGGCCACTGCCTGTACGACCTGCTGGGCCGGGTGTCCTCGGGCGAGCTGGACGTGGAGCTCACCTCGGTCATCGGCAACCACCGGGACCTGGCCGGCATCACCGAGGCGCACGGCATCCCGTTCCACCACGTGCCGTTCCCGGTGGGCGACCCGGAGGCCAAGGCGGCCTCGTTCGCCCAGCTGCGGCAGCTGGTGGACAGCCACCAGCCGCACGCGATCGTGCTGGCCCGGTTCATGCAGGTGCTGCCGCACGAGCTGTGCATGGCCTGGGCGGGCCGCGCGGTGAACATCCACCACAGCTTCCTGCCGTCCTTCATCGGCGCGAAGCCGTACCACCAGGCCCACACCCGTGGCGTGAAGCTGGTCGGCGCGACCTGCCACTACGTGACGGCCGAGCTGGACGCGGGCCCGATCATCGAGCAGGACGTGATCCGGGTCAGCCACAGCGACTCGGACCGGGACATGGTCCGCAAGGGCCGGGACATCGAGAAGATCGTGCTGGCCAGGGGCCTGCGCTGGCACCTGGAGGACCGGGTCCTGGTGCACGGCAACCGCACGGTTGTGTTCTAGCCGGCCAGGCCCTCGATGACCTCGGCGCCGGCCAGCTTGGCCAGCAGGTCGCCGGGCACGAGCAGCTTGCCGCCGCGGGTGCCGCTGCCGATCACCAGCTCCGGCGCGGCGGCGACGCGGGCGTCCAGCAGCAGCGGCCAGTCGGCGGGCAGGCCGACGGGCGTGATGCCGCCGTACTCCATGCCGGTGATGCCGACGGCGTCGTCCATCGGCGCGAACGAGGCCTTGCGCACGTCCAGGCGGCGCTTGACCACGCCGTTCACGTCGGCCCGGGTCGTCGCCAAGATCATGCAGGCGGCATAGCGGAGCTCACCGGCCCGCTTGCCCGCGACGACGACGCAGTTCGCGGACGCCTCCAGCGGCGAGCCGTAGTGCTCGCAGAAGGCGGCCGTGTCGGCCAAGGTGGGGTCGATCTCGGTGACGCCGATGCGCTCGATGTCGGCGGCGTCCATCGCCCGCACCGCGGCGAGCACCGGCTCGGCCAGCAGCTCGGGTCGGGTGAGGACGGGTTCCACGTGCAAGGTGCCAGCAATGCTCCACGCCATGGCCATCACATTAGCCAGCGAAGAAGTCGACGAGCAGCGACCGGACCTCGCGCCGGTGCGTGAGCAGCGGCGCGGGCGAGTCGATCAGCTCCAGCCGGCCGTCGGGCAGCGCCGCGGCGACATCACGGGCGACCTGCTCGGGATGCAGCGGATCACCGACCGCGCCGATGACCAACACCTTGGACGTCACGGCTTGCAGCGCCGAGGCGTCGTCGGTTGGCACCTGCTCGGGCAGCAGCCGCAAGGCATCGCCGAGCCGCAGCAGGGCGTCCACGCGGTTGGAAACGTGCTCCCCCACGGCAATTCCGGCCGGCACCTCGGCCGCGACGAGTTCCCGCAAGGCTTCGCGATCGCCGGCTTCGACGGCGTCGGCCAGCTGCTCGAACGCCCACATGGCCGGCGTCGCCCGCGGCTTGTCCAGCGCCGCCGGCAACAGCAGGGCGACACGGTCGAAGCGGTCGGGCCGCCGGGTCAGCAGCTCGGTGAGCCCGCCAGCACCCATGGACACCCCGACGGCGCGGGTGGCGTCGACCTCGCCGGCCACGCGTTCAAGATCGGCCCCGAGCGTCGGATACGTCCAATAGCCGACGGGGGCGTCGGAGGCGTCACCGTGCGAGGGAAAGGTGACGACAACCCTGGTTCCGGACAAACCGGAGGCGGGTATCCGGGCTTCGCCCGGCGTCGCGCCGAGACCGGGCGCGACCAGCGTCACCGGAGCGCCGCTGCCGTGGCCCTGCCAACGCAGGCCGGTCGGCAGCGAGCCGGTCACCACCGATTGCCGCCGCGCTGCACCTCGTTCAGCTTCGGCCGCACGTCGACGATGTAGACCAGCACCGCGACCAGCGCCGCCATCCACAGGATGAAGGTGCTGCCGTACGGCGCGAACAGGTAGAGCGCGGCCAGGCTGCCGCCGGTGATCAGCGACCAGGCCAGCTTGGTCATCCGCTCCGCGACCGTGAACGCGTCCGCGCGCTGGACCAGCGCATGCAGGAAGGCAAACGCGCCAACCGGCATGCCCGCGCACCAGATCGCGAACAGGATCCACTGGTCGAGTCCGTACATCACAGCCCCACCCTACGTCGAGGAGGCGACCCTCGGAAATGACGATGCCGGGGCCCACCCGTGCGGGATGGGCCCCGGCGATGTCCGTCGGCTCAGGCCTCGGGGGTCTCGGCCGGCTTCTCGGCGACCTTCTCGGCGGCCGGCTTCTTCGGCGCGGCGGCCTTGGTGGTGGCCTTGCGGGTCACGTTGCGGGTCTCGGCGGCGGCCTCGCCACCGGCCTCGACGACCGCCTCGGCCAGGTTCTCGGCCGCGTCCTCGATGTCCTCGGCGACCTTCTCGCCGGTGGTGCGGGTACGGCGGGCGATCTGGCCCAGCACGTCGTCGGCCCGGCTCTGCAGGTCGCCGACCTGCTCCAGCACGACCTTGACCTGCGGCTGCTCGCGCAGCTTCTCCAGCGTCTCCTCGCCGTGCTCGGCCAGGTAGCTGTACAGGTTGGCGGCGGCCGAAGTGTAGGTGTCGACCAGCTTGCGCAGCTCGGCGCCGTCCAGCTTGGGCAGCTCACGGGCCTCGGTGACCTGGGTGCGGGCCTTGGTCAGCGCGTCGGTCAGCGCCTTGCCGGCCAGGTCGCCGGCGCCGAGCGCGGCCAGCAGCGGGGTCTTGGCCTGCTCAAGGACCGCCACGACGGCGGCGGAAACCTGCTCGCCCGCCTTGCGGACGTCCTCGGTGGTGGGAAGGGTCGGCATCTGGATCACTCCTCGGTGTCCTCGGTTGCGTCGGCGGGGCGCTTGCTGGCGTTCTCCCGCCGGAAGGTCTCGTAGACGTCGAGCAGCACCTGCTTCTGCCGCTCGGTGAGCTCGCTGTCGGCCAGCACGGCGTCCACCACCGCGCCGCCGACCCGCTGCTCCAGGATTCCGGCCTGCACGTACAGCGCCTCGGCCGAGATCCGCAGCCCTTTGGCTATCTGTTGCAGGATCTCCGCGCTGGGCTTGCGCAGGCCCCGTTCGATCTGGCTCAGGTACGGGTTGGACACGCCGGCGAGCTTGGCCAGCTGGCGCAACGAGATCTGCGCGGTGTTGCGCTGCTCGCGGATGTAGTCGCCGATGTCTCGCCCCAGGTCGGCGACCGCTTCCACGGCCTGATCGGCAACGCTCTTCTTGTCCATCCCCGCCTCCCTTCTGATACCGACGGTACGCGCGAGTGCTAGCTCCTGCAAGCGCAGTGCTAACACTCGTCGCGTGCTTGCTGTCACACTGGAGACCATGCGCGCGGACCAGGAGAACCAGGCGCAACGGCTGCGCGGCCGGATGGTGGAGGAGCTGGTCGCCGACGGCCTGCCGCTGGCTCCCGCCTGGCGGGCGGCGTTCGAGGCGGTGCCACGGCACGCCTTCTTGCCATGGCTGTTCGAGCAGCAACGGGACGGCGCGTGGCGGCTGGTCACCGATGCCGACGAGTCGTGGCTGCGGGCCGTCTACCGCAACCGGGTCGCGATCACTCAGCTGAACGGGGACGAGTCGCTGCGCCGGCTGGCCATGGACGGCCCGGTCCGCGGCACGCCGACCTGCTCCTCCAGCGAGCCGGCGATCATGGCGATCATGTTGGCGGCACTGGATCTTCGTGACGGCGACACCGTGCTGGAGATCGGCGCCGGCACCGGTTACAACGCCGCCCTGCTCAGCCACCGGCTCGGCGACTCAGCTGTCACGACCGTCGACGTCGACCCGGCCATTGCCGTCCGCGCGGCGGAACACCTTGCGGCAGTTGGCTTTCACCCCACCTGCGTGGCCGCCGACGGCGCTCTGGGATACCCGCCGAACGCCCCGTACGACCGCGTGCTGGGCACCTGCTCGGTGTCGACGATTCCGTTGGCGTGGCTGGCCCAGACCGCTCCCGGCGGGCACATCGTGACGACGCTGAACCGGCAGATCGGCGCTGGACTCGTGAAGCTCACACCGGACGGTGACGGCCGGGCCACTGGCCGGGTATTGGCCGAGGACGGGCGCTTCATGCCGCTGCGGGCGCATCACGGCCCGCGCGTGAGCGAACTCGTCGACAAGGTGCGCGGCAGGCAGGCGCCCGACCGACTCACCGAGCTCACCGCGACGCAGCTGCTGCGCCCGGCGGATCGGTTCGAGTTCTTCGCGGGCTTGGCGCTGCCGCACGTGGTGGCCTGGCGCGACACGCACGGCGACACGTGGCTGGCCCATCCCGACGGCTCGTGGGCCCGCTACTCGCGGCACAGCGTGGCCCAAGGCGGCCCGCGCCGGCTGTGGGACATCGCCGAGGAGGCACACACCGAATGGCACGCGCTCGGGCGGCCGCCGCGGGAGCGGTTCGGGCTGACCGTCGGCCCGGGCGGACAGGAATTCTGGCTGGACAGCCCGGATTCACCGGACCGCTGGCCGTTGGACTAGCCCGGGGTCGGTAGCGTGTGCGCGGTGAAGATTTCGGTTTCCGCGGACATGCTCGACGGCATCGGCGCCGACATCGCCGAGGAGCTGCGCAAGCGCGGCCACGACGTGCTCGTGCACGGCGCGCTCAGCGACGACGAGTCCAACGACTGGGCCCGGGCCAGCGAGGCCGCGGCCCGCGACGTCGCCGAGGGCCGCGCCGAGCAGGGCGTGGTGTGCTGCTGGACCGGCACCGGCGCGTCCATCGCCGCCAACAAGGTGGCCGGCGTGCGGGCGGCGCTGTGCACCGACGCCTATACCGCGCAGGGCGCCCGCCGCTGGAACGACGCCAACGTGCTGGCGCTGAGCCTGCGGACGACCTCGCTGCCGCTGCTCGACGAGATCCTGGACGCCTGGTTCGCCGCCGACGTCACCGACGACGAGGACGACCTGGCCAGCATCGACCACGTGGCCAAGATCCGTTAACGATTCAGCATGCGGAGTGACGACGCGCCACCGGTTCCGGACGCGCCGTGACGGCGGGTCGGCAATGATGCTGGCGTGTCCATCTACCGGCAGCGTGCCGTCGTCATCGCCTGTGTGCTGATCGCCCTGCTGGCGACGGTCGGCCTGGTGTGGACGCAGGACGGCGTCAACCCCACCACCTGGCTGGGCGCGGTGGTGGTGCTGTTCATCGTGTTGATCGGGCTGCTCGACCCGTGGCTGCGGCGCACCGGCGCCACCGCGCCGAGCACCGCCGTCCAGCTGACCGCCGCCACGCGGGCGCTCGCCGCCGCGACCACGACCCAGCTGCGGGCCGAGGCCGAGGGACGCGAACTGCTGCGGCCGTGTCAGCTGAACGTGACGTGGGCGTCGGTGGAGCCGGGGCTGGCCGATCCGAAGTGCCAGCCGGCGGAGCTGTCCGGCTCGGTCGAGGAGCTCGTGCCGTGGTACCGGCGGCTGCCCGGCCGGCGGCTGATCGTGCTGGGCCCGGCCGGCTCGGGAAAGTCGTCGCTGGCCACGCTGTTGGCGTTGGGGCTGCTGGAAGACGCCGCGCTGAACGACCCGCTGCCGCTGGTGCTTCCGTTGGGGGCGTGGAATCCGCGGGTCGATCTCCGTACGTGGATGACGCAGCGGCTGCGGGACGACTATCCGGCGCTGCGCAACATCGAGCTCTACGGCAGCTACGCCGCCGACCTGCTGATCGAGCAGCGCCGGGTGCTGCCCATCCTGGACGCCTTCGACGAGGTGCCGGCCAACCTGCGAATCTCGGCGCTGCAAGGCATCGACCGCGCGATGCCGCCGGCCACGCCGGTGGTGCTGACGTCCCGCCGCCGCGCCTACACGTCGACCGTGGCCAAGACCGGGCCGCTGCGCAACGCGCATGTCGTCGAGCTGGCCCCCGTGCCCGCAGAGGCGCTGGCCGAGGTGCTGCGCGGCAGTTCGAGCCGGGTCGGGGCGTCGCGCTGGGAGCCGCTGCTGATGCAGCTCCGGCACGACCCGGCCGGGCCGCTGGCCGCCGCGTTGAGCAGCCCGCTGATGGTGTGGCTGACCCGCACCAAGTACGCCGACGTGGCCACCAACCCGACCGAGTTGTTGGACCCCACCCGTTTCCCCGACCGCACCACCATCGAGGAGTTCCTGCTCGACGAGCTCGTGCCGACGCTGTTCCCGGAGGAGGACAGCGAATACCTGCCGATGACCTCGGACCACTGGCCGCCGGAGCAGGCCAAGCTGTGGCTGGAGTTCCTGGCCGCGCGCATGCAGCAGCGGGAGCTGGCGTGGTGGGAGCTGCGGCGGCTGGTGCACCGGTACTGGCTGACGGTGCTCGGGGCCATCTCGTTGGGCCTGCTCACGGCGTTGAGCGTGGGCATGATGGTGGCGCTGGTGAACAAGCTGACCGTGCTGGACGTCGCCTCGTGGACCGGGGCCAGCGCGGGGTGTCTGGTCAGCGTCGGGACGTTGGTCAACGCGACGGCCAAGGGGCGCAACGCTTCCGCCTCGATGCGATTCGGGGCGGCGCGCAGCATGCTCGTGGTGAGCCTGGTCGCCGGCACGGCGGTGGGACTGGTGTTCGGCGCGATGTTCGGCGCCGACACGGGGCTGATCTCCGGGCTCAGCGTGGCCATCGCGACGGCGCTGCGGTTCTCGCTCGGCAGCCCGGTCGAGCTGAGCCGACCGCCGAGCCCGGAGGCGACGATGGCCCGTGACCGGGCGCTGGTCGGCCTGGTCTGTCTGGTGTTCGGCGTCGGCGTCGGCTCCGCGGCGGCGCTGCTGTTCGGGGCCGGCCGCACCGGGATGGTGTGGCTGGGCTTCAGTTCCGGTGCGCTGCTCGGCTTCGTGCTGGCCGTGATGTCCCGCAACTGGTGGTGGTTCACGGTGGCGCGGACGTGGCTGGCGATGCGCGGGCGGGTGCCGTACCGACTGCTGGAGTTCCTTGAGGACGCCCACAAGCTGGGCATCCTGCGGCAGGTCGGCGCGCGCTACCAGTTCCGGCACGCCCGGGTCCAGGACCACCTGGCCAAGGACTCCGCGCACAAAGCCTGACGACGTCACTCATCGCGCAGGCCCTCGGCGTTCGCCGCCCGCCACAGCGCCGGCAACGTGCACACGGTGCTGGCCAGCACCGCGATCACCGCGGTGGCCACGAACAGCGCGATGGTCGCCCAGTCGAAGACGATCGGCTGGTTCGAGACCGTCAGCACCATGCCGCCCAGGGCCACGCCCACCACCAGGGCGACGATCACCGCCATCGCGATCGGCACGGCCGTCTGCCACAGCAGCGACCGGGCCAGCACCGACCGCCGGACGCCGTTGGCGGCCAGCACGGCCAGCGCCCGCCGCCGCTCGCGGATCTGCTCCAGCGCCACCACCAGCAGGCTCGCCGCGGCGAGCAGCAACGTGATCACCGAGCCGATGAGCAGCACCCGGGCGATCAGCTCGAAGGTGCTGGAGATCGCGTTGGTCGGGGAGAACGCGTTGGCGCTCCAGCCGAACGGCTCCAGGGCATTGCGCACGTACTCGACGTAGTTGGCGTCGTTGGCCTTCGGCTGGAGGTACGCGTTCGCGTCGGCCACCGCCGCGGTGACGCCGGCGAGGGCGCCCGGCGTGGCGTACACGAGGCCCATGTCCGTGGTGAGCGCCGTCGTCGCCTTGACCTCGGCCGGCATCGTCCAGTCCACGGACACCGGTTGCCTCGGGTCGTTGGCGAAGAACGAGACCCGCTCGCCGGCGGCCGGGATGAACGCGCCGGAATAGGGCTTGGCCGAAACGAACACGTCGCCGTCGTGGCACTGGTCGATCGTGGTCAACTGCCGCAGGTCCGCGCAGGTGCCGACATGCAGGGCGGTCACCTCGCTGCCGCCGACCTTCTTCATCAGCATGGTGATCGACGGGGTGACGGACTCCGTCGCCGGCACGTTGCGCAGCGCGCCGTCCAGCGCCAGCGCCTGGCTGAGGGCGACGGCCGGCATGCTCACCGACACCGGCGGCGGCTTCTCGCCTGGCGGCTCGTACCGGGTGCTGGCCTGGACCAGCAACGTCTGCAAAGCGATCCCGCCGACCAGCACCACCGCGACGCCGCCGACCACGCGGGCCGGCGTGCCGCTGTCCAGCTGCAGCCGGCGGATCGCCAACTGCCAGGCCGGGGAGCCGCCGCCCAGCGTGGCCACGACCCGTTCCACCAGCCAGGGCAGCACCAGCGGCACCGAGCACAGCACGAGCACGATGCCGGCCAGCACCGGCAACTGCGAGCTCTGGTTCAGCGCGTCGCCGAGCCTGCCACGCTGGCTGGCCAGCAACGCGATGCCGGCCACCGGCGGCACCAGCCGCCACCACAGGCGGCGGCGCTGGTTGCGAGCCCGCCGCACCACGCCGAGCGGCTCGATCATGACGCGCCGCAACGAGAACACCGCGATCACCACGGCCAGCACCGGGACAACGACCACGATCAGCGCCGCGAGAGTCCATTCCGGACGGATGTCCGTGGCGAAAATGCCGCCGCGCAGGGCTTTCGCGTCGATCAGTGGCACGATCGCGCGGCCGAGGGCGAACAGCGCCACGCCGACGGCCAGTCCGACCAGGGCACCGACAAAGGCCTCCCCGGCGGCG
Source organism: Kutzneria sp. (assembly GCA_035492655.1). Lineage (GTDB taxonomy): Bacteria > Actinomycetota > Actinomycetes > Mycobacteriales > Pseudonocardiaceae > Kutzneria. The sequence continues at coordinate 380 of DATJJB010000166.1, read as the reverse complement.
ATCCGCCGCACCTGCTTGCCGTCCGCGCCGACCAGGCGCAGCGCCGCCAGCCGTCGATCCCTTGCCGCGGCGGCAAGTCTGGTGCTGGTGGCGACAAAAACCACCACCGGCATGAGCAACGCCGCCGAGCCGAGCGCGATCAGCAGCCACAGCAACCCGTCCAGCGTTCGCGGCTCGCTCGGTCGGCCGAATTCGTACACCTCGGCCGCGCCGGACTGCCCGGCCACCTTGGCCACGCCGACGTAGAAGAACAGCTCGTGCGGACCGGTCAGCCCGGCCTCGCTGACCGTGCCGATCACCCGTTCCGGGAACCTCGGCCGCAGCAGCTCGCCGGCCGGGGAGTTCAAGAGTTGTCGCAGCGCCGGGGAAAGCAGGATCTC
>DATJJB010000165.1:0-53204 GCA_035492655.1 Kutzneria sp. | reverse complement strand
GCTGGCCAAGTACGCGCCGGAGTACCCCTGTGTGCTTGGGCAGCTGGCTGACCAGCGGGCCAATGCCGACTTCACCTTCGGCAAGGGCACCGACCATCCCGAGATGGGCAAGTTCACGCTGTCGATCACCGCGAGCCGCGGTGCGTACCAGCCGGGCGTGGACACCCCGAAGTACCTGGACACCCGTGGCCCACAGTGCTATCAGAAAGCCGGTCCCGGCAATCTGTTCCCGCAGTACCCGCCGGGTGGGCCCATCCAGGACGGCTCCACACATCCCGGCGCTGGCACCACGGTTCAGGCCGCCGGCGGCGTCGCGGGTTCGCCGGCCGAGCAGCAGCTGCTCAACCTCCTCGAAGCGCCGCAGCTCGGCGTGATGCCCAAGGACGCGCCTGGCTGGAGCGCGTTGCTGGTCGGCCCGCTGTTGCGCGGCTCGGAGGTGACGCTGAAGTGAGGTCGATCCTCGGCCCTGGTGTGAAGATCACCATCTTCACGGTGGTCACCGTGCTGCTCACCGGCATGCTCGCGGCCACGATCGTCAACGCCAGTCTGGGCGACACCGCCAGGTATCACGCGATCTTCACCGACGTGAGCGGTCTGAACAAGGGTGACGACGTCCGCGTGGCCGGCGTCCGAATAGGACAGGTCGACGACATCACGTTGGTGGACAACAAGAACGCCGACGTGACCTTCGAGCTGGCGGCCGACCGTCGGCTGCCGGGTGCGACCACCGCCACCGTCAAGTACCGGAACCTGGTCGGGCAGCGGTACATCTCGCTCGGCACCGACGTCGGCGACCCCAATGCGATCCTGGAGCCCGGCACCACCATCCCGCTCGACCGCACCCAGCCGGCGCTGAACCTGACCGCACTGTTCAACGGATTCAAGCCGCTCTTCCAGGCTCTGTCGCCGAAGGACGTCAACCAGCTGTCGTACGAGATCATCCAAGTGCTGCAAGGAGAAGGCGGCACGGTCAGCGACCTGCTCGCGCACACCGCGTCCATCACTTCGGCCATCGCCGGGCGGGACAAGGTGATCGGCCAGGTGATCGACAACCTGACCGCGGTGCTGGCCACGATCAACGGCCGCGGCACCGAGCTGTCGAGCCTGATCACGACCGTGCAGCAACTGGTCAGCGGCCTGGCTGAGGATCGGCAGCCGATCGCCGACGCGATCACCGCGCTGGACGGCCTGACCGCGACGACCACTGATCTGTTGTCGCAGGCCCGGCCGTCCCTGAAGGGCGACATCGACGGCCTCGGGCAAGTGTCCACTTTGCTCAATCACGCCGACCCGACGCTGGACGCGTTCCTCAAGAAGCTGCCCGGCGACCTCCAGGCCTTCACCCGGACCGCCAGTTACGGCGGTTGGTTCAACTACTACCTGTGCCGGCTGTCCGGCACGGTCAGCATCGGCTCGCTCGGCGTGTCGGTGCCGATCGTGCCGTTCCCGGTGTCCCAGATGCCGGCGAGGTGTGGGCAATGAGGCGGGAAGCGCTGGTCGGACTGGTCACGGTGGTCGTGCTGGCGCTCGGCGTGCTGGCCGCGTTCAACGCCGACGACCTGCCGATCATCGGCGGCGGCACGACGTACTCCGCCTACTTCAGCGAGTCGGCCGGGCTGGTCGCCGGCAACGAGGTCAGCGTGGCCGGCGTCAAGGTCGGCCAGGTGCGGCGGGTCTCGTTGGCCGGCAACAAGGTCGTGGTCGAGTTCCGGGTGAGCGACGTGTTCGTCGGCGACCGGACCAGCGCGTCGATCCAGATCCGGACCGTGCTCGGTGACAAGTACCTTGCCCTGCAACCGGACGGCACGCAGGCCCAGGATCCGCGGCAGACCATTCCCAAGTCCCGCACCATGTCGCCGTTCGACGTGACCGATGCGATCGACCAGCTCGGCAGCACCGTCGGCCAGATCGACCCGACCCAGCTCGCCGCCAGCTTCCAGGTGATCGCCGACGCCTTGAAGGACACGCCGGAGCCGTTGAAGCAGGCGGCCGCGGGCCTGTCGTCACTGTCCACGACTATCGCCTCTCGTGACGGTCAAATCGCCGGAATGTTGGCCGGTACCAATCAATTGAGCTCGACGGTGGCGTCCCGGGACAGCGAGATCAGCAAGCTGCTCAACGACGGCAACCTGCTGCTCGGCGTGGTCCAGCAACGCAAACAGGCCATCGCCCGGCTGCTCACCGGCACCCAGGAGCTGGCCAAGCAGTTGAGCGGCCTGGTCACCGACAACCAGAACCAGCTGAAGCCGGCGCTGGACCAGTTGGACGAGGTCACCGCCGTGTTGGCCCGCAACCAGGACAACCTGAACCAGGCGCTGGCCTCGCTGGCCCCGTTCGTGCGGGTCTTCAACAACACCATCGGCACCGGCCGGTGGTTCGACGGCTACATCTGCGGCCTGCTGCCGCCGGCGCAGACCACCGCCGGCCTGGAGTTCAACCCCGGCGGCTGCTCGACGCCGCTGGCCGATCCGAGCCTGGGGTCGAAATGAGGCGCCTACTGGTCATCGGCTGCGTGGCCGCCCTGGTGCTGGCCAGCGCCTTCATCTGGCTGGCCCCGACTTCCGGCACCATCGTCACCGCCTACTTCGACAAGACCATCGGCCTCTACGCCGGTTCGGCTGTGCGGGTGCTCGGCGTCAAGGTCGGCACCATCGACTCCGTGACCCCCGAGGGCGGCCAGGTCCGGGTTCAGTTCACTGTGGACAGTGGCGTGCCGATCCCGGCCGACGTGCACGCCGTCGTCATCGCGCCCAGCCTGGTCAGTGACCGTTACGTGCAGCTCACCCCGGCCTACGACGGCGGTCCCGAGCTGCCGGCCCACTCCACGCTGTCCCGCGACCGCACCGCCAGCCCGGTCGAGCTCGACCAGCTGTTCACCAGCGTCGACCAGCTCAGCCAGGCCCTCGGCCCGTCCGGCGCGAACAAGAACGGCGCACTGTCCAATGTGGTCGGTGCTGCCGCCGCGAACCTCGCCGGCACCGGGGATTCCCTCAACAACACCCTCAAGCAGCTGTCGTCCGCCGCCAGCACCTTGGACCACTCCAAAGGTGATCTCTTCGGCACCGTCGACAACCTCAGCAAGATCACCTCCACGTTGGCGTCCAGCGACCAGCAGGTGCACGACCTCACCGGCCGCCTCGCCGACACCACCGGCTTCCTCGCCGACAACCGCCAGCAGCTCGCCGCCGCCGTGTCCTCGCTGGCGGCCGCCCTGACCAAGGTGCAGGGCTTCGTCACCGACAACAAAGGCCTCATCCAGACCAACGTCGACAACCTCGCCGCCATCACCAAGACCCTCGTCGACCAGCGTGCCGCCCTCGCCGAGGTACTCGACGTCGCACCCACCGCCGCGACCAACTTCGTCAACGCCTACGACGCCAAGTCCGGCTCCATCGCCGTGCGCGGCAACATCAACGAGCTCACCTATCCGCCGGTGATGATGGTCTGCCAGCTGCTCCAGCGCAGCACCCCCACCCAGATCCCCGCGACCCTGGCCAACCTCTGCACCCAGATCGCGCCGCTGCTCGACGGCACCCTGCACCTGCCCTCGGCGGCCGAAGCGCTGGCCGCGTTGCAGCAGGGCAAGCTGCCGCCGCTGCCGTTGCCGCTGTTGGGAGGGGGGAAGTGAAGCGCGTGCTGTCCCTTCTCCCAGTGGTGCTGTTGGCCGGTTGCAGCCTGTACGACACGCCACTGCCGGGCGGGGCGGACGTGGGTGATCACCCCTATCACGTGACCGTGCAGTTCGCGGATGTGCTGGATCTGGTGCCGCAGTCGAGCGTGAAGGTCGATGACGTGCCGGTGGGGCGGGTGGACCGGATCGACCTGGCGCCGGACAACAAGACGGCGCTGGTGTTCGTGCTCATCAACGGATCCGTGCGGCTGCCGGCCAATTCCGGGGCCCGGGTCGGCCAGTCCAGCCTGTTGGGCGAGAAGTACGTGCAGCTCACCGCGCCGGCGCAGGCTGCCGGTTCGCTACGCGACGGCTCCGTGATCACCAAGGACCGCACCGGCCGGAGCCCGGAGATCGAAGAGGTGCTGGGGGCGCTGTCGTTGCTGTTGAACGGCGGGGACATCGGCCAGGTGCAGAACATCGTGCGCGAGCTGAACGCGGCCATGACGGGGAACGAGCCGCAGATCCGGTCCTTCCTGTCCCAACTGGACAACCTGGTGCGGGATCTGGACGGACAGAAGGACAGCATCGTCAAGGCCATCGACGCGATGAACCGCCTGACCACGACTTTGACTGCCCAGCGCGACAACATCGCGACGGCGCTCGACGGCCTCGGCCCAGGGCTCAAGGTGGTCACCGAGCAACGTGACGAGCTCACCGGCATGCTCAACGCGCTCGACCACCTGTCCTCGGTGGCCGTCGACACGGTCAACCGAAGCCGTGACGACCTCGTCGGCGATCTGCGGAAGTTGCAGCCCGTCTTGCAGAAGCTGGCCGAGACGGGTTCGAAGCTGCCGACGGCGTTGGAGTACCTGGCGACGTACCCGTTCAGCGACTACGCGGCCAACGACGTGAAGGGCGACTACTTCAACTCCGACATCCGGTTCAACCTGGACCTGAGCGCGCTGCTCGGCCCGCAGTCGCCGATCATCGGGGGTGGGGGATGAGGCTGCGGATCCAACTCGCGATCTTCCTGGTCGTCGCCCTGGTCGGCATCGTCGGCCTCTACCGGTTCCTGCAAACGCCCGGCTATCAGATATCGGTGCAGCTGAGCGATTCCGGCGGGGTGTTCCCGAACGCCGAGGTGTCGTACCGGGGCGTGACGGTGGGCCGGGTGAACCAGCTCAAGCTGTCCAGCACCGGAGTGCAGGCCCTGCTGACGATCGACGCCTCGGCGCCGCGTATTCCGGCCAGTGCCAAGGCGGTGGTGGCGAACCGGTCGGCGGTGGGGGAGCAGTACATCGACCTGGAGCCGGCGGACGACAAAGGACCCTACCTGGCTCAGGGATCGGTCATCCCACAGGATCGGACGGCGCTGCCGCCGAGCCCGGATCAAGTTCTGTCCAATCTGGACGCACTGGTGCGCAGCGTGCCGGCGGACAAGCTCAAGGTCGTGGTGGACGAGCTGGACAAGGCGTTCACCGGCACGGGACCGGATCTGCAGAAGCTCCTCGACGCCAGCCACAGTCTGACCGAGGAGGCGGCGAAGAACCTGCCGCAGACGAAGTCGTTGCTGAGCGACGGCAAGACGGTGCTGGCCACGCAGAACCGGGACGCCGACGAGATCACGTCGTTCGCGAAGTCGCTGAACCAGGTGGCGGCGCAGCTCAAGGGCTCGGACGGGGACATCCGGGCGCTGATCTCGGCCGCGCCGGCGGCGGCGCGGCCGGTGGACGACCTGCTCCGCACCTCAGGTCGGAATCTCAGTGTGGTGCTGGCGAACCTGTACACCACCACGGCGATCACCTCGAGCCGGACGGCCGGCATCGAAGAGCTGCTGGTGGCGTACCCGGTGATCACGGCGTTCACGCCGGGTCTGTCGCCGGACGGCACCGGACATCTGGGCCTGGTGCTGAACTTCTTCAATCCGTTCCCCTGCACCAAGGGCTACGAGACGACCCAGGAACGGCCGGCCAACAGCACCGCGCCCAAGGCGGCGAACGCCCAGGCCTACTGCGCGGAGCCGCCGAACAGCCCGATCGACGTCCGGGGCTCGCAGAACGTGCCGCGCGGCAACACGACCCGGCTGCCGGGCGCCCTCGGCACGACCAGGACGACGCCGTCGCCGACGAACATGGCCCAGCTGCTGGGATTGCCGGGATGAGCCGCGTGCTGGCGGTGATCGCGCTGCTCGCGGTGCTGGGCACCGGCTGGGCCGGCTGGACCTGGTGGCAGTCGGCGCATTCCGACGACGTGACCTACGGCCAGACCCGGGATCTGGTGCTGGCCACGGCATCGGACCAGATCAAGACCCTGAACACGGTCGACTACCGCAAGGCCGAGGAAGACCTCACCCAGTGGCAGCGGGTCACGACCGGCAACCTGCTGACCCAGCTGACCAACCAGCACGACAGTGACGTGAACTCGACCAAGGCGCAGAAAACCGTGTCAACGGCCAAGGTGATAGACGCGGCAGTGGACACAGTGGACACTCGTGCCGGCACGGCGACCGTGCTCGTGGCAATAGAGGTGACGATCAGCCAGGCCGACGGCCAGCCGTCGGTGCGGAAGAACCGCGTCGACGCGGTGCTGTCACGCACCGAGGACGGCTGGAGGACCGGCACCGTGCAGGTGATCGAATGAGGGCGTCGATCCTGGTCATCGTGCTGGCCCTCGCCGCGACGGTCTGGTTCCTGGTCGACCGGCAACCGTCGGCGGCCAACACCGCGCTGGTCGACACGGCCACCACGAACCAGGTGAAGACGCAGGTCCGGACGGCCATTGAGAATTCGTTCTCCTACGACTACACGGATACCGCCCGCACCGAGAAGGCCGCCCGAAACGTGCTGGTCGGCGACGCGATGCGGCAGTACGAGCAGCTGTTCGAGCAGGTCCGCACGCAGGCCGCGGCGCAGAAGCTGGTGCTGGTCAGCACCGTCCGGGCGATCGCGGTCCGAGAGCTCCAGAACGACGACGCGACCCTGCTGGTGTTCGTCGACCAGCAGGCCGTACGAACGGCAGACAACGGCAATACATCCACGTCGGCCCAGCTCAGGGTGGTCGCACACCGCTCGGGCGACACCTGGCGGGTCACCGGGCTGGCCGTGCTCTGAGGTTGACAGCACTCCTATAGTCGGATCCGAATAGTCGGATCCGAGGAGTGAACGTGGCCAGGAGAAGCCGCAACACGCTGGCGCTGGCGGTGCTGGGCCTGCTCATGGAGCAGCCGTCCCACCCGTACGAGATGGCCCAGCGCCTGCGGGAGCGCAACAAGGGGACCAGCTTCAAGGTCACTACGGGCTCGCTGTACGACGTGGTCGAGGGCCTGGAGCGGGACGGGTGGATCCGCACCGTGGAGACGGTCCGCGACGGCAACCGGCCGGAACGCACCGTCTACGAGCACACCGAGCTGGGGCTGGCCGAGTTCCAGAAGTGGATCGACGAGCTGATCCGGGTGCCGGTCAACGAGTTCCCGAAGTTCATCGCCGCGGTCAGCTACGTCGGCGTGCTCGGCCAGGAAGGCGCGGTCGAGGCACTGACCGAGCGGGCCGACCGGCTGGCCGAGTCGATCGCGGAGACCGATCAGCTGCTGGCCGCCGTGGCCGCGCCGCGGCTGTTCATGATCGAGGTCGAGTACGCGCAGGCGATGCGGCACGCGGAAGTGAACTGGCTGCGGCACACCGCGGCCGAGATGACCGCCGGCACGATCACGTGGCCGAAACCGGGGGAGTACTGATGGACACCGAGGTGGTGATCGCCGGCGCCGGCCCGGCCGGGCTGACGCTGGCGTGCGAGCTGGCGATCGCCGGCGTGCGCACGATCCTGTTCGAACGCGAGGCACACCGGCCGAGTTTCTGCCGCGGCTTCAACCTGAACGCCCGCAGCCTGGACGCCTTCGACCGGCGCGGCATCGCCGACCGCTTCATCGCCGAGGGCCTCAAGGTGCCGACGACCTTCTTCGGCGGCCTGCCCGGCCCGCTGGACATCAGCGGCCTGGGCTGGGACCACCCCTACACGCTCGGCATCGCGCAGACCCGGGTCGAGGAGATCCTGGAGGCCCGCGCCGCCGAACTCGGCGTCGACATCCGCCGTGGCCACGCCGTCACCGCCGTCGCCCAGGACAGTAACGGTGTGACCGTTAACAACGAGATCCGCGCGCGGTACCTCGTCGGCTGCGACGGCAGCCGCAGCGCCGTGCGCAAGCTCGCCGGCATCGACTTCCCGGGCACGCCCAACACCCGCTACGCCATGATCGGTGACGTCGAAACCGACCTGACACCCGGCAAGCACCAAGGCGTGTTCGTGATCCCGCGGCCGGGATACGTCCGGATCGTGGTGGCCGATCCGGTGCTCGACCGCGCCGAGCCGATCACCCTGGCCGTGCTCAACTCCACTGTGGACGAAGCGCTCGGCCGGCACGTCGAGCTGGCCAACCCGCGCTGGCTCACCCGCTTCGGCAACGCCGCCCGGCAGGCCGCGACCTACCGCAGCGGCCGAGTGCTGCTCGCCGGCGACGCCGCGCACATCCACCCGCCGGCCGGCGCCCAGGGCGTCAACATCGCCATCGCCGACGCGATGAACCTGGGCTGGAAGCTGGCCGCCGCGGTGCACGGCTGGGGTTCCGGAGAACTGCTCGACTCGTACCACCAGGAGCGGCATGCGGCCGGTGCACGCGTCCTGCTGCACACGCAGGCACAAGGGTTGCTCGCCGGCGACGACCTCGGCCCCTTGCGCGACCTGTTCGCGCAACTGTGCGAGCTCGACGGCGTCGGTCGATATCTGGCCGAACTGACCACCGGTGTGGAAACCCGTTACGAGATGGGCGAATTCGCCGGACATCCGTGGTTGGGGCGGATGGCGCCGGATATTCCGGTCTTGATCGACGGCCGCCCGACCAGCGTGGCGAAACTGCTCCGCGGCGGCCGTGGCGTGCTGCTCGACTTCGGTGTGCTGGACCATCCGCAGCTGGACCGGGTCGACGTCCTGCGGGCCCAACCGCGGGGCGAAGTGCCGGTCGCCGCCATGCTCATCAGGCCGGACGGCCACGTCGCCTGGCTGGCCACCGCGGACGGCCGGGCCGAGCCGGGACCGCTGGCCACGGCGCTGGCCCGCTGGTTCGGGCTGGTCCCGGCGTAACCGCGCCGGAGCGCCCGGTTCGGCGGCTGGAACCGGGACTCGGCGTGCCGGGCGGCGTTGCGGGCGCCGCGTGCGAGGGGCGCCCGCAAGGCCGGGGAACCGTCAGGAAGTCGGTGGCGCCGGGGGGACGCCACCGATCCGGGTGATCGCGATTACCGAGATCAACATTCCTTCCACGCGAAGCGATAAGTGGTGCGAATGCTTCCGTCCGTGGAGTCCATCGTCATGAAACTGGTGCTCGACGGGTCCGAGCTGCCGGCGGCCACACGCAGCTCGGTGTTGACATTGAGGTTACGGTCGACACCGCACGGGGCGAAGACCAATGACGCCACATCGGTCCTGTCGGTCGTCTCCCAGTCGTCCGAGAACGGACCCGAGAAGCGATGGGCGACACGAGCGGTCGGCGCCGTGCCCTGGAAATAATAGTTGGCCTGTTCCATGCCGGTCGCGCCCGATTGCAGGTTCGCGAAGCCGCGGTAATCGCCCTCGGCGATCGCGTACGTGAACCCCTGCGGCACGTGCACACGCAAGGAGAGCTGGCAGTTCTTGCGGATGTCGGTCGGCGCCGACTGCGGACCGACCTGGGCCAGGTAGTCGCTGTAGGTGACGGTGAACGCGGTGTTGTCCGAGGCGACGGCCACCGCCGTTGTCCCGGCGGGGCACCCGGATCCGTTGACCGTGACGACGCTGACGGTGACCGGACCAGCAGGCGGAGCGGAAGCGGGAGCGGAAACCGGGGCAGTGATCATCGATAATGCCAGACCGGTGGCCGCCATCGTAGTAAGCATGGGTTTCCTTCCCAATACTTTTCACGACAGGATCGCACGCGTGGCTCACCGTAGCGCAGTCGTAACAACGGGGCACCCACTGAACGGTGGAACATGAAAACGACCCGTTGTCCGATGGTGGGATGAATTGACCTCGGTTGCTTTACGTGTCGGAAACGCCTTTCCTCCCTTTGCTGCGTACGGGCTATCGGTAAACGCTCACGCCGATGCTGCGACTGCGCAAACGCGACGGCTCCGTTCGGCCGACGCGTTTGAGTCGGACCGTATCGGGTACCCGCTGCGCAACGGGCCGGACGGCCCCCAGTGGAGGTGAACGGCCATGATCGTCGGACTCGTGCTGATCGTGCTGTCGGTCGCCGCGGCGGTGGCCGCGGTGGCGTTCAACGGCGCCGGATCCGGACACGAGATCACCGCGTTCGGTCAGCACGTGACGAACGCCAACGATATGCAGATATTCCTCGGCGGCATCGTGCTCGCCCTGGTCTTCTGCCTCGGCTTGTGGATGGTGGCCGTCGCGGGCCGCCGTCGGCGCGCCGCGCGGGCCGACTACCGGGCGGCCCGGCGGGAAGCGGCCGACGCGTCCCGCGAGCGCGACCGGCTGGCCGAGCAGCTCAGCACGCAGCAGGAGATCACCCAGCGGGAGCAGGACACCACCGTCATCGGTCGCCACCACGACCGGGAGGTCACTTCCTGAGGGCTCGGAGTTCCTTGCGCCACACGAACTTCAGGCCCGACCAGTCGTTGGACAGCGCGGCCACCTTGACGTCGACCAGCCCGGTCGGCAGCAACAGTTCGCGCAGCACGTTGTCGGTGATGTCACTGCGGTGGCCGCCGGCGCGGCGAGGCCAGCAGACCCACAGCGACGACGACGCCGCCAGCCCCGACTCGAGGCTGGCGACGTCGTCGTTCAGGTCGACCTGGCGGCGGTAGAAGGCGAGGACGACATCTGCCCCGGCGATGTCGTCCTCGACCATTTCCACGTCCGGCAGCGCCAATTCCCTTGGGGGCCACCCGGGCGGGGCGTGCCGCAGCGTCACCTGGTGCCCCGGCTTGATGCCGAGCTTGCGATCGAGCGGCGTTGTTCCCTCGGCCATCCGCCGATTCTAGGAGGCCGCGGACGGCGCCCAGCGGGCGAGCTCGGCGCGGGCGGCGGCCAGCTGGCTGTCCGACGGCGTCCCCTCGGTCACGAGCAGGTAGTGCAGACCCGGCGTGGCCGGCAGGAGCAGCCGGTCGCCGCTGCGGGACGTGGCCAGATCCGACACCGCCACGGCGTTCATGTCCGCCGGCACGTGCAGCTCCGTCGGGGCGTCACCCGCGGATCCCTGCCACACCAACACGCCGTACCGTCCGCTGCCGACGACCGCCGAGGTGGCCGGCATGCTGCTCGGCACGGGATTCCAGGTCAGCACCTGGCTGCCGTCGCGGGACCGGTCCTCGTAGGTGAACGCCAGCGTGTGGCCGGCCACCGCCGCCGGGTACAGCCGGTCCAGCAGCCGCGAGTCCTGGCGGAGCTGATTTCCTTGCAGCGCCGAGTAGTCCTCGCCGTTCCAGGCGTCGGCCGTGGTCTGCACCTTGCTCGGGTTGTCGTTCATCAGCTCGTGGTGCTGTCCACTGTAGACGTCCCAGTGCCACTGCGTGCCCGACAGCACCGGGCCGGACTGCGCCGGGTGGCTCCACCAGTTCGCGCCGGACAGCCGGGAGTCGAGGGCCTGGTACATGGCCTTGTCCACGGTCGGCGTCTTGTCCGAGGTGTTGCCGGTCATCGGGTGCCCGAACTCGGTGACGATCGCCGCCGTGCCCAGCGCCGTGGCGCGGTCCCGGATCGTGCCGAAGTCGTTCGAGTACTGGCCGTCGCCGGCCTTGCCCGGCATGAACACGCCGGACTGCGCCAGCTCGTCGTAGAAGTGCGTGTTGAAGACGTAGCGGGTGCCCATCGCGCCGGTGTCGAGGAAGCCGCCGACCTGCTTCTGGAACGAGATGTTGGCGTTCCAGAACATGTTCGGCTCGACGAAGGCCGGCTTGTCCTGCCAGCCTGCGGTGTCCATGGCCTGCCGGAAGCGCTGGAAGAACGGCCACAGCACGGACTGCTCCCAGGTCCGGCTGGTCTGGTTGCTGTCGTAACGGCCGGCGAACGGCTCGTTCCACGGGTCCATGCCGGCGAGCCCGGCGAACTCGTCGGCGCTGAGGTGGTCGTGCAGGTACTGCATGGTCTGCGTGGCCTGGTTGACGAACTCGTCCTGCACACCGTTGGCGTTGTGCCAGAAGTCGCTGGTGGCCGCCGTGACCGCGCCGTTGTTGGTGACGTTCTGTCCCCAGTGGACACAGATGCCGCAGCTCTCCTGCGGGTAGTGGCCCTGGTCGACCACCCACTTCGGCGCGCCGTCGCCGCTGTACCAGCTGCCGGTGTTGAACAGGTAGCGGGAGTAGAGGTCCTGGTGGTAGTCCGGCAGCACCACGAAGCCGGCGTCCAGGAAGGCCCGCATCTGGTCGGTCAGCTTGGCCAGGTACGTGGTGTCGAGCTGGCCCTTCACCGGTTCGGCGCCGGCCCAGGAGACCAGGAACCGCACCGCGTTGGCCCCGGTCAGCCGGCGCATCGCGGCCGCGGAGGACTGCGCGTCGGCCGTGCTGGCGAACGGCAGGAAACCGTTTTCCGCCAGTTTCACCTCCCCGGCCACGTTGAAGCCGCGCAACACGATTTCCCGGCCGTGACCGTCCACAAAGGTCCCGTTGTGGACGGTCAGGCCTGGTGCTTGCGTCAGTGCCGCCGCCGCGGGGGCCGTGCTGAGCACTGCCGTCGCCGCCGCGAGCACCGCGATCAGTGCCCTCATCACACTCCCTGCAAAACATGAAAAAAATTCGCGCTTGACGGTAGTGAGGGGTGCGGGAGCGGTCAATGGGCCGTTCGGTGCCTTTCTCGGTCCGATTCGCGGCGGTCAGGCGTGTTGGGCCCGCTCGTAGAGCGGTTTGGTGATCTTGCTGCTGAATTGCGGCCCGACCAGATGACGAGTGCAGCCCGCGTGGTCTGGCGTGGTACACACATTGTCTGTTCCGGTGACGAAATAGCCGCCCTGGGTATTGTCGCCGACCACGGTGCCGATGCCGTGATGGAAATCGGCGATCCGCGGCCCGCCGCTGGAACCGCCGCCCATGGTGCAGGCCGGACCCCACAGGTCGGGACCGGCCGGAAAGTCGGGCGTGCCGGGGTACTCAGCGGCGACGCCGTGGCAGAAGGCCAACCGTTCGCCGGTGTACTCCGGCAGGTTCTCCCGGGCGGGATCGCTGCTGGCCCGCGGATAGCCGAACTGGAACTGATCGGCGGCCCCGGGCCGGTCGAAACCGATGTGCTGGGCGGCCCCGACGGCGTCCTGCACCCGCCGGCCCTGCGCGTTCGGGTTCAGCACGTCGAAGGCCTGGTCGTAGGGGTCGTACTCGACGGCGTTCTGCTGGTCGTTCCGCAGCCAGGTCGCGTCGGCCACCCCGAGCCGGCCGACGAACTTCCCGTACGGCGCCTGACCGTCGTGGTAGCCGGGGATGAACAGCACATTGGCGTTCCAGGCGTTGTTGTCTCCCAACAGATCCGTGTTGTTCACGCAGTGGCCGGCGGTGACCACCGTGCTGCGGTTGGCGCTGTCCACCACGGTGGCCGTGCAGCTGGCGTCCTCGCCGTGGTCGGTGAAGAACAGTCGTCCGATGGTCGGATTCGAGCCGGTCCACGGCGCGCCGTCCGGGCCGGCCTTGGGCAGATTGTCCACAGTGGACGGCACGATCAGCGCCTTGATCCGCTCCGGCGTCCAGTAGGCCAGCACCGCCTGCTGATCCGCGGCGCTGACCGCCTGCTCGTGGACGACAACATGGCCGGTCGCCGGCACGAGCGCCGTGCCGGCGAGCAGAATTCCGATACCCAGTGTGCTCAGCATGCCGCGCACGGTAGGACCCCGATGTCAGGAACCTGTTGCCGTTCAATTCGGCTGCGGTGGTGGACCTTGAATCGCTACGCTGCCCGGCATCATGACGACGAAGCTGAACCAGATCATCGCGGTGGAGAAGGGCGTCAAGAGCGGCGCGCTCCGCGACCTCACCGACGCGCACCACCAGCTGCAGAAGCCGGCGCTGCTCGCCGGCATCTCGCGCACGTACCAGCCGAAGGACGAGGACGGCGAGGTGCTGCCGCCGGAGTCCACCCGCGTCCAGGTCAAGACCGAGGACGTGCTGCGGCAGACCGCCACCGTGCTGACCCGGCTGTTCGACGTCACCGCGACCAAGGACTGGGCCAACTGCGTGGCCCGGGCCGACGTGGTCGTGGACGGCCGCACGCTGCTGTCCGACGTGCCCGTGTCCTACCTGCTCTTCCTCGAGAAGCAGCTGGTCGACCTGCACACGTTCGTGAAGAAGCTGCCGCTGCTGGACGCCGCCGAGTCGTGGAGCTTCGAGGAGTCCGCCGACTACTGGCGCACCGAGCAGGTGCGGACCATCCGCACCAAGAAGGTGCCGCGCAACCACGTGAAGGCCGAGGCCACCGAGAAGCACCCGGCGCAGGTCGAGGTGTACTACGAGGACGTGCCGGTGGGCTACTGGACCACCGTGAAGTTCTCCGGTGCGCTGCCGGCCCGCCGGGTCAACGAACTGGTCGACCGGGTCGAGAAGCTCCAGCAGGCGGTCAAGTTCGCCCGCGAGGAGGCCAACGCCCTCGAGGTCACCGACCAGCGGATCGGCGACGCCGTGTTCGGCTACCTGTTCGGGTAGCCTCCTGGATTCCCCCGCTGGAGCGCGGGGGTGCGCCCCGGACACCCGGGGCGTGACAGCTGAAACTGAGCCGTCAGCCTGACAAACCCGGTCCCAGTGGAGGTTCGAGCCCTCCTCCCGGCACTACGCGCGCCGGGATAGCCCAACTGGCAGAGGCAGCCCGGGCATCAACCTCAGACTCTCGCTCCAGCTTCAGCATTCCGCCGAACGCCGGATCGCCCGGGGACGGGCGACCATCGCCGAGGTGCGGGTTCAAATCCCGCTGGCCGCGCCAACCATGCGGCCGTAGCTCAACGGAAGAGCGCGGCGACCTCATACTGACCCGTCCCCTTAAACGTGCCGGTGTGCGAACTGGGCGGCCAAGCGAGACCCCCGGACTGGCTATGTCCGGGGGTCCACCTATATCAACCCGCCTCCCTGTCTTCCTGCTCCTGGGCCGCCGGGGGCTCGGTCAGGGAGGCGGCGCGCAGGGCCACTTCCAGCTCGAAACGGGCGTCGGGGCAGCGGAGCTGGTCGCCGAACAGGCGTTCCACCTGCCGCATCCGGTAGCGCACGGTCTGCGGGTGCACCCGCAGCCGGGCGGCGATCTCGGGGGCGCCGCCGCGGGTTTCCAGCCAGGCCAACAGGGTCTCGCCGAGTCGCTTGTGCTGCTTGTCGGTCAGCGGGGCCAGCGGGGCCAGGCGTTTGCGGATGAGCTGCTCGACCAGGAACTCGTCGGTCAGCAGCCACAGCGTGGACAGGTGGTCGGCGCAGCGCACCGGGGACTCGTCCTCGATGGTGTTGCGCCGGGCCAGCTCGCGGGCCAGCTGGGCGTGCCGGAACGACTTGGCGGCGTCGGCCAGCGCGGTGGTCGGACCGATCACCACCCGCCAGTCGGCCAGCGCGTCGACGCAGCGCGACCACCAGTCGGCGGCGTCGGGATCGGGCACGATCAGGCAGGCCTGCGCGCCCTGGAAGTCGGCCAGCACGTGGTCCGGCAGTTCGGGGACGGCGTCGGCCGGCCCGCTGACACGATCCAGCATCACCACGCACAGCTGTGCCGGCAGCGGCCACCGTGCCGCGCCGGCCAGCTCGGCCGCCTCGGCACGGTCCTTGTCCTCGTCGCTGATCAGCAGCCGCACCAGCCGCTTGCGCCGGCGGAGCAGGCCCTGCGCACTGCGCGCCTGCATATCGGCATAGCCCTCGACGGACAGCGCGATCAGCTCGTCGGCGTAGGCCAGCGTGGCCTCGCCCAGCGTGAACATCATCGCGGTGGGCAGGCCGCTGCGTTGCCGGAACCGGATCAGGTGCCGCCAGGCCACTCTGGTGCCCAGCCGATAGGCCTTCTGCAGCGAGTCGAGGCTGCGGCCCTCGCTCGCCTCCAGCCGGCCGAGCTGGCGGTAGACCTCGGCGAATTCGGTACGGGGCCGGTCCGGGTCGGCGATGCGGTCCACGAACTGCGTCAGCGCCTGGTTGACGCCCAGCCGGATGGCCTGCCCGTAGCAGCCGTCCAGCGGCTTCGCGTACTCCGGGATCGTGGCCCGGATGGTGTGGACGATGTCCTCGGCCAGCGGTGCCAGCTGAGGTCTGATCAGTGTCGCCAATTCCCTGGGCAGCCGTTCGGCGGTCGTTCTCATGGCTTCATCCCCAGAACTGTCGGTGTTCGGCGATTCTGCCACACGGAGACCGGTTTTGACTCCGGTCAGTAATCGTCACAACAGTGACAGTGAACTACTCACGATCATGATAAAAACCGCAGAAAAGCCTTTCGGGGCAGCGCACTTTGTTGGCGTCGGAAAGGAACGGTGTCGGCCCGGTCGTGGCGGAGGGTGACACTGCGAGGGATCCTCAGGCGCGTACCGCCACGAGGGACTTGGTCAGGCCGGCGGCGCGCTCGTGCCAGATGTCGGAGTCCGGGAACAGCAGGCGCATCTCGGTCAGCGACAACAACTCCGTGGCCAGCACGGCATCGGTGGACTCGGCGCGGCCGGGGATGGCGGCGTGGCCGAGCGGCCAGCGGCGGACGGCGGCCGCCCTGGCCGGCAGGGGCAGGAACTGGAGCCCGGGAAAGGCCCAGTGCGGCTCGATGGGGAAATACCGGTAGGGGGTTTGCACCCAGTGCCGTTGCGCATGGCTGTGGATCACGTCGGCCAGCTGCCGCCGACGGGCGTAGCCGCCGACGTGCTCGAGCAGGGAGTTCGACACGACGAGGTCGAAATCCTTGCCGGCCAAGCCTTCGGGGGCACACGCGTCGCCGACGACGTGCTCCAGCCACGGCTCCCGCGCCGTCGCGACCTGGAGATTGACGGTGGTGACATGGGCCGGTCGGGACAAGGACTTGCGCCAGAATTCGGGCAGCCCGCCGAGATCGAGCACGCGCATGGACGGCAGCGTCGGGAACCGCCGCATCAGCTCGGCCCACCGCCGGGCCCGGGCCCGCGCGGAGAACGACCGGTGGTTGTCGGGGTCGGTCAGCACTCGCTGGACAGTTCGGCTCATGGACATGGCCGGCACCTCCCTCGCACCGGGACTATCGGTCCGGCGGCGGGGCTGATTACGCCGGTGCGAAAGGACACCACGTTCGGGCCAGGGGCCCGGCCGCCGCCCGACTACGTAGACTCCGCCAGGTGAGCGAAACGGCCGGGATCCCTGTCCGCCAACAGGGGATGCGCGACCACAACCTGGGCGTGGTGCTGCGCGCCGTGGCCGACGGCGATGGCGTGTCCCGGGCGGAGGTGGCGGCGGCCACCGGCCTGACCAAGGCGACGGTCTCCAGCCTCGTGGACGAGCTGGCCCGGCACGACCTGATCATCGAGGCCGGCCCGGCCGGCAACAGCGTCGGCCGGCCGGGGCAGGCGCTGCGGCTCAACCCGGACGGCCCGGTCGGCGTCGGCGTCGAGATCAACGTGGACTACCTGGCCTGCTGTGTGCTGGACCTGTCCGGACGCCCGCGGCACCAGGCGGTGTCGTTGGCGGACAACCGGGACCGTCCGGTGGCCGAGGTGCTGGCCGAGGCGGCGGGCCTGGTGGAGACGGCGCTGGACGGCGCGAAGGCGGCCGGCCTGCCGGCGGCGGGCGTGGTCGCTGCGGTACCGGGCCTGGTCCGCACGGCCGAAGGGCTGCTGGCCTCGGCCCCGAACCTGGGCTGGACCCAGGTGCCGGTCGTGGCCGGGCTGTCCCGGCCCGGCTGGCCGCGGGTGAGCGTGGAGAACGAGGCGAACCTGGCGGCGCTGGGCGAGTTGTGGTTCGGGGAGCCGGCCAGAGTCGACTTCATCCATGTCTCGGGGGAGATCGGCATCGGCGCCGGCGTGGTGGTCGGCGGCGAGCTGTTCCGTGGTCGCAACGGGTTCGCCGGCGAGCTCGGTCACGTGACGGTGCGGCCGGACGGCCCCGTATGCGGCTGCGGGGCCCGCGGCTGCCTGGAGGCGATCGCCGGCCAGGAGGCGATTCTGCGCGCGGCCGGCCTGCCGCCCAGCACCGGCACGACCCTGGCCACCCCGGCCGGCCCGTTGGCGCGCCTGGTGGAACGGGCCGAGGCGGGTGACGAACGGGCGGTCGACGCCGTCCGCACGGCCGGCGAGGCGTTGGGCGTGGCCCTGGCCGGCATGGTCAACCTGCTCGACCTGGACGCGGTGTTGCTCGGCGGCATGTTCGCGCTGCTGGCCCCATGGCTTCGGGAGCCGGTGCAGGCCGAGCTGGCCGAGCGCGTGCTGGGCGCGCGGTGGACCGAGCCGCGGGTCGAGGTGTCCAAGCTCGGCTGGGAGGCCGCCGTGCGCGGCGCGGCCGGCTCGGTGGTCAACCGCATCGTGCAGAACCCGGCCGACCACATGCGCCGCAGCGCCTGATCGAGTGTTGGACCTAGTCCCAGAAGAACGCCCCGACCTGGGGCCTTTCCTCGCCCCGTGACCGTTCCCGCGGATAAGGTTGTATCAGCAAACTTTCGGCTAGAGTGTGGCCGCGGGGGAGGTGGGGATCTTGAACGTCCGGCGGGCCTACCACCAGTACTGCGGGCTCGCGGTCGCGCTCGACGTGCTGGGCGAGCGGTGGACCCTGCTGATCGTGCGCGAGCTGCTGCTCGGGCCGCGCCGCTACAGCGACCTGCTGGCCGACCTGCCCGGCCTGGGCACCAACCTGCTGGCCGACCGGCTGAAATTCCTGGTCGACAAGGGCGTCATCCGGCAGTGCCCGAGCCGTACCGCCTATGAGCTGACCGAGGCCGGCGCGCAGCTGCGGCCGATGGTCCTCGACCTCACCCGCTGGGGCTTCGGCTTCACCCCGGACAAGTCCACTGTGGACGCGGTGCGTCCGCGCTGGGGCTTCCTGGCCGCCGAGACGCGGCTGCGGGCGGAGCGGGCCGGCGACGTGGACGAGGACTACGAGTTCCACGTGGACGATGAGGTGTTCCGCATCGAGGTGCGCGACGGTCACGCGCGGGCGGCGGCCGGCCGGGCCGGCACGGCCTCGGTGGTGGCCGCGGTCGACGCCGTGACGCTGGTGCGACTGGGCGCGGGCCACCTGTCGGCCGAGGACGCGCTGGCCGCGGGCGAGCTGACGATCAGCGGCCCGGCCGACGCCGTGCAGCGCTGCCGCCGCCTGCTCGACCTCGCCTGAAACCCCCGCGAGTCACGCTGCCCGTCGGGCGAATGGCGGTTTCGCGCAGAAACCGCATTCGACATGCCGGGGAGCGTGACTCGCGGGGGTTCGAATGGCCCGTCCGGGTCAGGGGCAGGTCTTCCAGGCGAAGTGATAAGTGGTCTGAATGCCGAGGTCGGTGGAGTCCATGCTCAGGAAGCTGGTCGTCGTCTTCGGGTTGGACGTTCCGGCCGCCACCCGAAGCTCGGTGTTAATGTTGAAGTTGCGCTCCTGGCCGCACGGCTCCCAGATCAGGGAGGCGATATCCGTGGTGTCGGTGTTCTGCCAGTCGTCGTCGAACGGGCCGCTGAGGTTGTGTGCGATAAATGCCGTCGGCGCGTTGCCCTGGAAGTAGTAGTTGGCACGCTCCTGTCCGGTCGCACCCTTCTCCAAATGGCCGAAGCCGCGGTAATCGGCTTCGGCGATGGCGTAGGTGAATCCTGACGGCACGTGCACCCGCAGGTTCAGCTGGCAGTTCTTGCGCAGGTCGGTCGGCTGCGCGCCCACCCCGACCTGCGCGGTGTAGCTGCTGTAGGTCACGGTGAACGCCGTGTTGTCCGGGGCGACGGCGACCGCGGCCGTGCCGGTCGGGCACCCGGAGCCGATGACCGTCGCGACGTCGATGACAATCTTGTCCGGCGGCGGCGGGGTGGTCCACGCAAACGGTTGGGCGGTTTGCAACAGGGAGAAAACCACACCAGTTGCGGCCAGCGTTTTCAGCATGGGTGTCCTTCCCGATACTCCACGACTGGGGGGCGGGTGCGACCCACGGTAGCCGCAAATGCGAAAATTGTGGCCCACTGAACGGAGTAACAAGCTGAGTCGTATTCAGCTTCGTCCTGACAGGATACGATGGGATCGTCCCATGAGCGGCTTTTATTGTGTCAGCCGCGCCCGATGAATGGCATCGACGTCGCCATGACGGTCATGAACTGCACATTGGCGCTCAAGGGTAGTCCGGCCATGTAGAGCACCGCGTCGGACACCGCTGAGACGTCCATCCTCGGTTCCGCGCGAATGGAGCCGTCGGCCTGCGGCACGCCGTCGGCCATTCGGGCGGTCATCGCCGTCTCGGCGTTGCCGATGTCGATCTGGCCGCACGCGATGTCGTGCTGACGGCCCTCCAGCGACAGCACCCTGGTCAGTCCGGTCACGGCATGCTTGCTGGCGGTGTAGGCCACCGAGTTGGGCCGCGGCACGTGCGCGGACAGCGAGCCGTTGTTGATGATCCGGCCGCCGCGGGGCCGCTGGCGCTTCATCACCCGGAAGGCGGCACGGGCGCACAGGAACGACCCGGTCAGGTTGGTGCCGATCACGTGCGACCACACCTCGGCCGACATGTCCTCGACCGGCGCGGCCCGGCCGTTCGTGCCGGCGTTGTTGACCAGCAGGTCGAGCCGGCCCCAGGTCTGCTCCACGGTGTCGAACAGGGCGTCCACCTGGGCCTCGACCGCAACGTCGCACGGCACGACCAGGGCGTTGTCCCGGTCGCCCGCGGTCTCCCGCAGGGGCTGCTCGCGCCGGCCGGCCAGCGCGACGTGGTAGCCGGCGTCCAGCAGGGCAACCGCGACCGCCGCCCCGATGCCGGCGCCCGCGCCGGTCACAATCGCAGTCCTCATGCTGGTGAACGTACCTTCGGACGTCCAGAGTGGACCCGGGTCGGGTGTGGCCAACACCTACTGCCCGTAGTAATACATGGTCGCTATTGTGTGACCCATCGAGGGACGTGCGGGTAAGGGTGTTCACGAGGAGTAATCGGTCATCGACACGGGGCAGCTGATCGGCGGGCACTACCGGCTGGTCGAACGGGTGGGCAGCGGCGCCATGGGTGTCGTCTGGCAGGCCAGGGACGAGCGTCTCGAGCGCATGGTCGCGATCAAGCAGCTCGTGCTCCAGCCTGGTCTGTCCGAGCAGGAGACGGACGAGGCGCGGCGGCGGGCCATGCGCGAGGCCCGGATCGCCGCCCGACTGCAGCATCCCAACGCGATCACCGTGTTCGACGTCGCCGAGAACGACGGCGAGCCGTGCCTGGTGATGGAGTTCCTGCCGTCCCGCAGCCTGTCCTCGGTGCTGGGCGAGCGCGGCACGCTGTCGCCCGAGGAGGCGGCCAAGATCTGCGCGCAGGTCGCGTCGGCGCTGACCGCGGCGCACGCCGCCGGCATCGTGCACCGCGATGTGAAGCCGGCCAACATCCTGCTCACCGAGAACGGCACCGCCAAGATCACCGACTTCGGCATCTCCCGCGCGGTCGGCGACGTCACCGTCACGCAGACCGGCATCTCCGCCGGCACCCCGGCCTACCTGGCTCCCGAGGTGGCCCGCGGGCACGATCCGAGCCCGGCGGCCGACGTGTTCTCGCTCGGCGCGACCCTGTACAACGCGGTCGAGGGCCGGCCGCCGTTCGGCACCAGCCAGAATCCCTTGGCCCTGCTGCACGCCGTCGCCACCGGCAAGGTGCCGCCGCCCAAGCAGGCGGGTGTCGCCACCGACCTGCTGATGGGCATGCTCGACGCCGAGCCGGAGGCCCGGCCGACCATGCGGGAGGCCGCCGACGCGCTGACCGAGATCGGCGCCGGCCGTCCGATGACCTGGACGCCGACCGCCCGGACCGCGGTGCTGGAGGCCGAGGGGGCCGCGCCGGAGCCGCCGTCGCTGTTCGTGGCCACGGCGGTCATGCCGCCCGAGTCGACCACCAAGCGGGATGTGCGGCAGGCGCCGGACCTGGACAAGCCGGCCTCACGGCGGGCCATCATCATCGGCCTGGTCGTGGCGGTCGTCGTGATCGCCACCGGCCTGATCGTGATCGCCACCCTGAACGGCGGCGGCGGCAACGGCGTCACCCCGCCGGGCACGTCGACCAAGACGACCACAGCCGGCCAGCAGCCGCCGGCCGCCACGTCCACCACCACCTCGGCGTCCGCCCCGTCGACCTCGGCGTCCAGCAGCACCACCACGGCGTCCAGCACGACGACGACCACCAACCAGACCAGCGTCACCAACGACCCCGGCGGCCCGCCGATCAACAAGGGCGACGCCGGGCAGATGGTGATCAACTACTACAACACGCCGAATCCGACGGCCGGCTGGGGTTTGTTGTCGGCCAACATCCAGGCGCTGTTCAAGAACCAGGACGACTACAACGCGTACTGGGCGAACTTCAGCCAGGTCTACGGAAACGGCGCGTTCGGGGTGACCGACAATCCCGACGGGTCGGTCACGGTGCCGGTCACGGTCACCTATATCGGCAAGGACGGCTCGAACGCCAACCAGCAGAAATCGATCCGGGTGATCCGGGTCAACGGCCAATTGCGAATCGACGGCGACCCCCGCAAGAGCTGAGGGCCGCCGCCGGTTCGTCAGCCGGTGAACGCCTCGAAACGCTTGCTGAAGTCGTACGGCTGCTGCGTCACGTTGGTGCAGTTGGTCAGGCTGCCGTTGCACGCGTTCCGGTCACGGGTGACCTCCCAGAACGCCAGCTCGCCCAGGTGCTTGCCGTTCGCGTAGGTGGCCAGCGCCGAGGCGTTGGCCAGCGAGAACGTGCTGGAGTCGTCGTTCACGCCGAGCATCGGCGTCACGCCGACCATGCCCCACAGCTGGGCGTCGGTCTTGCTCGGGTAAATGGCCTTGAGCTGGTCATGGGTGGCCTGCGCCGCCTGCTGGGCCTTCACTCCCATGTCGATTCCGTCGTGCTGGCCGTAATCCATGGCCATCACGTTGACCAGGCTCACGTTCACACCGTGACTGGCCGCCGACTGCACGATGTACGTGCCGTCGGAAGTCAATCCGTCCGGCATCACCGGCAGCGTGTACGAGATCTGCAGACCCGGATTCGCCGCCTGCAACTTGGCCAGCACGGCATTGCGCCGGTCGACCGAAGTGTGGTCGACCACCGCCGCGCCCTCGATGTCGAAATCGAGCCGGCTGGTCGCGTAGGCCGTGATGATGGCCTGGTACTGCTGCTGGATCTGGGTCTGGTCGGTGCACGAGCCGGACAGCTCGGTGCCGGCCTCGCCGCCGAAGGAGATCGTCACGTCGCCGCCCTGGGCCCGCAGCGCGTCGATGTCGGCCCGGTCCCAGCCGGTCGTCGGGTCGTAGGCGTTGAACCAGGAGGCCTTGCAGCCGTTGCCGGTGACGAAGGCGAGCGTGAAGTTCTGCAGCCCGGAGGCGTTGGCGGTGTCGGTCAGCACCGGCGTCGGCCACGAGCCCATGTCCACGTACGGCGCGACCTTCAGCGGCCAGGTGCTGCCGCTGCCGGAACCGGCGGCCGTGGTAACGGTGATGGCGTTACTTGCCGCCGACTGGTTGCCGGCGAGGTCGTGTGCCCTGACCGTGAACGTGTACGAAGTGGACGGTGCCAGCCCGGTGACCGTCGCCGAGGTGCCGGTGATGGTCAGCGCCTTGGTCGTGCCCCGGTAGACGTCGTAGCCGGTGACGCCGATGTTGTCGGTCGACCCCGTCCAGCTCAGCGCGACGCCGGTGGTCGTCACCGTGCCGGCCTTGAGGTTGCTCGGCGCCGACGGCGGCGTGGTGTCCACGACGCCGGCGCAGGTCGCGCCGTTCAGCAGACAGTTGGCCGGCAGCGCCGATCCGCCGGCCACGAAGCCGAAGGCCGCCGTGGCCCCGGCCGCGACCGTGCCGTTGTAGCTCTTGTTGGTGAACGTGTAGTGGTTGTTGCTGACCGTCTCCGTGGCGTCCCAGGACGACGACACGGTGGTGCCGGCCGGCAGGTCGAACTCGACCTTCCAACTGCTGATGGCGTGATTGCTCTGGTTGGTGACGGTGTACTGCCCCTGATATCCACCGCCCCAGACCGAGGTCTGGGCGAAGTCGGCGCTGACGGCGCCGGGTGTTGCCGCGAGGGCCGGCGTGCCGATCAGGGCAAGCGCCGCGGCGGACACCAGCAGGGTGAGGCGTCGTGACATAGGGCTGCTCCAGTGAGGTGGTGGCAGCCGTGCAGATCATGCGCGACCGTTCGGCCATCGCGCTAGCGCCGTTCGCCGTAGCCTGCACCCTCATGGGGAACGTGCTGAACTTCGTCCTGTTGGCCGGGTTCACCGTGCTGACCGGCCTGCTGTTCGCCGGCATCATGTCGCGACTGATGGGGATGAACTTCGGCCTGGTCCGGCGGCTGGCCTCCGGCGCGATCGCCATCGCGCTGTTCGACCCGGTGCTCAACGGGATGCGGTCCACCATCCTCGGCGCCAGCGGCGTCTCCCAGCTGTACCTCACCCTGCTCGGCATCGCCGCCTCCGTGCTCGGCGCGATGATCTGCCTGGTGCTGGCCGAGGTGCTGGTGCCGACCGGCTCGCTGCCGCAGCCGATGGACCTGGTCCGTGGCCTGCGCGGCCGGCTGGCCCGGGCCCGGCGCTACTCGCGGATCCTCCGCATCGCCGTCCGGCACGGCCTCGGTCCGTACCTGTCGGGCCGGCGCAAGGCCGACTTCGAGCAGGCCGGCGGCCGGTCCCGGATGGCCGCCTCGCTGGCCACCGCGCTGGACGAGGCCGGCGTGACGTTCGTGAAGCTGGGGCAGATCCTGTCCACCCGCCGCGACCTGCTGCCGGCCGAGTTCGTGGACGCGTTGAGCCGGCTGCGGGATCAGGTGTCGCCGGCCCCGTGGGAGCAGGTCGCCGAGGTGTTGGCCGACCTGGGGCGGCCGCTGGACGAGGTGTTCAGCGCTATCGACCGGGAGCCGCTGGCCGCCGCGTCGATCGCCCAGGTGCACGCCGCGACGCTGCTGTCGGGTGAGCGGGTGGTGGTGAAGGTGCAGCGGCCGGGCATCGGCCCGGTGGTGCAACGAGACCTGGACATCGTGGCGCGTCTGGCCAGGACCTTGCACTCTCGCACCAAATGGGGCCGCACGATCGGTGTCCGAGAGCTGGCCGCTGGGTTCGCCGACGCCATGCAGGAGGAGTTGGACTTCCGGGTCGAGACCGCGAACATGGTCGCGGTGGCGGCCGGGAGCCGTACCGGGGTTCGGTATCCGCGCCCGTACGAATCCTTGAGCGGCCGGCGGGTGCTCGTGATGGAGCGACTGGACGGCGTCGCGCTGAGCGCGGCCGGACCGGACACCCCGGACCGTGAGGGCCTGGCCCGCACGCTGCTGGACACCATGCTGCGCCAGGTGATGACGGACGGCGTCTTCCACGCCGATCCCCATCCCGGCAACGTGTTGCTGCTCAGCGACGGCGGACTCGGCATGATCGACTTCGGCTCGGTCGGCCGGCTGGACGGCGCGCTGCGGGAGGCGTTGCAGCGGCTGCTGCTGGCCATGGACAAGGCCGACGTGCTCGGCGTGGCCGACGCGCTGCTCGAGGTGGTGCGCCGGCCGGACGAGATCGATCAGGCGCGGCTGGAGCGGGCGATCGGCCAGTTCCTGGCGCGGCACATGGCTCCCGGCGCGTCGGCCGGCGTACGCATGTTCGCCGACCTGTTCCGCATCGTCGCCGACTTCGGGCTGTCGGTGCCACCCGAGGTGGCGGCGGTGTTCCGGGCGCTGGCCACGCTGGAGGGCGGGCTCACCCAGCTGTCGCCCGGCTTCGACATGGTCGCCGAGGCGCGCACCGTCGCCGCCGGCTACGTGCACCAGGACCCCGACACCTTGCGGCGCGCCGCGATGGACGAGCTGGTCACGCTCGTGCCCATGCTGCGGCGGCTGCCGCGGCGGGTCGACCGGATCGCCGGCGCACTGGAGAACGGGCGCCTGTCGATGAACATCCGACTGCTGGCCGACCAGCGCGACCGCCAGTACGTCATGGTGCTGCTGCACCAGGTGCTGCTGACCGTGCTCGGTGCGACGGCCGGCGTGATGGCCGTCATCCTGCTCGTCGGCGACAGCGGCCAGCCGCAGGTCACGCTGTTGCAGACGGTCGGCTACAGCCTGCTGATCATCAGCGCCGTGCTCGTGCTCCGCGTACTGGCGCTGATCTTCCGGCGCGACCGGTAACGTCGCCCCCGTGATCGAGGACCTGCTGCCCGCCGAGGTCGTGTCGGCCGACGTGCTCGGCGACGACCCGGACGCCCGGCTGCTGCCCGAGGAGGAGCCCGAGGTCGCCAAGGCCGTGGAGAAGCGGGTGCGGGAGTTCACCATCGCCCGCAGCTGCGCGCGGCGGGCGCTGGGCAAGCTCGGCCTGCCCGAGACGCCGATCCTGCGCGGCGCGAAGCGGCAGCCGCTGTGGCCGGCCGGGATCGTCGGCAGCATCACGCACACTCGTGGGTACTACGCGGCCGCGGTGGGACGGGCCGATGAGGTGCTGACCGTCGGCATCGACGCCGAGACCCATGCCGAGCTGCCCGACGGTGTGCTGGGCGTGGTCACCCTGCCCGAGGAGCGGGAGATGCTGTCCCGGCTGCCTTCCGGCACCTTCTGGGGGCGGATCCTGTTCAGCGCCAAGGAAAGCGTCTACAAGTCGTGGTTCCCGCTGACCGAGAAGTGGCTCGGCTTCAACGACGCCCGGGTGACCATCGACCCGGTCGAGAACACGTTCTCGGTCTCGTTGCTGGTCGAGCCGCCGCTGGTGCGGGGTGTCCCGTTGACCGGGTTCGAGGGGCGTTATCTGGTGCGGGACGGGTTCGTGGTGACGGCCATCGCCGTCAGCATTTGAGCCAGGACAGGTGGAAGCGGGAGCTGACCGCGCCGTCCGTCGAGTCCATCGTCATGAAGCTGGTGGTGGACTGCCCGTCCAGCTTGAGATCGGCCGTGATCGTCAGCGGCTTGCGGTCGTTGCACGGCCCGTGCACCACCTGGTTCGCGTCCGGCTGATCGGTGACCTGCCAGTCGTCGTCCTTGGGGCCGGCGAAGGTCTGGGTGCTGTGCCGCGTCGGCAGGCCGGCGAACCGGTAGGTCGCCGTCTCCACACCGCGGGCCTTGTCGTCCAGGTGGGCGAAGCCGCGGTAGTCCGTCTCGTCGATGCCGTACGTGTAGCCCGCCGGCGGGTTGACCCGCACCGTCAGCGTGCAGTCCTTGTGCGCCGCCTGGCCGTGTCCCTGCACCGCGAAGTCGCTGTAGGTCACCGTGAACGCCTGGTTGTCCGGGGAGATCGCGACCGCCGTGGTCGCCGGCTGGCAGCCTGAGCCGCTCGCCGTGAGCAGGTCGATCGTCGCCGGCTGGGTCGGCGGCGTGACCGTGGCCATCAGCAGGACCGCTGCGAGGACGTGGTGCATGCCGTGGAAGGTAGCGGTGGACCTGCGTGCCGGCACTCCGCCGACCGGCCGCTGTGGTCAGCGGCCCGTTGGCGGGCTATGGTGCTTTTCTAGAACACGTTCTAGTTTGCGAGGTGGGCATGAGGTTCGGAGTCGTGCTGTTCAGCAGCGACCGGGGCATCCGTCCCGCGATGTGCGCCCGGGCCGCCGAGGACGCCGGCTTCTTCTCGTTCTACGTGCCCGAGCACACCCACATTCCGGTCCGCCGCGACGCCGCCCATCCCCGCACCGGCGGCGCCGAGCTGCCCGACGACCGCTATCTGCGCACCTTGGACCCGTGGGTGTCGCTGGGCGCTGCCGCCGCCGTGACGTCCCGGATCCGCCTGGCCACCGCCGTCGCCCTGCCCGTGGAGTCCGATCCGATCACCTTGGCCAAGACCATCGCCACGCTGGACTACCTGTCCGATGGTCGGGTCACCCTCGGGGCCGGTTTCGGTTGGAACACCGACGAGTTGGCCGACCACGGAGTTCCTGGCCGCTTCCGGTACACCGCGTTGCGGGAGTACATCGAGGCCATGCGCGCGTTGTGGACCTCTGATGTCGCTTCGTACCAGGGCCGCTTCGTGTCTTTCGGCGACAGCTGGGCGTATCCGAAGCCCGTGCAGTCCCATCTGCCGCTGCTGATCGGCGCCGGCGGCACCGAGCGCACCTTCGACTGGATCGCCGCCCACGCCGACGGCTGGATCACCACGCCGGGCGAGGGTGATGTCGATGGCAGCGTCCGGTTGTTGCTGGAGCGTTGGGCCAAGGCCGGCCGCGCCGGCAAGCCGTACATCGTGGCCTTGGATCGCGCCACGCCCGACCGGGTTGCGCACCTGGCGGCGCTCGGCGTCGACGAGATCGTGATCGGCGTGCCCGACCAGGACGAGGAGACCGCCCTGGCCTTCATCGCCAAGATGGGTTCCCGCCTGTCAGGTACCGCGGCTTCCTGAACTCGGGTTTGCGTTGCCCCATCACCACTTCCCATCCGCTGTGGTGGATCACCCGGTGATGGTGCCCGCACAGCAGCACGGTGTTGTCGAGGCTGGTCGGCCCGCCGTCGGCCCAGTGGACTATGTGGTGTCCGTGGCATTGCCTCGGCGGCCGTTGGCATCCCGGGAAGGCGCATCCTCGATCTCGCGCTATCAGTGCTCGTCGTAGTCGGTGGGGGATGGTCCGCGTCTGCCGCCCGAAGTCCAGCGGGTCGGACCTGCCGCCGAGCACGATCGGCAACACCTTGCTGTCACAGGCAATCCGCCGCGCCGACGCCGCGTCGAGGTATCCTTCGTCGCCCAGCTTCGCTGTGCCCACCTGCTGCTGGAGCACCTCCAGCTCCACCGTCACCGCGACGTGCGGCCTCTCGTCGGCTTCCGTCGGCGTCTTCTTGTTGCCGGCGGCCAGTTCGATCACCTCGACCAGTGCGTCTCCTTGCCGTTGGGCCAGGTCTCGCCGGTCGTCCGCCGAGGTCGGCTTGGCCAGCGGGCTGATCAGTCCCGTGAGGACCGCCCCCGCCTCCGCGTCGATCCTGGCCCGAATGTCCATCGACCCGTCCCGCCGCGTCGTGCAGTGCAGTTCCCGCCGCGGCTGCGCGAGCTCTTCGTCCTTGGGCTGCGTGCCGTCCTGGTCCAGCAGCTGAAGAATCCGCCACCCCATCTTCTCCATGCCGTCGGAGTCCACGTTCGCCGCATCCGTCAGCATGTGCGCCTCGACCTTGTCCTGGTCTGCCGCCGGCGCTTTGCTCAACGCCTTGTCGATCGCCGCCAGATGCTCCGGGCTGAGCCCGTCGTCATGCGCCGCCCGTCGCACCTTCTCCCGACGCAACAACCTGGCCCGCTCGATCATCTTCAGCGCCTCGCGCCGCGTGATCCCCATGCCTGAAAACATGTCCGCGCACAGCGCCGCCACGTCGTCCTTGTCTCCCGCCGTGCGCCCCAGCAGCTCCTCGATCACCTCCAGGCCCTCGAGATAGATCCTCCTGCGCTCCCGCTCCCCACGGCTCAGTATCCCGTGCAGCTCCTCCTCGTAGAGCTGCCACAGGTCTCTTCCTTCGGCGATCGCCGTCATACCATCATTCCACTCCCGCATCTGGTGCGATTCCTCTTGTCGCACAAGCACTACCCATGTGGGTGACATGCGGAAAGCGATTTCCGACCAGATGGCCGCGGGCGGCAGAAACTGTTGTGCCGCAACGGTATGAGGGCTTTGCCGGGCAACAGGCCTCGCACGCCTGACTCGCTGCGCGGCCTGCGTGGGGATAGATGTCACGGGGATCGAGGGCGGGCGGGTGGGGCAGGAAGGCACGCACGCCCGGCCGCCAGCCGCCGGGACATGGCCGCGGTCGCCGGCCGGCGCGGGGTCCGTGCCGGCCGGCATCCACGCGGTTGCGCCGGCGAAACCCGCCCCCACCTACCCGATCATGTGCACTCCACCGTCGGCGTACACCACCGACCCTGTCGTTGCCGGCAACCAATCGGACAACAACGCGCACACGGTCCGTGCCACCGGCTCCGCGTTGTCGGCGTCCCAGCCCAGTGGAGCCCGAGCGTGCCAGCTCTCGCCGACATCCGCGAACCCGGGAATGGACCGTGCGGCCATGGTTCGCAACGGCCCCGCAGCCACGAGATTCGCCCGAACCCCCTGTGGCCCGAGCTCCCGGGCCACGTACCGGGTGACCGACTCCAGAGCGGCCTTGGCGACGCCCATCCAGTCGTAGTCGGGCCACGCGACCCGGGCGTCGTAGTCCAAGCCGACAAGGGAAGCGCCAGGCGTGAGTAACGGAACCACCGCAGCGGCCAACGCCTTGAACGAATAGGAAGACACATGAACGGCTGACGCCACGTCGTCCCACGGTGCGGCCATGAAGTCGCCGAAGCACGAGGCCGGCGCGTTGGCGATGGAGTGGACGACGCCGTCCACGGCCGGCAGGTGCGAAGAGACCCGCTCAGCCAAGGACTCCAGGTCGGCGGCCGAAGTCACGTCCAGCTCCACGACAGCAGCGGGCTTGGGCAGCCGATCAGCCAACCGACGAACCAGGGACAGCCGGCCGAACCCGGTCAACACGACCTCGGCCCCGGCCGACTGGGCGACCCGAGCGGTGTGGAAGGCGATGGAGGACTCGGTGATGACACCGGTGATCACGAGCCGTTTGCCGGTGAGCAACATCAGTGCTCCCAGTCGGACAGCACGAGCACGGCGTTGTGCCCGCCGAAGCCGAAGGAGTTGCTGACAGCGACCCGAACCGGATGCTCCTGGGCAATATTGGGCACGAAGTTCATCTCGGCATCCAGGGGATGGTCGAGGTTGATCGTGGGCGGCACGACGCTGTCCCGCATGGCCAGCCCGCACACGATGGCCTCGACGGCCCCGCCGGCGCCGAGCATGTGGCCGGTCATCGACTTCGTCGAACTCACGGGCACCGACAAAGCGTGCGAGCCCAGCACCTCGCGGATGGCGTACACCTCGCGCTCGTCGCCGATGGGAGTGCTGGTGCCATGGGCATTGACGTAGTCCACATCGGACGGCGAGATCCCGGCGTCGGCGAAGGCCAGCCGCATGGCCTTGCGGGCGCCGACGGCCTCGGGATGTGGGGCGGTCAAGTGGTAAGCGTCGGAGGTGGAGCCGTAGCCGCGAACCTCGGCCAGGATGGGCACGCCGCGGTGGAGGGCGTGCTCGAGCTCCTCCAGGACGAGCACGCCGGCGCCGGAGCTCATGACGAAGCCGTCGCGGGCGGCGTCGAAGGGGCGGGAGGCCAGCGTGGGCTCGTCGTTACGGGTGGAGAGCGCGCGGGCGTTGGCGCTACCGGCCAGGTCGGTGCGGTTGAGGCAGCTCTCGGTGCCGCCGGCGACGACGACATCGGCTATGCCGTAACGGATCCAGCGTGCGGCCTCGCCGATGGAGTCGGTGCCGGTGGCGCAGGCGGTGGACTGGGCCCGGCTGGGCCCGTGCGCGCCGAGCCGCATGGTGACCTCGCCGACGGCGCTGTCGATGGCCCCGGTGACCTGGGAGAACGGGCTGATGGCGCGCGGACCGCGGTCCCGTTCGGCGTAGGCCACGTGCTGGAGGTGGCTGGCCGCGCCGTAGCCGCTGCCGATGAGCACGGCGACCCGGTCGGCCTCGTCGGGCCCGATGGTGAACTTGGCGTGCTCGACGGCCTGCTGCGCGGCGCCGACGGCGTACTGGGCGAACGTGTCGAGCCGGCGGCTCACCGTCCGCGGCATGTAGTCCTCGGGGTTGAAACCCCGCACCTCGCCGCCGATCCGCACCGGCAGGCCCTTGGTGTCCACAGTGGTCAGTTCGGCGATGCCGCTCTCCCCGCGCAGCATCGCCGACCACGTGTCCTCCACCGTCAGACCGAGCGGGGTGACCGCGCCCCAACCGGTGATCACGATCCGGCGTGGCGCTCCTGAAAAGCCCATCTCGTCACGACCTTTCCTCTTCCAGCGTCGGGAAGTCCCCTTCCAGCTGCGAAATTCCGGGCGGCGCGTCGTCCAGTTCGACGGGCACCCGCGCGATGGCGACGGTGCCGTGCTCGACGGCGGCCAGCGCCTCGGCCAGCTGCTCGCGCAGGTGGCCGCGTTCGGTGAGCGTGACGGCGTGCACGTGCGGGTGCCGGGTCGGCGCGGTGCGGGCCCGGGTGAACGAGAACTCGGTCAGCCCACGCTGCTCCAGCTGCGTCTGGAGCCAGCCGTAGCCGCCGTTGTCCAGCACCACGAACAACACGCCGATGCCGTTCTCCACCAGGGTGTCCACATCGGACATGACCATGGTGAACGCGCCGTCGCCGACGAACGCGACCACCTGGCGGTCGGGTTGGGCCAGTCGCACCCCGCCGGCCGCGGCCGCGCCGAAACCGAGGCTGGTCTGCTCGGACGGCACGATCGAGCCGCCGCACCGGAAGTACGGGAAGATGTAGGACCACATGTCCTGCAACCCGTTCTCCTGCACCAGGATCGCGTCCGGCCGCAGCACGGCCTGCAACGCCGCCAGCACCTCGGCGATCTGCACCCGTGGCAAGGTCCGCAACCGGGCGAGCTCCGCGGCAGCATCGTCCACAAGGGACTGCCGGCACGCCACAACCCGCTTCAGCCACCGAGAATCCGGCTCACCGACGAAGCCCAGGAACGACCGGACGACATCGCCGGCGTCGCCCAGCACCCGTGGCCCGGCGAACTCGGTGCTGAACTCGGCGGCGTCGATGTTGACCTGCACGGTCTGCTGGTCGTGCCGCCAGCCGTAGCGGGCGGTCTCCTCCAACCTGCTGCCCAGCGCGATCACCAGATCGGCGTCGCGAACCAGCTCCGACACGGCCGGCCGCGCGTACAACCCGGCCAGGCCAAGGAACTGCGGGTGCTCCTCGTCGAAAGCCCCGCGCCCGGAGGCAGTGGCCAGCACCGCCGCGCCGGTCTTCTCGGCCAGCCGTTCCAGGGCACGGTCCGAGTTGCGGTGCCGCATACCGCCGCCGACCAGGATCAACGGCCGCCGCGCCAGCTGTAGCGCCTGCACCGCAGCACTGCCAGCAACGACAACCGAAGCCGCCCGCTCGACCGCAGCGGCCCACGGCCGGGTGCGCACGATCTCGGCCTCCCGCAGGTCGTCCGGGAACTCCACGTACACCGGCCCCGGAACCCCGGACGCGGCAACGTCGAACGCCCGCTCCAACGCCGCCACCACCCGGGACGGATGATCAACCCGGACGGCCCACTTGGTCAGCGGGGCCAGCACGGACAGCTGGTCGAGCTCCTGGAACGCCCCGGCGCCACGGTGTTCGGCCGAGGTCCCGGTGGCGAGGACGACCACCGGGACGGCGGAGAACTTGGCCTCCAGCAAGCCGGTCAGCGTGTTCGTCACGGCCGGCCCCTTGCCCACCACGACCACCGCGGGCCGACCGGACGCCAACGCGTGCCCGGTGGCCATGAACACGGCGTTGCGCTGGTCCCGGCACAGCACGGTGGCCAGCTTGGAGCCGTCCACGGCGGCGAGGAAGCCCAGGTCGTCGCTGGGCAGGCCGAACACCGTGGCCACACCGGCGGTTTCCAGGCAGTCGACGGCGGCGTGCCAGCAGCCGGGATAGGTGATCATCAGCGTGCCCCTCAGATCTGGTCCAGCAGATGCTTCTTCTTGGTGTCGAACTCCTCGCGGCTGAGCAGGCCGTCGGCCAGCAGCTCGCCGAGCGTGCGGATGGCCGACGCGACCTGCTGGGCCCGGACCGCGGCCGAACCCAGGTCACCGCCGGCCGGGCCGCGGTCGAGAGCCGCCAGCAGCGCTGCCGCGAAGGGCAGGGACTCCGCGACCGCGCCGTAGCCGAGCCCGAACAGCAGGGTGTGCGGATCGTCGATGACGTCCAGCCGCGGCCGCAGCACGCCGGCCGGGCGCAGCCGCAGGTGGCCGCGCACGAAGCCGGGCAGCGACCACTCGACGTCGGCCAGCTCCCCGACCCGGAACACCTGGTCGCCGCCGGACTGCTTGGCCAGGCTGGCTTTCAGGCCCCAGGACAGCCGGACCACGTCGCCGTCGAAGGTGGCGACGCCATCGAAGCCACGCAGCCGCAGCGGCCCGGTCTCGGTGTCCAGCAGGTACTTCGGCACCGGCTCGTCGGTCAGCGCGCACCGGTCGTTGATCGTGTCCTTGTAGC
The DNA here is from genome assembly GCA_035492655.1 of Kutzneria sp. GTDB lineage: Bacteria > Actinomycetota > Actinomycetes > Mycobacteriales > Pseudonocardiaceae > Kutzneria. The sequence goes on along the minus strand of DATJJB010000165.1, from coordinate 19,507 downwards.
GCGACGCTTCTTCGGCCTGGTGCTGGTCCAGCTCCAGCTTGTAGAGCGCGTAGTCCTCGGGCAGCTGGCCGGCGGCCGCGTCGGTGTACGGGTCGGCCCCGGGCCGCAGGGCCAGCGCGACCGCGGGCAGCCCGTCGCTGTCGTGCACGGACGCCGCGGTGATCGCCTCGTACGGCACCAGGCGCTGTCCGATGCGCCGTAGCAGTCTCGGCACGCCCTTGCTGGCCGAGTAGTTGACCTGGACGCCGTCCGGGGTGCACGCCCAGGTGGCGTTGCGGCCGGCGAGAGTCAGGTCGACAGCCAGATCCGGGCTGCTCATGACGACACCTCCGTGACGGGCTTGGGTGGGCGGAGCTGGTGCAGGGACCGGACGAACAGCAGCGACACCGCGACCGCGAGATAGCAGCCGCCGATCACGGCGAAGGCGGCGTGCGCGCCGACGCCGGTGATCAGCCAGGTCACCAGCGCCACGGCGACCGGTCCGGGACCGGAGATGACGGTCGTCGCGACGCTGGTGACCCGGCCGAACATGCGCTCCGGCACGCGTTCCTGGAGCGCGGCCAGGTAGAGCAGGTCGATCGGGCTGGTGAGCACGCCGGCCAGCACCATCAGGGCGAGCGCGGCGGCGGTGTGGTCGTTCACCGACAGCAGCAGCACCACCAGGGCGAAACCCAGGTAGGCGCTCAGGTACAGGCCGCGCGGCGGGGCGCGGTGGCCGAAGACGCTGTAGCCGACGGTGCCGGCCAGCGAGCCGAGGCCGAAGCAGCTGACCAGCACCCCGTACCAGGTGACGGAGCCGAGGACCTGTTGCGCGTACAGGGTGAGCCCGATGTTGGCGATGGCCGCGTCCAGGCCGGCGAAGAACACGGTGAAGCAGATCAGCGTGCGTAACAGGCGATCCGACCAGAAGTAGCGGACGGCCTCGCGGAACTCGCGCTGGTAGGAGCGCCGGCGCGGCCGGTTGGCGTTGCTCTCGTCGATGGTGGTCACCGTGGGCAGGCGCAGGAAGAACAGTGCCACGGCCAGCGCCACCAGGGCCGCGGCGGCGTCGGCGGCGATGGTGAAGACGCTGCCGAACGCGGCGGCGATGATGCCGGCGGCGATCGGGCTGGCCAGGTTGGACACCCCGTTCATGGCGCGCACGGTGCCGTTGGCGCGGGCCAGGTTGCGGCCCGCGGCGGCGGCGACGGCCGGGATCATGCCGAAGATGGCGACCCGGCCGGGGGACTCCACGCAGCTGCGCACGAACGAGAGCCCGACCAGCAGCCACGGCGGCAGCAGGCCGGCCGCGTGCAGCGCGACCGTCAGCGCCGCGGTGGTCGAGCCGCCGGCGAGCGAGAAGAGCCAGGCCCGGCGCATGCCGACCCGGTCGATCAGCGGCCCCATCAGGCCGCCGGTGAGCAGCGAGCCGATCAGTGAGACGGCCGCGATCCAGCCGGTCAGGGTGGCGCTGCCGGTGGTGTTGAGCACGAAAAGGGGAAGGCCGTAGGAGCCTATTCCGACGCCGACCATGCTGATGGCGAACGCGAGTTGCATAATCGGGTAGCCGACCCGAGCCGGTGCCGCCTCGGGTTCCTTGACGGGGCTGACCATCGCGTTCTCACCTGCCTTTCTCCGGACGTCGGACACAAGGATGGTCGGTGCGGGCGTTGCACGCCGCCCGCACCGACCGATCACCGCACTAACTGAATCGGAATGATTCAGCAGCCGCCGCTGACGGTGCTGCCCGGGAGGCGGGACTCGGCGGCCGAGGTCTCCAGCGTCTGCAGGTCGAGGATCATGGCGTTCTCCTTGTTCTCAGGGAATTGACGGTTTACCGGGAAAAGCTTTTTCAGCAGCCACCGCTGATGGTCGAGCCCGGCAGGCGGGTCTCGGCGGCGGAGGTCTCCAGGGTCTGAAGGTCCAGGATCATGTTGGTCACCTCGTCTCGTATGCTAGTTCGAACAATGGGTCTCTGGGTGGCGGCAGTCAGCACTTGGCGCTGACGGTGCTGCCCGGCAGACGGAGCTCGGCGGCCGAGGTCTCCAGGGCCTGAAGGTCCAGGATCATTGCTAGTCACCTCCGTTCGCGTCTGGCCTGTCCCGGGGCGGACCCGGGTGGTAGGAGGGCCTTCGCGTTGAACTCGGAAGAATTCACCCTGCGAAGGGCATGAACGGCGCGCCTACTCGAATCGTCGAGTTGATGGCGGCGATGATGCCGGCGTTGCCGGTCGAGAAGTCCATGGACAAGCGGGACGATCCGTCACCGGGAAAAGAGGCATGTCCATGATATTCGAGCAGATGCCATCGGAGCTTCGCGAGGTGATCCTCAGCGCTGGATTCTATGTCCCGTCCGATTCGCTCTGAAATAACCGTAGCACGGTCCGAGCGGGAAAGTCCAGTGAGAATCGCGAGCAATCCGGCGCGGCCGTTGAAAAGCTGCGCGTCCATTACGAACGTGCTCTCACAGGCGCGCGAGAGCGGGCCGAGAGCGGCCAGGACGCGCTCGTCGGCGGTGTGCCGGGACAGCAGGTCGCCGACCATGGCGATGCCGGCGGAGCCGATCTCCAGGTAGGGCAGGCGACGGAAGCCGCCGTCCACCTGGAGCGTGCCGTCGACCTCGTCCGAGACGCACAGATCCAGGTCCCGGTGCAGCGCCTGGACGGCCTGCGAGAGCCAGTCGCGGTCCTGGGTGGCCTCGTAGAGCCGTAACAGGAACAGCGCCGGCCCGGACCAGCCGCGCAGCAGACCGCCGTTGGTGCCGGCGTCCCGTATCCGCCCGAGCCGGCCCGGCGGCCGGTCGATGCCGCAGGGCAGACCGCTGTCCAGCGCGTCGCCGACCCGTAGGCCCAGCTCCAGCGCCCGCGCGAGATGTTCGGCACCAGGCCGTTTGTCGTGCAGGTGCAGCAGGTTCAGCCCGATGCCGGCCAGACCGCTGAACAGTGTCAGGTCGGTCGTCTCGGCCACCAGGTCGGCGGCACGGGCCACCAGGCCGGCCGCCTCGGCGCGGTAGCCGAGATGGTCGAGCACGTGGGCAACGCCGTGCGCGCCGTCGAAGAAGCCGGGCCGCTCCACCGGCGTGGATGCTTTGTGCCGCAACCACTCCCGATGCCTGCGTTCGGTCGGCAGCCCGGCCGACGACAGCGCCCACAGCACACCGGCGGCGCCGTGCGCGAAGCTCGCGCCGTCGGTGGAGAGGAAACCCTCGATGTCGCCGGGAAAAAGCCGGTCCTCACGGTCCGGCGTGGCGCTGGCCGTGATCGCCGCGGCCAGCGACTCCACCGCGTCGGCCCAGCCGGCTTCACCCCAGCGCGCGGACGGGGCGGACACCGGCGACGGAACCTGGTGCCGGACACGGTGATCGGACAGCTCGTGCACCGGCTTGGTGAACTCGGGCGGCAGGTCGAACAGCAGTTCCGCCTCGCTCATCAACTCGCCGAGCTTGGCCGGGGCCAGCGCGAGCACGCTGGTCAGCGGCATGAACAGCCACAGCCGCAGCACGGTCAGCGCCTGCCGGTCCACGTCGACGCCGGACACCTCACGCGACACGAAACCCGCGTGTCCGGCCAGCTGGCGGCGTTGCTCGCTCACCGGGAAAGCGCTTTCGAAGTCGACCAGTCCGGGCTCGTCGTGGTCGTCGACCATGATGTTGGCCGGGTGCAGATCGGCGAACACCACGCCGCGTTCGTGCACCGCCGCCACCATCTCGGTGATCCGGGCGTGCAGCTTGATCGCCCGCTCGACGTAGGCCCGCCGCTGTTCGGCCGTGGCCGTGACGCCGACCAACGGGAACCGGTTGGCCAGCCAGTGCTGCAACGCCTGCCCGGGGACGCGATCCATCACCAGGAACCGGTGCTCCCACACCTGCACGACCTCGTGCAGCGCCGGAACCCCTGGCACACCGGCCAACTGGCGCAGCGCCCACTCCTCCCGGGCCAGCCTGGTGACCGCATCGGCTTCATCACTGGCCAGTCCGGCGTGCGGACGGGCCTCCTTGATGACGACCTCGTGGCCGTCGGTGCGGCGGTTGGCCACGTACACGCCGCCGCCGTTGGAGAAGTGCAGCGCCTCGGTGACGTCGTAGTCCAGCTGCCCGCCGGCCTTCACCCTGTCCTGGTGCGGCTGAAGGAAAGCCGGCAGCCGCACCCAGTCCGGCACGGTGAACACGGGACGGCGTTCGTCCGGCACGAGCGTGCCGTCGGGGCGCTCCACGGCCAGCTCCCGCTCGCCGTCCTCGGTGACGCAGTAGCGCTTGTCGAAGCCGCCGTAGCGGACGTACAGCGGGCCGTTGTTGAACCGCAGGTCGCTGAGCACGTACGGGCCGTCCGCCCCGCCGACGAGCTCGTCGAGGCCGGTCAGCACCCGCTCGAGTTCGGCCTCGTCGACCGGGTAGATGGTGATCAGCTTGCCGCTGGCCGCCCGCGGCGCGTACTTCATGCTGTACGCGTGCAGCAATGCCCGGCCGCGCAGGAACTTGAACGCCACCTTGTGTTCGATCAGGTAGTCGGCAACGGGCTTGAGTACCTCAAGGGCGTTGGACGGCAGCGCAGAGACGTGAATCTTCCAGCCCTGCTTGGGGAGTTGAATTCCCTCCGGCCGCAACATGACCCACGGCCCGGCGCCGCCGCGCCGCCAGCCGTCGGGCACCTCGCCGGTGGCCAGCTCGAAGGCCTCCTCGGCCCGCCAGCGCAGCGGGTCCTCGAAGAAGACCCGGTCGGCCAACGAGTACAGCTCGATCGACGGTTTCATCGCAGCTCTCCCCAGGACGACGGGCCGTCGTTGGCCAGGTACTTGGCCAGCGACTCGCGGGCCCGCTCCTTGTCCTGCGCCGGCACCAGCTCCGGCATCGGCAGCCGGCGCGCGTACTCGCCCCGGTTGGCGTAGTACTCGTGCCGCAGGATCGACCAGATGGTGCGGTGGTGGTACTCGCCGTCGACGAAGTAGTAGTCGCGCAGCACCCCTTCCAGCGTGAAGCCCTCCTTGGTCAGCACCTGCAGCGAATGCCGGTTGTAGCTGGCCGTGGTGAACTCGAGTCGGTGGGCGTTGAGCTGGTGGAACACGAAGTCGGTCAGCAGGCTCATGGCCTCGGCGCCGTAGCCGGCCTGCCACTTCGCGGAGATGCCGACGGCGCCGCCGATGGTGTAGGAGTGCGCGCCGCCGTTGCCGGCGGTCCGGTAGTTGACCACGCCCACCGGCTCGCCGTCCCGTGCGACCACGACGAAGTACCGCACCCGGCCGCTTTCGGCGGCCTTGCGCAACGCGGCCGCGTCGATCGCCTCGTGGGTGTCCCCGGTCAGCGCCGCGGCGTGTGACATCGGTCGCAGCCACGCCGCGATCCGGTCGAAGTCGTCGTGGTCCGGCCAGCGCAGCGCGCAGATCGCGCCTTTCATGGTGTGTGCTCCCTCCGGACCGTCCCCGGCCCATGGGAAAACGAGCTGTGGGCAGGCCACAGCGCGGGTGTGTGGTGTGGAAAGAACGGCCGTGTGCCTTGATCGCGGGCGCGCGAGGAGAGCCCTCGGCCCGCCGGACGGCGAACGGCGTGAACGTCGGCAGTCGCATCCGCCGAACCCCGGGGGGCGCACGATCGTGCGCACACGGCGCGCCTCTGCGCGCTCACCCCAGTACTACCCCAGTTACTGCACCCCAGTTGTTCCGCTCTGCTTACACGAGTACCGGTAGGACGATCGGCTGTCAACGGCCTTGCCCGGACGCCTGCGTCACGGTTTCCCGATCGACGCTCGCACGCCACTTACGAACGTGGTGCGCAAGTCGGGTCGGATTGTGAGCCGACTTTGAGTTTTGCTCGAAAGACTGCTCCATCTGTGTTTCACGATGTTCCATTCGGGCGGTGTCTTTGGTCCTACCTTTGCTGCTGCGCAACGACTTCGTGCACGTCACCGGGTGCGCGGGGGCACGGGTGGATGCGCTCCCACACTGAACTGAGCTTCATTCTTGAACCGGGTGGCCGCGCCCGGTAGCGTTTGTCGGTGTTGGTCATGTCGCAGGCCGGCACCTCGAATTCGCCCGGCGGATGCCGGGATCCGCTCACCACATCCGTTGTCGCGCGCCCGTTGTCGTGGCGCGCGGGCCTGGAAGGGGAGCGTCGATAGTGTCGAACACAAAGGTCCGTTGCCGTGTTTCCCGGGTTGAGGAAACCGGGAAACACCGCAACCGTGCGATGTTCGCGTGCGGCGAGCAGAGGAGCGTCAGGTGAGCAGTGTCGACGTTCGGTTGGTCAGTGAAGGCTCGGTGTGGTCGACGCAGACGGTGGCCCGCCGCTGTGCGGCGTTGGCGCGGAAACTCACCGAGGACGGCTTACGGGCCGGCGACCGGGTCGCGCTCGTCGGTGCGAATTCCGCCGAATACGTGCTTGCGCTGCTGACCCTGATCCATCTCGACGTGTCCATCATGCTGCTGGACGAGCACCAGTCGGCCGAGGACCGCGCGCCGGCGTTGCGTTCCGTGCAATGGGTGCTGGGCAGTGACGCCGTCGCCGCCGATGTCGTGCCTTCCCGCGCGTCACGGGGCGTTCGGGTGGTGCGGCTGGCCGATGTGGTGCCGGCGGCCGACGCCAACGTCACCGACGAGCCGCTGGCCCTGGACTTCACGGCGTGGTGGCGCCGCCGGGACGCCCTGGTGCTGCTCACCTCCGGCACCACCGGCGCGCCGACCATCATCGTCCGAAGTGGACGTTCGGTGCGCAACAACATCGACGCCACCGCGCGCCGGATGGGCTACCGCGACGACGACGTGATGCTGCCGATGCTGCCGTTCTCGCACCAGTACGGCCTGTCGCTGCTCCTGCTGTGGTGGCAGAGCCGGTGCTGCCTGGTGATCGTGCCCCGGGCCCGGCTGGACCGTGCCGTCGAGGCGATCACCAGCATGCGCGTGACGGTCGTCGACACCACGCCGTCGACCTACGATTCGCTGCTGCGGGTCATGGAGCATCGCCATGTCACCCGCGATCAGCTGGCCCACGTGCGTATGTGGTGCGTCGGCGGCGCGCCGCTGGGCAGCACGCTGATCGCCCGGTTCCGCGAGTTCACCGGCAAACCGCTGCTGGACGGCTACGGCAGCAGCGAGGCCGGCAACATCGCGCTGGCCAGCCCCGGCGACGAAGCCCTGTGCGGCAAGCCGTTGGACGGCTTCGAGGTCGACGTGCTCGACGACAAGGGCCACCCGGTGCCGGCCGGCGTCGTCGGCGAGCTGGTGGTGCGCGGCGAGGACCTGCTCGTCGGCACCATCGACACCGACGGCCGGTTCGTCGAGAGCACCCGAACCCTGTACCACACCAACGACATCGGCTACCTCGACGAGGACGGCAACGTCGCGGTGCTCGGGCGTAAGGGCGCGGTGCACCGGCACGGGCACACGCTCTACCCGGAAGCCTTGGCCCGCAAGGCCGAGACGTTGGGTGCGCCGGTACGCGTGGTGGCGTTGGAGCACGAACGCCGTGGCAGCAAGCTCGTGTTCGTGGTGGCCGACGAGTCCGGGCGTGACCCGAAGTACTGGCGGCGGGTGTTCGGCGAGCGCCTGGCCGTGCACGAGCAGCCCAACCAGGTGCTGGTCGTGCACAACTTTCCGCTCAACCACAACGGAAAGGTCGATCAGCGGGCATTGCGCGAGCTGGCCGCGGGCCAGCTCAGGGACGACCCGGACGAGGTCTTCCCGGTGCCGATGAACGGCATGCGCCCGGATCTGGGCCGGATTCCGTTGGCGGAGCGGGTGGACGCGCTGCACAAGGTCGAGCAGTACCTGCGCGAGCACCGCGACGAGGTGCTCAGCGTGCTCACCGAGATGTCCAACTACCGCACCGCCGCCGGTGAGCTCAACACCGCGCTGGGCACGCTCAAGGGCGCCGCGGCCGAGGTCGCCCTGTGGTCGCCGCCGTTGGTCGGCCGGACCGCCGTGTTCATGCCGTCCAACGTGCCGCTGTTCGGCTACGTGTTGTACCTGCTGGTGCCGGCGCTGTACAGCGAGGAGGTCGTGTTCCGGCCGTCCGCGCACATCCGCCGGCAGCTGATCGCCCTGCACGAGTTGCTCGCCCCCGTGCACCAACTGCCGATCACGCTGTCCACCAGCACCCAGAAGGAGTTCATCACCGGCGAGACCGCGTCCTCGGAGGTGGTGGTGTTCACCGGGGCGTACTCCAACGCCGAGAAGATCCGCGCCCAGCTGCGCCCCGACCAGCTGTTCGTGTACTACGGCCAGGGCATCAATCCGTTCGTCGTCGGCCCCGGCGCCGATGTCGACCTGGCCGTCACGGATCTGCTGGAGATCCGGCTGCTCAACTCCGGCCAGGACTGCTTCGGGCCGGACCTGGTGTGCGTGCACGAGTCGTTGGAGGAGCGCTTCTTCGCCACCCTGGGCAAGCGGATCGACGAGCTGGTGCTGGGCGAGCGGTCCGACCCCAAGGCGGACTACTCGCCGATGTTCTACGAGCAGGCGTTCGGCTTCGCCCTGGAGTACCTGCACCGCAACGCCCGGCACATCGTGCACGGCGGCCGGGTCGACCTGTCGCGGATGAGCCTGGAGCCGACCGTGCTGCGCCGGCCCAAGGGACACAAGGTGACCTGCGACGAGCTGTTCGCGCCGATCTTCAATGTCGTGGTGTACGGCGACCAGCGCACCCTGCACGACATCCTGACGCTGCCGTTCCTGGAGGAGCGGGCGATGGGCGCGATGGTGTACGGCGACCTGCCGGACACGGTGAAGCTGCTGCGCAAGCGGCACGAGGTGTGCCTGAACACCACGCTGTTGGAGGCCGACGACGGCAACGCCCCGTTCGGCGGCCGTGGCATGGTCGCCAACTACGTGGCCTACCAGGGCCGGCGGATCGCCGAGCCGCTGCTGATCTCCAAGGTCGTGGCCGACTACATCGGGGCCGGCCGGCAGCAGCTGACCAAGGGCGCATGAGCGCGCGGGTGTGTGTCGTGGGCGCCGGGCCGCGCGGCACCTCGGTGCTGGAGCGGCTGGGCGCGCTGCGCGGCGGCATGGACCTGGAAGTGCATGTGGTGGACCCGTTTCCGCCGGGTCCGGGGCGGATCTGGCGGGAGCGGCAGTCCTCGCTGCTGTGGATGAACTCGACCGTCGCCGGCGTGGCCATGTTCGGGCCGGGCGTGCCGTCGCTGGGGGAGTGGTCGGGGCTGCCGTCGACCACCTTCGCCACCCGGCCGCAGGCCGGCGCGTACTTCTCGTGGGTGTTCGGGCAGGCGGCGTCCCGGGTGCCGGTCGTGGTGCACGAGGACCGGGTGGTGGACATTGTGGACGGTCAGGTGCGGCTGGCGTCCGGCGAGGCGTTCGAGGTGGACGCGGTGATCCTGGCCCAGGGACATATCGACCCGCTGCCGTCGCAGACCGAACTGCGGTACCTGGAGCATGCTCGAAGGTGTGGACTGACGTACGTGCCGAGCGGGTACGCGTCCGATGTGGACGGAATTCCGGCCGGCGAGCCGGTGATCGCTCGTGGTGTCGGACTGACCTTCGTGGACTACATGGTGCTGCTCACCGAGGGCCGTGGCGGCACCTTCCATCGGATCCCCGGTGGGGAGCTGGAGTACCAGCCGAGTGGGCGGGAGCCGGTGCTGTACACGGGATCCCGCAGCGGGCTGCCGTACCACGCCAAGCCCGGCTACCGGCTGGCGGAACCCCCGCCGTTGCCCAAGTTCCTGGACCGGGACACCGTGCCGGGGGCTTCGCTCGACTTCGGGCGGGACCTGTGGCCGCTGGTGGTCAAGGAAGGGGCGTGGGGTTACTACCACGAGCTCTTCCTGGCCCACCCGGACCGGGTTCGCGGGCAGTGGAACGACTTCTGTGCCGGCTTCGAGAAGTTCGACTGGGGTTCGCCGGAGATGACGGCGCTGCTCGCTGAGACGGGCGACCGGTTCGACATCGACGCGGTGTTCGAACCGCTGCGGTGGTCGGGCGGCGACTTCCAGGCGTTCGCCGAGGACTTCCTGGTCGAGGTGCTGGACATCCGGCGCAACCGGGATCGCAGCCCGCTGCTGGGCGCGATCCACGGCATCGGCTCGGCGCTGGGCGTGGTGCACCAGCTGCTGGCCGAGCGGCGCATCGCCGGGGCGTCCCGCGTTCGGGAGATCGAGCAGCGGTTCCTGCCCATGACCAGCTTCCTGACCAGCGGGCCGCCCGGGCAGCGGGCCGAGGAGATGCTGGCCCTGGCCCGCGCCGGCATCGTGCGCTTTCTCGGGCCGGGACTGGAGATCACGCCCCGTGCGGACGGCTTCGTGGCGGTGACCGAGGCCGCGACGGTCACCGCCCGCTGCCTGATCGAGGCCCGGCTGCCCCCGCCCGGTATCGGCCGCGCCGACGACCCGCTGGTGCAGGCGCTGTTGGCGCGTGGGGAATGCGTGGAGGACACCGTCGGCGACTGGTCGAGCGGGCAGCTCGGGGTGCGGGCCGGCGACCACCGGCTGCTGCGCGCCGACGGCACGCCGCATCCCTCGACGTTCGCCGTCGGGCCGTGTGTCGCCGGCTTCCGTGCGCCGATCAGCGACGGCCCCGCCGAGCTGGATTTCTTCACGCAGAACGACTCCGTCGCCAGGGCTGCGCTGGCCGGCCTGGCGACGTGACGGGGCGGTGGCCGGGGACTGCCGCCCCGGCCACCGCTGCTCGGTTCGTCCGGGACTATCTTGGTGTCATGAGCAGCCGAGCCGCCCAGACCATCGCCGCGCTGCGTCGCGGCCACGACGAGTTCGTCGGCCGGTTGGCCGCGCTGGGACCGGACGACATCGTGCGGACCTCCGGCGGGGCCCGGGACTGGACCGTCGCCCAGGTCGTCAGCCACCTCGGCAGCGGCGCCGTGATCACCAAGGCCGCGCTGGACGCCGCCGTCGCCGGCAACGACAACCCGGGCATGGAGTTCAACAAGGAGGTGTGGGCCCGCTGGGACGGCATGACGCCGGCCGAGCAGGTCGCCGCCTTCCCCGCGGTGAACGAGGAGCTGGTCGCCGCCTACGAGGCGCTGGACGGCCAGGCGCTGGAGACGCTGCGGATCGACGTCGGCTTCATGCCGCAGCCGCTGGACGTCGCCGGGCACGCCGGCATGCGGCTCACCGAGTTCGCCCTGCACGGCTGGGACGTCGCCGTCACCTTCGACCCGGCCGCCGCCGTCGCCCGCGACGCCGCCGTGCTGCTGGTCGACACCATCGGCCCGCTGCTGCGCTTCGCCGGCAAGGCCGACCAGATCGACGGCGCCGTCACCGTGGCCGTGCGGACCACCGTGCCGGACCGCGACCTCGGCCTGGTCATCGACGACGTGGTCGAGCTGACCGACCTGCCCGACGCCGCCGAGGCGAAGATTATCGCGCCGACCGAGTACCTGGTCCGCCTGTTCTCCGGCCGGCACGCCGCCGAGCACACCCCGGACTCCGTGAAGGTCACCGGCGCGCTGACCCTGGACGACCTGCGCCGCGTCTTCCCCGGCTACTGATGGCTGGATGACGGCTCGGCCCCGGTGTCGGCCTCGGCCGCTCCTTCGCGAGGGGTGACGGTAGCTTCGAGCAGCGCCAAGGTCCGCTGCTCCGCGTCGAGGCCGACCCGGATGCCCACCGGCATCGGCAGATTCGCGCCGGCATGCCCGAAATCGACGTTGGCCAACACCGGAATGTCCCGGTCGCCCAGGACTTCCAGCACGATGTCCCGCAACGGTGTCACGTCGAGCCCGGCGATGGCGTCCGGCACGCCCACCACCATGCCGGCGATCCGGTCGAGGATGCCGGCGTGCCGCATGACGTGCAGGTAACTCCACACGTAGGCGGCCAGGCCGCCCATCTCCTCCCAGAACAGCACCGCGCCGTCGAACCACTCCAGCGGCAGTGCGTACGGCGTCGCCTGGTTGAACACGATGCGGTTGATCACCCCGCCGATCAGCCGGCCCTCGGCCCGCCCCGGTCGCCAGCATTCCCACGACGGGCTCGACGGCAGCGCGCCGATCGGCTCCGGGTCGGTCAGCAGCCTTGAGTACAGCTGGCCGAGTTCCGCTTGCCGTGGTGGCGAAGCGGCCTGCCAGTACCCGCCGAGACCCCGCGTGGCCAGGTCGGCGTGGAATCCGACCAGTCCCGTCCGCCGATAGAGCACGAGATGCAGCAGGGCGATGTCGCTGTAGCCGAGGATCGGCTTGGGGTCGGCGGTGATCGCGTCGAAGTCGATCAGGTCGAGATAGCCGAGCACCGTCTGGCCGCCGTCGTGGGCGATGATCGCGCGCACCTCGGGATCACGCAGCAGGGCATTGAATTCCGCGGCGATCTCGGCCGGCGTGGCCGCGCTCCACCACCGCTGCCGTCCGACTTCGAGCAGCGGCGCCCGACGCACCCGGAAGCCCATCCGCGTCAGCACGGCCATGGCCTGTTCGAGGTCGGGCTCGTACTCGGCATGCAGCGGCCCGGACAGCGACGCGATGACGACGAGATCGCCGGGTTTCAACGCTTGGGGTCGAAGGAGCACCGACGCAGTCTTGGTGACAACGACGATGGCGCGCTACGCAATTACCATTCCCAGCGGATTCCGTGCACGCCGGGCTGCGCGTCCAAAGTGACCGTGTGCACCGACTCCCCGCCGGTCAGCGCCAACGCCGACACCACGGCCCCTCGGTACCCCCAGCACCGCGCCGGCACGGCCGCCGGGTGGAACCGCACCTGGAGCACCAGGTCCCACGCCGGTGAGACCAGCACCTGCTCCCAGCGGTCGGCCAACCCCCGGCTGACCTCGTACTCGACGATGCAGGTCTCGCCGTTGGCCAGCGGATGATCCAACAGCAGCGTCCCGTCACCGCCGACGCGGCAGTTGCGGGTGTCGAGGAACCGGGCGCCCTCCTCGACGCCGGTCCAGAACCGGTCCACGTCGTCCCGGCAGGCGCGGAGCACGGCTCGGGTGCGGGCGGTCTGCCGCGGGGCGTGGACGACGGTGTGCAGGGAAACGATGAAGGTGTCGGCGGTGAGCAGTGGGTCGCGGGTGGATCTCGGGGCGGGAATCGTCGGCACGGTACTCCCAAGAGCGGCGGTCGTCCGGTGTCGATTGTCCGCCGTGTCCGGGGTCCGGGAGCGGCGTTAACTCTTGCGCCGTTGCCTTAACCGTTGACGAGGCAGGGACCAACATCACCACCAACGTACTAGGATAGGCTCGCCTAAGTTAGGTTAGGGTTCCCTGAACCGGGGGCGGACAGAGGGAGCGACATGAGTGCTGAGGCCGGCGAGCAGATCCCGATCTACGACGTCGTCGGGGTGGGCTTCGGACCGTCGAACCTGGCGCTGGCCATCGCGCTCGCGGAGCACAACGCGGCCGCGGCCGAGCCGGTCACCGCGCACTTCCTCGAACGCCAGCCGCGGTTCGGCTGGCACCGGGGCATGTTGATCGACACCGCCACCATGCAGGTGTCCTTCCTCAAGGACCTGGTCACGATGCGCAACCCGACCAGCGACTTCACCTTCGTCAACTACCTGCACTCGGCCGGCCGGCTGGTCGACTTCATCAACCACAAGAACCTCTTCCCGTTGCGTGTCGAGTTCCATGACTACTTCGAATGGGCCGCGGCCAAGGTCGACGACGTGGTCTCCTACGGCGTCGAGGTGGTGGCCGTGCGGCCGGTGGCGGACGGCCGGGAAATCGCTTTCTTCGACGTGCTGACCTCGGACGGCGCGACGCTGCGGGCCCGAAACCTGGTGATGGGCACCGGCTTGCGGCCACAGCTGCCGGCCGGCGTCGAGGTCGGACCTCGGATCTGGCACAACAGCGAGCTGCTGCACCGCATCCCGGCCATCAAGGACGCCGATCCTCGACGGTTCGTGGTCGTCGGCGCGGGGCAGAGCGCGGCCGAGGTGGCGGCGCTGCTGCACGACGAGTTCCCGCGGGCCGAGGTCTGCGCGGTGTTCGCCCGCTACGGCTACAGCCCGGCCGACGACAGCTCCTTCGCCAACCGGATCTTCGATCCCGAGGCGGTCGACCAGTTCTACCGCGCCGGCGAGCCGGTCAAGGACCGGCTGATGCGCTACCACGGCTCCACCAACTACTCGGCGGTGGACGTCGACCTGATCGACGAGCTGTACCGGCGGGTCTACCGCGAGAAGGTCCTCGGCACGCGGCGTCTGCGCCTGTTCAACGTGTCCCGGCCGGTCGAGGTCCTCGACACGGGCACGGTGGTGGTGGAGTCCCTGACCACGGGCGAGCGCACGATCCTCGACGCCGACGCGGTCATCTACGCCACCGGCTACCGCCCGGCCGACCCCACGCCGCTGCTGGGCGAGCTGTGCGCCCGTGATGTGGAGGGCCGCCCGCTGGTCGAACGGGACTACCGTGTCACGACGGAATCCGTTGTGCGCGGGGGCATCTACCTCCAGGGCGGCACCGAGCACTCGCACGGCATCACGTCGTCGTTGCTGTCCAACACCGCGGTCCGCGTCGGCGAGATCCTGGCGTCCATTGTGGACCGGCGAGCGGCTTTGGCGCCGGTCGGGGAGTACGCGGTCAGCGTCAGCTGACTCCCTGGTGGTGCCGGCTGATCGGGATGACCATCGGCGTGCCGCTGACCGGGTCCGGCGTGACCTGGCAGCGCACGCCGAACACGGTGTCCACCAGTTCCTCGGTGATCACCTCGGCCGGCCGCCCGGCCGCCACGATCCGGCCGGCCTTCATGGCGATCAGGTGATCGGCGTAGCGGCACGCCTGCGGGAGATCGTGCAGCACCATCACGATCGTCCGGCCCTCGTCCCGGTTCAGGTCGACGACCAGGTCCAGCACGTCGATCTGGTGGGCCAGATCCAGGTATGTGGTCGGCTCGTCCAGCAGCAGCACGGGCGTGCCCTGGGCGACGGCCATGGCGATCCACGCCCGCTGCCGCTGCCCGCCGGACAGCTCGTCCACCCGCCGGTCGGCCAGCTCGGTCATCGCGGTGGCGGCCAACGCATCCCGCACGGCGGTTTCGTCCGAAGTGGACCATTGCCGCCACCACGTCTGGTGCGGGGCCCGGCCCCGGCCGACGAGATCCGACACCGTCATGCCCTCGGGGCTGACCGGTGACTGCGGCAGAATTCCCAGGCGCTGCGCCACTTGTCTGGTCGGCAGGTCGTGGATCGACCGGCCGTCCAGATACACCGTGCCGGCCTTGGGGGTCAGCAGCCGGGCCATGGTCCGCAGCAGCGTCGACTTGCCGCAGGCGTTCGGGCCGACGATGGCGGTGATCTGCCCGGGCGGGATGTCCAGGTCGAGTCCGTCGATGACGATCCGGTCGTCGTAGGCGACGCGCAGGCCCTGCACCCGCAGCGAGGGCGTGTCGGAAGTCATCGGTCAGCCTCCAGAGCCGGAACGATTGGCCCTGACCAGCAGCCAGAGCAGGACAGGTGCGCCGAGCGCGCCGGTCACGATGCCGACCGGCAGCCCCGTCGGGGTGAGCACGCGGGCCAGGATGTCGCTGCCCAGCACCAGAACCCCGCCACCCAGCGCGGACGTGACCACCGGCGGCGAGGACACCCGGGCCAGTCGCTGCGCGATCTGCGGCGCCGTCAACGCGACGAAGGCGATGGGACCGGCCGACGCCGTGGCGAAGGCGACGAGGCCCGCGCCTGCTAGGAGCAAGCCGAGGCGTACGGGCTGCACCGGCGTGCCGAGCCCGGCGGCCACCTCATCGCCGAGCGCGAGCGTGCCCATCCACCGGGAAAGCCCCAGCACCAACGGAAAGAGCACCACACAGGCCGCGAACAGCGGCAGCACGTTGTCCCAGCCGCGATTGGCCAGGTTGCCGACCAGCCAGCCCATCGACGACTGCGCCTCGGTGATCTGCGCCTTGCTGAGCAGATAGTCGGTCAGGCTGGTGCACATCGCCGAGATCCCGATGCCCACCAACAGGATCCGGTAGCCGGTGGTGCCGCGTCGCCACGCCAGCAGGTACACGACCAGCCCGGACAGCAGTCCGCCGAGCAGGCCCAACGTGGTCGTGCCGAGCCCGTTCCCGAAGCCGAAGGCGATACCGGCGACCACCGCGGTCGCCGCGCCGGCGTTGATGCCGATCATGTCCGGGCTGGCCAGCGGGTTGCGGGTGATGGTCTGGAACACCGCCCCGGACGCGCCGAACGCCAGCCCGGCCAACAGCCCGGTCAGCGCCCGCGGCAGCCGCAGTTCCTGGACGATGTAGGCGTTTCCGGCGTCGCTGTTGGTGAACAGCCCGGTGAGCACGTCGGACAGGCCCATCGGCACGTCGCCGATGGTCATCCCCAGGCACAGCAGGAGAAACGCCGCCACCAGCAGTGCTACGCACACGGTGACGCCACGGGGGCGCACGCGCACCGAGATGGTGCTGAGCCGGATGGTCACGGGCAGGCTCATTCGTCAGGACTCCAGCTGCTTGCGCCTGCGGACCAGGTAGATGAACACCGGCGCGCCCAGGAACGCGACGATCACGCCGGCCCGGATCTCGCTGGGCCGGGCCATGATCCGGCCGAGGATGTCGGCCGCCAGCAGCAGACACGGGGCCAGTACCGCGGAGTACGGCAGCAGCCAGCGCTGGTCGGGGCCGATCGCGAAGCGCACGGCGTGCGGGATGATCAGGCCCAGGAACACGATCGGCCCGGCGACCGCGACGGCCGCGCCGGTGAGCAGCGTGATGGCCAGCGCGCCGCGCAGCCGCAACGGCCCGAGCCGCCGGCCGAGCGCCACCGCCACGTCGTCACCGAGGGCCAGGCTGTTCAGCGCCGGGCCGCTTGTGACGGCCAGCGCCGCGCCGACCAGCATGAACGGCAGCACCTGGAGCAACTGGCCGCTGTCCGCGCCGGCGAGCGAGCCGGCCGACCAGAACCGGAAGCGGTTGAGCGCGACCGGGTCCTGCAACACCATCGCGCTGGTGAACGAGCCCAGCAGTGCGGTGACCGCGGCCCCGGCCAGTGTCAGTTTCACCGGGCTGGAACCGGCATTGCCGCGCGTGCCGAGGAAGTAGACGACGGCGGTGGCGGCCAGCGCGCCGGCGAAGGCGAACCAGACGTAGCCGTACAGCGAGCTCACGCCGAGCACGGTGATCGAGAACACGATGGCGAACGCGGCGCCGGCGCTGACGCCGAGCAGGCCCGGGTCGGCCAGTGGGTTGCGGGTCAGCGCCTGCATCACGGTGCCGGCCAGGCCGAGCCCGGCCCCGACCAGCAAGGCCAGCGCGGTCCTCGGCATCCGGACACTGTGGATGATCACGGCGTCGGCCGAGCCGTCGTTGTGCAGCAGCACGCGCCAGACGTCGCCGAACGAGATCTCCTTGGAGCCCAGCCAGATGCTCAGCAGGCCGAGCAGGGCCAACACGCCGATGGCGGCCAGCAGGCCGAGCGCCCGAGCCGCGTGCGGTGGCGGACGTCGCGTGAGGGTGTCTGGCCGCACCACGCCTCCGATGAGTACGAATTTAGGCAAGGCTAACACTACAGGAGTGCATCCTTACCTTCCTTTTGTTAGGGTCGCCTAAGTTTGTGCCCGGCTGGGGCACTGTGAGCGGCGGAGGCTGGTCTACCGGTGAGCAACGGTGACGCTGTGCGGCAGGTCGCGGACCTCGGGTTCTGGCTCGATCGCCTGGCCACCGCGCCGAAGGAGCTGCTGCTGCCGGTGGACCGGCCGCACCCGACCGAGCCCGTGTCGCCGCAGGGGCTGGTCACCCGTGCGCTGTCGGGTTTCGACCGGGCGACTGTGATGGCCGGCTTCGCCGTCCTGCTGCACCGGTACGTCGGCACCGCCGACATCGTCTTCGGCATCGGAGCACCGGGCACCGGCTCTCTGGTGCCGGTTCGGGTCGACCTCGGTGGTTCGCCGGTGTTCGCCGACGTCGTCGCCCGGGTCGAGGCTGCTCACGCGGAGGCCTTGGCGCACGAGGTCCCGTTGGACGAGCTGGTCGGCGAGCTGCAACCCGAGCGTGGGCGTGGCGGGGCCGTGCTGGTCAACGTGGGTTTCGACGCCGAGACCGATCTGCCGCTGGATCTCGTCGTGTCGTACGACGGCACTGTGCTTTCCGCGCGCTATCGCGAGGATGTGCTCGACCGGTCCACTGTGGACCGCATGGTGGCACACCTGGCGCGCCTGCTGGCCGACTCGCGTCCGGACCGCCCGATCGGGTCGCTGGATCTGTTGTCACAGCAGGAACTTCACCAGCTTCTGGTCTTCTGGAACGACACCGACCTCAGTGCTGAGCTGTCGACGTTGCCGGCCCTGTTCGCCGCTCGCGTGCAGGCCGCCCCTGACGCGATCGCCTTGGTGTTCAAGGATATTCAGGTCTCTTACGCCGAGCTCGACGCCTGGGCCAACCGCCTCGCCCACGTCCTGATCTCGTACGGAGCCGGCCCCGAGCAGGTGGTCGCGCTGGCCGTGCCCCGTTCGGCCGAGATGATCGTGGCGGAGCTGGCGGTGCTCAAGGCCGGCGCCGCGTACCTGCCGCTGGACCAGGACTATCCGGCCGAGCGCATCGCCTTCATGGTCTCCGACGCGCGCCCGGTATGCGTACTCACCACCCGCGAGCTGGCCGACCGCTTCGACGGCGACGTCGTCCTGCTGGACGAACTGGACCTCGATGCCGCTCCGGCCACTGATCCGGCCGCCGATATCGTCCCGGCCAACGCCGCCTACGTGATCTACACGTCCGGCTCGACCGGCCGCCCCAAGGGCGTCGTGGTCT
The DNA here is from genome assembly GCA_035492655.1 of Kutzneria sp. GTDB lineage: Bacteria > Actinomycetota > Actinomycetes > Mycobacteriales > Pseudonocardiaceae > Kutzneria. Next base: position 886 of record DATJJB010000165.1, on the reverse strand, counting down.
CCCACGCCGGCGTGGCGAAGCTCGTGGCCACCCAGGTCGAGCGGTTCGGTGTCGGTCCGGCGAGTGTGGTGTTGCAGTTCGCTTCGCCGAGTTTTGATGTGGCGTTCTGGGATTTGTGCCTGGGCTTGCTGTCCGGTGGCCGTCTGGTTGTTGTGCCGTCAGAGCTGCGGTTCCCAGGCCCGGGCCTGGTGGAGTACGCCCACGCCAACAACGTGAACTTCATGATCCTTCCGCCGGCGTTGTTGGCCGAGATGCCGGAGGATTTGGATCTGCCGCGTGACAGTGTTCTGTTGGCCGGCACCGAACGCGTGTCCCCGGAGCTGGTCCGCCGCTGGGCTCCCGGTCGGCGGATGTTCAACGCCTACGGTCCGACCGAGGCCACTACCAACTCCACCCTGGGACTGTGCGATCCGGCCAGCTCGGTTGTCCCGATCGGCATTCCGGACCCGGGCACCCGGGCCTATGTCCTGGACGCCTCACTCCGTCCGGTGCCGCCCGGTGTCGTCGGCGAGCTGTACCTCGCGGGCTCCGGTCTGGCCCGGGGTTACCTGGGCCGCGCGGGATTGACCTCGGAGCGGTTCGTGGCGAACCCGTTCGGTACCGGGGATCGCTTGTACCGCACGGGTGATCTGGTTCGGTGGCTGCCCGACGGTCGGCTGGTGTTCCTGGGGCGAGCCGATGACCAGGTCAAGATCCGTGGCTACCGGATCGAACTGGGCGAGATCGAGTCCGTGCTGATGGAACACTCCCGGGTGGCCCAGTCGGTGGTCATCGCCGAGAACAACCGCCTGATCGCCTACGCCGTGCCGGCCGCCGGCCGTGACGACGAGTCCGAGCGGGAGCACGTCAACGAGTGGCACGAGCTGCACGAGGACGTGTTCACCGG
>DATJJB010000164.1:0-6231 GCA_035492655.1 Kutzneria sp. | reverse complement strand
GCGATGGCGACGGCGTCGGCGAAGGCGGCCACGGATTCCTCCCGGCGGCCCAGGGCCAACAGGGTGCCGCCGAGATCCTGGAGCACGGTGTTCTGCGCGTAGAGATCGCCGAGCTGACGGAAGATCGTCAGCGCCGAGCGGCAGCAGTCCAGCGCGTGCTGGAGCTCGCCGAGCTCCAGGTAGGTCTCGGCCAGCCCGCGCAGCAGATCGCCCTCGTGCCAACGACTTCCGGCGATGCGGGCCAGTCCGAGGGCCCGCCGGTAGTGGGCGAGCGCGTCGCCGATCATGCCGCTGCCGCGGTACGCCTCGGCCAGGTTGGACAGGGTGCTCATCTCACGGTGCGTGTCCTGCGGTCCATAGTGGACGGACGGCATCTGCCGCAGCGCGACCACGGCGTCGGCCTGCCGGCCAAGATGCGCGCTGGCGGCGGCGATGCAGCTCAGCGACAGGGCCTCGCCGATGGGGTCGTCCATGGCCCGCGCGGCGACGGCCGACACCCGGGAGAACGCGATGAGCTGCTCGAAATCACGGCGCAGCCGGTGGTACTCCCACACCACGACGCCGAGCCGCCAGGCGATGAGGTGCCGCCGGGTCTGGCCGGCCATCCGGTCCAGCGCGCCCAGGTTCTCGCTCTCGGTGTCGAACCACTGCAACGCCTGGAGATACCCGGTGAACGGCAGCGGCGCGCACTCCCGCGGCGGGCTGCCGATGGACATGTCGTTGGCCTGCCCCCGCAACCCGTTGTCGGCGTTGCTGGCGGTGTAGAGGTACCAGTCGGTCATCCGCTGCAGGGCCAGCGACCGGTCTCTCTCGTCCTCGCCCTGCTCGACCTCCTCGGCGGCGTACACGCGCAGCAGGTCGTGCAGCCGGTACCGGTCGCGGTCGACCTCGCCGAGCAGGTGCCGGTCGGTCAGATCGGTGAGCAGCCGCCGGGTCATCGGCACCGGCATGCCGGTCAGCGCGGCGGCGGCCGGCGTGCTGAACTCGGCCCCGGGATGCAGTCCGAGCAGCCGGAAAACCCGGGCGGCGTCGGGCTTCAACGCGTGGTACGACCAGGAGAACACCGCCCGCACGGCGGTCGACTCGTCGTCGTCCGGGGCGAGCACGTCGAGCCGGTCCCGCTCGTTGGACAGGTCGCCGGCCAGGTCGGACATCATCAGGTGCGGATGCGTCGCCGCCCGGTCGCCGGCGATGCGCAGCGCCAGCGGCAGGTTGCCGCACAACCGGACCAGCTCCCGCACGGCCCGCGGCTCGGCGTCCACCCGGTCGGCCCCGAGCATGCCGACCATCAGCCGCACGGCGTCCTCGGTGCTGAGCACGTCCAGCGTGATCCGGCGGGCGCCGTCCCGGGCGACCAGCCCGGACAGCCGGTTGCGGCTGGTCACGATGACCGCGCAGGACGGCGATCCGGGCAGCAGCGGCCGGACCTGGTCGGTGCTGGCGGCGTTGTCGAGCACGACCAGAATGCGCTTTCCGGCCACCAGACTGCGGTACATGCCGGCCTGGTCGTCCAGGTCGGCCGGCACCTGCCGGGCCGGCACGCCGAGACCGCGCAGCAGGTAGCCCAGCGCGTCCACCGGCATCAGCGGCGGCAGCTTCGGGTCGAAGCCGCGCAGGTTGACGTAGAGCTGCCCGTCGGGGAAGCGGTCGGTGATGCGGTGCGCGTAGTGCACGGCCAGCGCGGTCTTGCCGATGCCGCCGGCCCCGTCGATGGCCGAGATCAGCACCGAGTTGGACGTCTCGTCGAGGAACCGGTCCAGCTCGGCGATCTCGGCCGCGCGGACGGTGAAGCCGGGCACGTCGTGCGGCAGCTGCGCCGGCACCGGGCCGGCGGCCGACTCGGCCACCGCGGCGGCCGGCTGCGGCGCGGCCAGCTCCGGGTCGTTGCGCAGGATCTTGGCGTGCAGCCGGCGCAGTTCCGGGGACGGCTCGATGGCCAGCTCGTCGGCCAGCACCCGGCGGGCATCCTGGTAGGCCTCCAGCGCGTCGGCCTGCCGGCCGCAGCGGTAGAGGGTGATCATCAGCAGCCCGCGCAGCCGCTCCCACAGCGGGTGCTCGCGGACCAGGGCGGGCAGCTCGGCGGCCAGGTCGTGGTGCCGGCCGAGGTCCAGCAGCAGGCTGGCCCGCTCCTCGATCACCAGCAGCCGCAGCTCGTTCAGGCGCGGCCGCTCCTGCTCGACGTAGGGGCAGGCCAGGCCGTCGAACGGGGTGCCGTGGAACAGCGCCAGCGCCGCGTCCAGCTCGGCCACGGCCTGCTCGGGGCGGCCGTCGGCGCGCAGCACCCGGGCCCGGTCGCGGTGTCCGTTGAGCGCGGTGACGTCGAGGTCGTCGGGGTCCATCCGGAGCAGATAGCCGGGACCGGCGTTGACCAGTATGGTGGATGGTGCCCGATGTGTCCGGTTCGGCTCCAGGGCGCGCCGCAGGCCGGCGACATAGGTGTGCACGCTGCCCTCGGCGCTGGCCGGCGCTGCCTCGCCCCACAGCGCCCTGATCAGCTCCGACCGCCCGACCATCCGGTTCGGGCTGAGCGCGAGCAGACCGAACAACGCGCGCTGCATCGGCGCGCCCAGCTCCAACTCGCGGTCCCCGACCCAGCCCCGCACCGGGCCCAACAGGGCGACCCGGAGGACGGAACCAGGGACATCGTTGTCGGACATCCAGCTTCCTCCCCAGCCCGGCCGACGGTGTGGTCCGACCGGGGTCGTACCCCCGCCGCCATTCTTCCTGGTGCACGCACAAGAGGGAACAGACCCAGCGCGTCAAGATGTGATTTGGTCCACATTTGGCGACTGACAGGTCCACAGCAAGGTGCCGTTGCGCCGCACCGTGAGCTGGTAGGCGGGCAGCCGGGCGCCGACGGCGTACGCCTCGACCTGGGGCGCCGGCTCGCCGGCGGCGGCCAGCGCCTGCTGGGTCCGGGCGGTCAGCGCGACCACGTCCACCTGCTCGCCGGCCTGGATCAGGTACACGCGTTTGGGCGCCGGCCACGGCGAACCGTCGATCGGCATCCGCCAGGCCCGCCACAGGCCGTGCCCGCCCGGGTAGCCGGCGACCGCGTCGACCGCCGCCTCGTCCGTCCGGTCGTCGCCCGACCAGCCGCCGTCCACGAAGGTGAACGGCAGCGCGGCCGGCCACCGCGCCGGCGTCACACCACGGACTGCGACAGGATCATGACCGCCCGTCACCAATGCGTCGACCAACATACGGTGATGGGCGGCCGTCACCGGAACGTGTAGATGGACAACGGCGAAGGCGACCGCACGGGCCACGTCGGCGCAGCGGCCCTCGGCCAACCAGTGCCGGGCGGCGGTCATGAGCTCGTCGGACAGATGGCCGGCGCAGGCGGCGAGCACCTCGGCAAGTTCGGGCAATCGTGCCCGTTCGGCGCTGGTCCGGGAGAGCGTGGCGGCGGCATCCTCGACGACCAACAGGCTCCTCCTGCTCGCGCGGGGGACTGCGGCCAGCCTACTGGAGACGATCCCAGGTCAACCAGGAACTTCCCAGGCCATGGGCTCGAGAATGTGCCCGAACACGACGTTCCGATGCCCGTTCTTACCTTGTCGCGATCGCCCGATCGGGTGGACTTCGACAAAACCGCAGGTCAGCACTTTCTCTACGACATGGAGGCGTCGTGAAGATCCTCTGAAGAAGGTCGTTGCACAGTGTGTTCCTGGGGGTACACAGCGAGGAGGACACACCATGGACAGAGTGTGGGTAGCCGTCCACGCGGGCGATCCGATCACCCTGGCCGGCGCGATCAGCTGCCTGCGGGCGCGGGCCGAGCTCCAGGTGGTTCCGGAGCGCAGACTGTCCGAGGCTCAGGTGTTCGTGGTGTGCGCCGACGCGGTCAACGCCGATGTGATGGGGTTGCTGCGGCGGACCGCCGAGTCCACGCCCGTGAAGATCGTGCTCGTCACCGACCGGTTCCACGACGCCGACCTGTTGGCGGCCGTGGAATGCGGCGTCGTCGCGGTGCTGCCGAAGGCGGCGGCCAGCGGTGAGCGCCTGGTGCACGCCGTGCTGGCGGCCAAGCGGGGCATGGGGGACATGCCGCCCACGCTGCTCGGCTCGCTGCTCGCGCAGGTGGAGCGGCTGCACAAGGAGGTGCTGCGGCCCAACGGCCTCACCGCCTCCGGGCTCGCCCCGCGGGAGATCGACGTGCTGCGGCTGATGGCCGAGGGCTGGGACACCGCCCAGATCGCCACCAAGCTCTCCTACTCGGAGCGCACCGTGAAGAACGTGGTCTACGCGGTGATGAACCGCCTCGGCCTGCGCAACCGCCCGCACGCGGTCGCGTACGCCATGCGGTCGGGTGTGATCTGAAGGGGTAGGACGCTTGAATCTTGACCGTGCCGGCCACCTCCAAATACGGTGGCCGGCACAAGTACATTCTCGCTGTTCAACACCGTGCGGGAGAGTCCTGTCGAGGTCGGGCAGGCGCCGAAGGAGCAAATCCTCCCCGGAATCTCTCAGGCACCCCTACCGCTCGGGACAGGCGACTCTGAAAAGCAGGCGTGCCCATCGCGCCTCGCCCAAGGGGAAAGCCGGCTCGCCGGTGAAACTCTCAGGCTTATGACAGAGGGGGAGGCTCACTCCACCACACGAGGGGTCTCCTGATGGGCACCGACATCCGCCGCACGCCGCTGCACGACGTGCACGAGCGCCTCGGCGCCAAGTTCACCGACTTCGCCGGCTGGCAGATGCCGCTGCGCTACACCGGTGACGTGGCCGAGCACACGGCCGTGCGCACCGGCGCCGGCCTCTTCGACCTGACCCACATGGGCGAGATCCTGCTGTCCGGCCCGCAGGCCGGGCAGGCGCTGGACTACGCCCTGGTCGGCAACGCCTCGGCGATCGGCGTCGGCCGCGCCCGCTACACCATGATCTGCGACGACAACGGCGGCATCCTGGACGACCTGATCGTCTACCGGACCGGCGACCAGGACTACCTGGTGGTCGCCAACGCCAGCAACGCCGCCCTGGTGGCCGGCGAGCTGATCGACCGGGCCGAGGACTTCGACACCGAGGTCCGCGACGCCTCCACCGAGTACGCGCTGATCGCCCTGCAGGGCCCGCGCTCGGTGGCGCTGCTGGCCCCGCTCACGCCGACCGACCTGTCGACCGTGAAGTACTACGCCTCCTACCCCACCACCGTGGCCGGCCGTCCGGCGCTGCTCGCCCGTACGGGCTACACCGGCGAGGACGGCTTCGAGCTCTTCGTCGCCCCGGACGACGCCGAGGCGGTGTGGGCCGCGGTGGCCGGCGCCGGCGAGGTCCTCCCGTGTGGACTGTCGTGCCGCGACACGCTGCGCCTCGAGGCCGGCATGCCGCTCTACGGCAACGAGCTGACCACCGAGCTGACGCCGTACGCGGCGGGTCTCGGCCGCGTGGTGAAGCTGGACAAGCCCTCCGACTTCGTCGGCCGCGCCGCGCTGCAGAAGGCGTCGGCCGAGACGCCGGCCCGCAAGCTGGTCGGCCTGGTCACCGAGAGCCGGCGCGCGCCGAGGCACGGGTACCCGGTGGTGGATCCGGCCGACGGTGCGAGGATCGGCGAGATCACCAGCGGCGCGCCGTCGCCGACGCTGGGCCACGCGATCGCCATGGCCTACGTCGACGCCGACCGTGCCGTGCCCGGTTCCGCGCTCGCCGTCGACATCCGGGGCACGATCACCCCGGTCGACGTCGTCGAGCTGCCCTTCTACCGTCGTTCTTCCTGAGAGGCCCGAGATGAGCACCATCCCCGACCACCTTCGGTACAGCGCGGAGCACGAGTGGGTGGCGGTCTCCGACGGGATCGCCCGCATCGGCATCACCGAGTACGCCGCCGAGCAGCTGGGCGACATCGTCTACGCCGAGCTGCCCGGCGAGGGCGACTCCGTGACGGCCGGCGAGCCCTGTGGCGAGCTGGAGTCCACCAAGTCGGTCAGCGACCTGTTCTCGCCGGTCAGCGGCGAGGTCGTGGCGGTGAACGAGGCGGTCAAGGACAGCCCCGAGACGGTCAACTCGGACCCGTACGGCGAGGGCTGGCTGTTCACCGTGCGCGTGGACGGCGACCCCGACGACCTGCTGGACTCCGACGCCTACGCCGCCCTGATCAAGGAGGGCGAGTGACGCCGGTCGAGCTCACGGCGTCCCTGCACGAGCTGGACCCGGAGGTCGCCGCGGCGGTCGACGCCGAGCTGGGCCGGCAGCGGCACACGCTCGAGATGATCGCCTCGGAGAACTTCGCGC
>DATJJB010000163.1:0-19498 GCA_035492655.1 Kutzneria sp. | reverse complement strand
CCACCTTCGCGGCGTCGAGCACCTATGCTCGCTCCGGTGAGCGACGTCGATGCGCTGTCCGACCGGTACGTGGGCGAGTTCGCCGCGGCCGACCCCTGTGCCGCGGCCATGATGGGCATCGCCGGTCAAGACGGCGAGCTGACCGACTACAGCCCGGCGGGCTTCGCGGCCCGGCACGAGCTGGCCGAGCGGACTCTCGCCGAGCTGACCAGCACACCCGTGCACACGGACGCGCAGCGGCGGGCCGCGGCGGTGCTGCGGGACCGGCTGGAGATCGATCTGGCCCGGTTCGCCGCCGGCTGTGTTGACGCCGACCTGAACACCATCACCAGTCCGCCGCAGCTGCTGCGGCAGGCGATCGAGGTGCTGGACCAGGGCGATCGCACCGTGGTCGAGGACATGCGGTCGCGACTGGCCGGCATCCCGCAAGCGCTTTCCGGGCTGCGGGCGTCGTTGGAGCGGGGCCGGCAACAGGGGCGCGTGTCGGCCGTGCGCCAGGTCGTCAACTGTGCCCGGCAGAGCAAGGAATTCGCCGACTACCTCGGCACTCTGCCGTCGACCTACCGGGCCGAGACCGAGCGGGCCGGCGCGGCGCTGGTGGAGTTCGCGTCCTACCTGTCCGACGATTTGGCCCCGAACGCTCCGGCGCGCGACGCGGTCGGCCGTGAGCGCTACGCCCTGGAGGCCCGCAACCACCTCGGCAGCCAGGTCGACCTGCTGGAGACGTACGAGTGGGGCTGGCAGGAGCTGGCCCGGCTGCAGGCCGAGATGCGCGCCGTCGGCGCGGAGATCCTGCCCGGCGAGCCGCTGCCGGCCGTGTTGGCCGCCCTCGACGCCGATCCGGCCCATCGGGTGCGCGGGGCCGAGCAGTTCCGTGGCTGGATCCAGGAGCTGGCCGACAAGGCCATCGCCGATCTGGACGGCACCCACTTCGACATCCCGGAACCGTTGCGGCGGCTGGACTGCCGGGTGCCGGCGACCAACACCGGCGTCTACTACCTGGCCCCGGCCGAGGACCTCAGCCGGCCCGGGACCGTGTGGTACTCGATGACCTCCGACGAGCCGGCCACCTGGTCGGTGCCGTCGGTGATGTTCCACGAGGGCGTGCCCGGGCACCACCTCCAGCTGGGGCTCAACGTGCTCAACACCCGTACCCTCAACCGGTTCCAGCGGCTGAGCGCCGAGCTGCACCCCGGGCACGGCGAGGGCTGGGGCCTCTACGCCGAGAAGCTCATGGACGAGCTCGGCTACTACGAGCTGCCGGCGCACCGGATGGGCATGTTCGCCGGCGGGCAACAGCTTCGGGCCGCTCGGGTCGTCGTCGACATCGGACTGCACCTCGAACTGCCGATCCCGGCCGGGGTGGGTTTCCACGACGGTGCCGTGTGGACTCCGGAGCTGGCCGTCGAGTTCGTCGCCGCCCGGTCCGGCGCCATGGGCGGCGTCGAGTTCGCCCGTTACGAGGTCGACCGTTACCTGGGCCTGCCCGGTCAGGCCATCGCGTACAAGGTCGGCGAGCGGGCCTGGCTCGCCGCCCGGGCCGACGCCCGGGCCCGCCAGGGGTCGCGTTTCGAGCTGCGGACGTTCCACAGCACGGCCTTGGACCTCGGGCCGATGGGCCTGGATCTGCTGACTTCCGAACTGGCGGGGTTGCTGACGTGAAGATCGTGGTTATTGGTGGCAGCGGGCACATCGGCACGTTTCTCGTGCCGCGGCTGGTTCGTGCCGGGCATGAGGTCGTCAACATCAGCCGCGGCAGCAGCGCTCCTTATGCCGACGCGCCGGAATGGCAGCAGGTGCGGCGGATCGCCGCCGATCGGGAGCAGGACGGCTTCGACGACCGGGTGGCCGAGCCGCGGCCCGACGTGGTCGTCGACCTGATCTGCTTCACGCTGGAATCGGCGACCGCGCTGGTCGAGCGGCTGCGCGGCGAGGTCGGGCATCTCCTGCACTGCGGCTCGATCTGGCGCTACGGCCCGAGTCACAAGGCCCCGATCCTCGAAGACGCCGGCACGCCGCCGATCGGCGAGTACGGCATCAACAAGGCCGCCATCGCCCGGATGCTGAAGGCCGAGACCGACCTCGTCACCACTTCGCTGCATCCCGGGCACATCGTCGGTCCCGGCTGGCATCCGATCGGCCCGCTCGGCAACCTCGACCCGACCGTCTGGCACACCCTCTCGACGGGACAACCGTTGCGGGTGCCCGGAATCGGGGCCGAGCACCTGAACCACGTGCACGCCGACGACGTCGCCCAGGCCTTCGAGCTGGCCATCGCCAACCGTGACGCCGCCGCCGGCGAGGACTTCAACGTGGTGGCCGCGACGGCGTTGAACATCCGCGGTTACGCCGAGATCGCCGCCGGCTGGTTCGGCCGGACCGCGACGCTGGAATCCGTGTCGTGGGAGGAATTCCGCGCGTCGACCTCGGCTGAGCACGCCGACGCCAGCTGGGGTCACCTGCTACGCAGCCAGGTCTGTTCCATCGACAAGGCCGTGCGGCTGCTGGGCTACCAGCCGCGGTACGAGCCCGAGGCGGCCGTGCTGGAATCGGTTCGCTGGCTCATCGACCACGGCGAGCTCGACGTTCAGCTGAAGTAGGCGCCCGGGGTGGTGTCGGTGACCCGGCGGAAGGCGGCGACGAAGGCGCTGGGGGTGGCGTAGCCGACGCGGCGGGCGACGGTCGCGACGGGCATGCCGGCGGCGAGCAGCGGCAGGGACGCGAGCAGGCGGACCTGGGTGCGCCAGGCGCCGAAGGTCATGCCGGTCTCGGCGACGAAAGCCCTTGCCAGCGTACGAGAAGAGGCCCCGACCAGCCGGCCCCATGCGGCCAGATCACGGTCATCGGCGGGGTCGTCGGTGAGGGCTCGGGCGATCAAGGACAGGCGTTTCGACACCGTCGGGACGTGGATGGTGGAGACGGGGACCGGCACGAGCAGGTCGCGGAGCACGGCCTCGGCGCGGCGGCGGGGAGCGGTGGGCAGCGTCAGGTCGGCGAGGTGGCGGATGAGCTCGGCCAGCAGGGGCCCGACGGCGACCACGGTTGGCTGGACCCATTGCCGTCCGCCGAAGTAGACGCTGTGCATGGACGACGCGCTGGCCGCACCGGTGCGGTGCAGGGTGCCGGCCGGGATCCACAGGGCCCGCGATGGCGGCAGCACATAGGCGGCGTCGCCGATCTGGACGGTGAGCATGCCCTCGGCCGCCCACGCGAACTGGTGCTCGGGATGCACGTGCCAGTCGAACCACTGCCCCTTGGGCATGGTCACGCTGAGCACCATCAGGGCCTGTCCGTCTCGCGACATCGTGTGTCAGTCTACTCGGTAGCGGACAACGCGCCGCGGTCCTAGCGTCGACGACATGCCGATGAACTTCATGCACCGGAGGATCTGTTCTTCCCAGGGCTGGGCGACGAACGTGCGTGAGCGCAGCCTGCCGTGGTCGCTGACCGGCGTGGAGCTGGGCGCGAACCTGCTGGAGATCGGGCCGGGATACGGGGCCACGACCCGGGTCCTGGTCGACCTGGCGCCGAACGTCACGGCAGTGGAGGTGGACGCGCGATCGGCCAAGGACCTGCAACGGGAATTCGACGGCAAGGCCAAGATCCTGCACGGCGACGGCAGCCGGATGTCGTTGCCGGACCAGGAGTTCAGCTCGGTCGTCTGCTTCACCATGCTGCATCACGTGCCGACGAGGCCGATGCAGGACGGGATCTTCGCCGAGGCGTTCCGCGTGTTGCGGCCGGGCGGCGTGTTCGCCGGCAGCGACAGTCGGCTGAGCCTCCGGTTCCGGCTGCTGCACATCGGCGACACGATGAACGTCGTCGACCCGGACGAGCTGCCGGCGCGGCTGCGGACGGCCGGCTTCGAGGACGTCACGGTCACGCTGCGAGAGGGAGCTTTCCGGTTCCAGGCCAAAAAGCCGTCGACACCGTAAACCGGTCGCGCCGGGGCGTTAGTACGACGTAGCGTACTAACGTGCCCCGTGACGAGAACGTGCGCCGGATCCGGTCCGCGGTGGTCCGGCTGTCCCGCCGGCTGCGCGCGGAGCGGCCGGCCGACGCGCTGGCCCCGACCAAGATCAGCGTACTGGCCCAGCTCTGGCGCAACGGCGAGATGTGCGCCGGTGACCTGGCCGACCTGGAGCGGATCCAGCCGCAGTCGCTGACCAGGACGCTGGCCGCGCTGGCGGCCGACGGCCTGATCGCCCGCCGGCCGGACCCGCTGGACCGCCGGCAGGCCGTCATCGGCATCACCGAGCAGGGGCTGGCCGCGCTGTCCGAGGACATGCAGGCCCGTGAGCTCTGGCTGGCCAAGGCGATGGACATCCGGCTGTCGCCGGCCGAGCGTCAGCTGCTGGCCGACGCGGCCGAGCTGATGGATCGGCTGGCCGATGACTGACCACTGGATCCGCCGGCTGCTGCCGTTCCTCAAGATCCAGCGGTGCAGCATGGTGCTGACCTTCATCGCCGCGCTGGCCGGGGCCGGCCTGGCCGCGGTCACGCCGCTGCTGGAGCGGCACATCGTCGACAACGTCATCCTCACGCACCGCTCGGCGTTGCTGCCGTGGCTGGGCGCACTGGTCGCGGTCGGCGTGCTGACCTTCGCGGCGTCACGCATCCGGCGTTACCGGGCGGCGAAGGTGGTGCTGGAGGTCCAGTACCACCTTCGCAACGCGGTGCACGAACAGTTGCAGCGCCTGGACATCGGCAGCCATCAGGCGATGCCGACCGGCCAGCTGGTGTCGCGGATCTCCACCGACGCCGGCGTGATGGTCCGCGTGCTGTCGTACCTGCCGGCGCTGAGCAGCAACGTGCTGCTGATCGTGGTGTCGCTGGTGGTCATGATCGTGCTGTCGCCACTGCTGGCGCTGATCAGCGCGCTGGTGGTGCCGGCGCTGGTGGTCATCGTCTACCGGATGCGACGACAGGTGCGACCGGCCACTTGGGACAGTCAGCAGCGTGGGGCCGAGGTGACGCAGACGGTCACCCAGACCGTGTCCGGGATCCGCGTGGTCAAGGCGTTCGGCCAGGAGGAGCACGAGCTCGACCGGTTCGTCGAGGCCAGCCAGAAACTCTACGGGGCGCGTATCCGGTCGGTGCGGCTGATCGCCAGGTACCAGCCGTTGCTGCAAGCGATTCCGGCCATCGGGCAGGTGCTGCTGCTGGGGTTGGGCGGCTGGTTGGCGTTGCACGGCAACATCACCGTCGGCACCTTCCTGGCCTTCGCCACGTATCTGTCGCAGGTGATCGGGCCGGCGCAGATGTTCGCCGCGATGATCAGCGCCACGCAACGGGCCGGCATCTCGGCCCGGCGGATCTTCGACCTGCTCGACTCGGTGCCGGCCGTGACGGACAAGGCGGACGCCCCGGCATTGCCACCGGTCAACGGCGATATCGCCATCACGGACGCTCGATTCGGTTATCTGAGCTCGGAACCGGTGCTCGACGGTTTCAGCCTGCACGTCGAGCCGGGCGAGACCGTTGCCCTGGTGGGAACTTCGGGCTCCGGTAAGTCCACTGTGGCCATGCTGCTGGCCCGGTTCCACGACGTGCAGGCCGGTAGCGTCAAGATCGACGGCCATGACGTCCGTGACGTGACGGTTGACTCGTTACGCAGCCAGGTCGGCATGGTGTTCGAGGAGAGCTTCCTGTTCTCCGACACGGTTCGGGCCAATATCGGCTACGGCCGGCCGGACGCCACCGACGAGGAGATCGAGGCTGCGGCCAAGGCCGCGGAGGCGCACGAGTTCATCAAGGCCCTGCCGGAGGGCTATGACACCCAGGTCGGCGAGCGCGGGCTGACGCTGTCCGGCGGTCAGCGGCAACGGATCGCGCTGGCCCGGGCATTGCTGACCGATCCCCGGATCCTGGTGCTGGACGACGCGACCAGCGCCGTGGACGCCCGGATCGAGGAGGGTATCCACGCCACGCTGCGCCACGTGATGGTCGACCGCACCACGCTGCTCATCGCCCACCGCCGCTCCACTCTGCGACTGGCCAGCCGGATCGTCGTGGTGGACCAGGGACGTGTTGTCGCGCAAGGCAGTCACGAGGAACTGATGGCCGCCAGTCCGCTCTACCGGCGGCTGCTGGCCGGCACGGACGAGGACATCGACGTCGAGGTGACCACGGGTGTCACCGAGGAGGCGTGGCAGGCCGAGGGCGGCAAGCGCAAGCAGCTGGCGATCATGGAGACGCCGGCCGAGATGGCCGCCGGTCTGGCCGCGCTGCCGCCGGCCCGTGATCGCGCCGACGTCGACACCGTCGGCGACGACGAGCCGCGGTTCTCGTTCCGCCGCTTCGTCTGGCGGCATCGCACCGCGCTGGGCCTCGGCCTGTTCCTGGTGCTGCTGGACGCCGTCGCGACAGCCGCCGGCCCGTACTTCTCCCGTGAGGGCATCGACAACGGCGTGCTCAACGGCTCGGCCGGCGCGTTGTTGTTGTCGGCCGCGGTTTTCCTCGCCGTGGTGCTCGGCGACCTGGCCGTGTCGGTGGCGATGACGCTGGTCAACGGCCGTACCGGCGAGCGGCTGCTGATGGCGCTGAAGGTCCGCGTGTTCAAGCGGCTGCTGCGGCTGCCGGTCTCGTTCTACGACCGGGAGATGGTCGGGCAGGTCATGACCCGGATGACCACCGACACCGACTCGTTCTCCTCCTTGCTGCAGAACGGTTTGCTCCAGGCCGCGGCCAGCGTGCTGACCTTCACCGGCGTGCTGGTGGCGATGGCCGTGATGAACATCGAGCTGACCGGCGTGGCCGCGCTGGTGCTGATCCCGTTCGTGCTGGCCACCACCGTGTTCCGGCGGCGGTCCAAGAGCAGTTACGTGCAGGCGCGGGAGAAGATCTCCGACGTCAACGCCGGGTTGCAGGAAACACTGGCCGGCGTGCGGGAATCGCAGGCGTTCGGGCAGCAGGGCAGGCGGCACACCGAGTTCAAGCGGCTCACCCGGGGCTATCTGGACGCCCGGATGAAGTCGCAGCGGCTGATCTCGGCCTACTTCCCGTTCCTGGAGTTCCTGTCCGACCTCGGCGCGGCGCTGGTGCTCGGCGCGGGGTACTTTCTCATTGCCCGCAACGAGTTGACCGCAGGCGAGCTGATCGCGTTCGTGCTCTACCTCGGCTTGTTCTTCTCCCCCATCCAGCAGCTGTCCGGCGTGTTCGACGACTGGCAGCAGGCGCGGGTGTCGATGACCCGGATCAACGAGCTGCTGGCCGAGCCCGATCTCACGCCGACGGCTTCCGACCCGGTGCATCCTGGCCGGTTGCGCGGACGGATCGCCTTGCGGGACGTGTGGTTCCGCTATCCGGGCGTGGACAACGACGTGCTGCAAGGCGTGGATCTCGTTGTGGAGCCGGGGGAAACGGTCGCGCTGATCGGCGAGACCGGCGCCGGCAAGTCCACCGTGGTCAAGATGCTGGCCCGGTTCTACGACCCCGACAAGGGATCCGTCACGATCGACGGCCTCGACCTGCGTTCGCTCGATCCGTCGGAGTTCCGGCAGCAGCTGGGATATGTGCCGCAGGAGGCGTTCCTGTTCCCCGGCACGATCCGGGACAACATCGCCTACGGTCGGCCGGACGCCACCGACGCCGAGGTGGAGGCGGCGGCGCGGGCCATCGGCGCGCACGAGTTCGTGGCCAAGCTGCCCGGCGGCTACCTGCACGAGATCGGCGAGCGCGGCGGGTCCCTGTCGGCCGGGCAGCGGCAACTGTTGTGCCTGGCCCGGGCCCAGCTCGTCGACCCCGTGCTGTTGTTGCTGGACGAGGCGACCGCCAATCTCGACCTGGCCACGGAATCCGTTGTGTCGGCCGCCATGTCCACGCTGGCCGACGGCCGCACCACCATCCTGGTCGCGCACCGCTTGCAGACCGCGCGCGGCGCCGACCGGATCGTGGTGATGGACGCCGGGCGCGTGGTCGCCGTCGGCACGCACGAGCAGTTGCTCGCCGACAGCGACCACTACGCCCGGTTGTGGCAAGCGTTTGCCGTCACACCAGCTTCGCGTCCAGCGTGATCGTCGTGCCGGCCAGGGCCTTGCTCACCGGGCAGGTGTCCTTGGCCGTCTGCGCCAGCTCGGCGAACTTCGCCGCGTCCAGGCCCGGCACCTTGGCGTTGACCGTCACCGCCACCGACGTGATCGCGAACCCGCCCGCCGGGTCCGGCCCCAGCGTCACCTCCGCGCTCACGTCGATCGCGTCCGCCGTCAGGCCGTTCGCGCCCAGCACACCCGACAGGTTCATCGCCAGGCACGAGCTGTGCGCCGCCGCGATCAGCTCCTCCGGCGAGGTCTGCCCGTCCGGGTTCCCCGTCCGCGTCGGGAACGACACGTCGAACTGACCCGCGTTCGAGGAGTCGAACGTGACCGTCCCCTTGCCGTCCTGCAGTCCGCCTTCCCAGTGGGTCGTGGCGTCGCGACTGGGCATTGTGGTGCCTCCCTCGGTGGTGGTTACCAGGGAACAGTAGCGCACACTTAAATCGTACGCAATTCTTCTCCGGCGCATCCGAATGTCACATGCGCGTCATACTTGCCTCCCAGAGGCACATCCGGACCGCAGGTGCCACGAAGGTCCGGCTGATCAGAAGATGAGGACCTCGGTTCCGGGGTGCAGCAACGGGAAGACCTCGTCGATGGAGGGGTCGGTGAGGCGCACGCAGCCGTTGCTGGCGGGCACGGCTTCGACGGGTTCGCCGCCGTGCACGGCGATGCCGGTGGTGGTGATGTAGCTGGGGCGGTAGAGGTTGCCCAGCGGGGCGTACTCGACGAAGTTGATCTGGTAGTAGACGTGGAAGTCGCCGAGCGGGGTGACGCGGTCGCCGACGTTGTCGCCGGTGCAGGCGTCGTAGATCTTGCCGACCTGGCCGTCGGTCACGACGTAGGCGACCTGGCGGGCGACGTCGACCTCGAGGTGGGTGCCGGGGGCGGTGGTGCGAGGGGTGATCGTCTTGGGCGCACGCAGGGCGGCAGCGGTGGCATCGTCGACGACGCCGGTGCGGGGCAGGCCCTGCACCTTCTGGAACGCCACGATGGCGTGCCTGGTCTCGTCGTCGACCTGACCGGTGACCTGACGGGCCTGATAACCCAGTGTGTTCAGGGTCCGCTGCACGTCGGAGACGGACGGCGGGGCCGGCTTGGGCGGCGTCGTGGTTGTGGTCGACGTCATAGTGTGCGCCGCGGGCGCGGGCGCCGACTCGGCCTGGCCGCACGCGGCCGCCACCAGCACGGCCGAGCCTGCGACCAGCACTTTCACGCTTCGAGACATGAACACGGGCCCCTTGAACGAACGAACGGCGTCACTGGGGATTGGCACGAGTGTGCGACCGCGCAACTTCCGCCGCCACTCGCTCGTCGGTCACCCCGTGGAGGACCTGGAATCGCTGTACCGGGAGCACGTGCACGCGCTGCTCGGGTACGCCGCGCGCCGGCTCGGCGATCCCAACGAGGCGGCCGACGTGGTCGCGGCGGTGTTCCTGGCCGTGCTGGAGCGGCCCGGCGGCTACGACCAGGCCCGCGGCACGCCGCGGGCCTGGCTGTTCGGCATCGCGGCGCACATGATCGCCTCCCGCGGCCGGCGGCGCGGCGCCGAATACCGGGCTTTGCGGCGGGTCTACGGTCAACGCACACTGGCCGCCGACGACTTCGCCGAACTGGAGGCACGCGTGGACGCCGCCAACGCCGCGACCGCCGTGCTGGCCGGCCTCGACGACCTGCCGCCAGCCGAACGGGAGCTGTTCCTGCTGGTCAGCCTGGACGAGCTGACGCCGATCGAGGCGGCCGAGGTGCTGGGGATCTCGCCGTCGGCGGCCCGGATGCGGCTGACCCGGGCCCGGCGCAAGCTGACGCCGCTGGCCGAGGGGTCGTCGTGCCAGAGCTGACCCCGCTCGAGGAGCGCCTGCTGGCCGGCCTGCGACAGGCCGAGCCGGTCCGGCGCAAGCGCCGCTGGCTGCCGGTGGTCGGTGCGGCCGCTGCCGCGGCGGCGCTGCTCGTGCTGACGGTGGTCCGGCCGATGGTGTCGAACGAGGTGCAGACGGCCAGCCCGCCGACGTCGATCCGCTATCTGCGCTGGGTCAGCCCGGCCGCCGGGGCGAACACCGAGCGGGCCGACGAGGTGTGGATCGACGACGTGCACCACACCGTGCGGCTCAAGTCGCCGGACTTCGACCAGACCTTCACCGACGTGCCGGAGCCGATCGCGCTGAACCGGCCGGGCATGCCGGCCGAGTTCGCCCGGATGTCGCCGGACGTGCTGGTGGCCGACCAGCGCACCGTCGTCGCCGGCCTGCCGCACACCGAGACCGGCTTGTCCGCGGCCGTGCACGCGGTGGCCAAGCAGAACGGCGAGTACGAGGGCCAGGTGCTGGGCGACCTGCTCAGCAAGCCGGGGCTGAGCCCGGAGATGCGCCAGGTGGCCGTCAAGGTCCTGTTGCTGCAACCCGGGGTCGGCCTGCTCGACCCGTCGAAGACTCACGACCTCACCGGCCGGTCGGGCGCGTTGTACGTGCTCGATGTCGGGCCGCTGTCGTTGCCGCTGGTCATCGACATGGCCACGAACACGTTGCTGTCCATGAACAAGGACACGATCGTCAACCGGTAGCGTTCAGCGTCCACGGCTGGTTCGCGCCGACTGTCAGCTGCACACCGTCCGTTGTGGACGTTGCGGTCAACCCCCTGCCCTGGTTGGAGATCACTCCGCCGGCGATGGTCCACTGCTGGCCGGCGGTGCCGTTGCAGGTCCGCTGCACGACAGCCGTCGCACTGGCGTCCAGGCACTTGCCGCTCTGCACGCCGGTGATCGTCCCGTTGACCTGCACGGTGAAACGCTGGTTGGCGTCGCCGGTGGTGTGGTACTGGATCACCGCAGCACCGTCCGAAGTGGACGCGCCGGCGACATCGGCCGACGAGCCGTTCGCCGCCTGGATGAGGTAGTTGTGGCCCGGGACAACGGTTGTCGGCTGGGCGAAGGTGAACGTGGTGATGCTGCGGGCCGGCAGCGTGGCCGTCGCTGTGCTGCCGCTCACTGCCGGCAGGGCGACCGACGCGAGGTCCTCGGTGGCCGACGTCCGGTACGCACCGGTCGCCGTGAGCTGGCCGTTCGTCGCGCCGAAGTGCAACGGGAAAGCGGTGTCCGAGGCGTTGTCGTTGATCGCCACGACCGTCCAGGTGCCGCCGGACTCGAACGCAACCGGCCACACCCCGGACGGCATGCCGCTGATCGGGAACCGGACCGCGTTGGGGCGGACGAACCGGCTGAAGTTGGCCAGCGCCCAGAACCGTTTGGTGACATAGAGGTTCTGGTTGCCGTTGCTGGCGTAGTTCGGGTCGTAGTAGATCAGGCCGTCGTTCCAGCCGTTGCCGTTCTTGGTGGTCGGGCAGCTCGGCGCGGCCACCGGGTCGCAGCCCAGCACCGGCGACAGGGCCGTCCACCAGTCGAACTGGGCGTCTCCTGCCTCGGTCAGGTCCTGGTGGATCAGGTCGGCCATGCGCAGGCCGCCGTCGATCGTCGGGTCGTAGCCCTGGCCGTAGCCGCCGCCGTTGGAGCAGCAGATCTCCGTGGCCCACAACGGTTTGCCGTAGTTCTTGGCGCTGGCCCGCAGCGTGTTCAGGGTGGCGTTGCTCGGGAAGTCGTAGGTGTGGTGGGCCAGCGCGACCAGGTAGCGCTGGGTGGTGGCGTCACCGGCCCAGCCGGGCAGCTCGAAGATGTCCTGCAACGCCCAGCTGGTCTCGTCGGCCAGCACCTGGGTCGGCGAGCCGGCGTTGGCCAGGGCCGCGCCGAGTGCCCGGACGATCGGGCCGCGCTGGCCGGTGCCGACCGACATGCCCTCCTGGCCGCAGTCGCCGAAGTTGTTGTCCGGCTCGTTCATCGGGCTGACCTGCGAGAACGTCACGCCCTGCTGCTGGAAGTGGGTGACGACGTCGGTGAGGAACTGGCCGTACGCCGCCTCGCTGCCGCTCTTCAGCGAGCCGCCGCAGCTCTTGCCGTTCGTCGTCCACACCGGCGGCGCGCTGTTCACGAACGCCTGGAGATCCGGCACCCCGTGCTGCGCAGCTTGCTTGACGAACGTCGTGCCGCCCGGGTCCTTCGACCAGTCGTAGACGCCCGGGCTGACCAGCGCCGTCTGCGGCGCGCGCGGCGGATTCGTCACGCCGACCCCGCCGCCGCCCACGTTGTAGCGGTAGACGCTCAGGTCCAGTCCGTCCGGGCCGAACAGCAGGTCGCCGACCCGCTGCTGGACCGCCGGGGCGAAGTTCGCGAGGTCGTTCACCCACCACGCGCCCGACGCGCCGAAGCCCTGCACCGACTGCGCCGGTGTGCCCGACACCTCCGCCGCCGCCTGCGGCGCCGCCACCGCCGGCGCACCCGCGACCGTCATGACCAGCGCCGTTGCCAGGATCATCACCCCACGCATGGAGTCGACGGTAGGCAGTGATCGCTACTTGCCGGTAGGGCCGATCGGTTGCCGCTGTCCGGAATCGCGGCTTGTGCCAGGCGCCGGGCCGCTGCCCACACCCGCTCGAACCGCGCCTGCGTGATCTCCGCGGCCAGGAACCCCGCCACAGCGTTGATCTCGGCGACCGGGTCGATCGGCACCTCCCCCACGCCCTGTCCCGTGCCCGCACCGGTGTCGTCCGACCACTGGAGGCGGCCGTCCGCGAACCGGTCGACCCGGCGCATCTCGTAGCCGTCGGGGCCGACCTCGCTGAACAGGTCCACCGGCTCGTCGGGGTGGTCGTGCTGCCATCGCACCTGCTGGTAGCGCATGGGGCGAAGCTACCGGCGGCGAAGGAGTGGGCGCAGGCCCCGGAGGCCTACGCCGCGGCGGGCTGGACTTCGGGCTTCGCGGCGGCCTTCACGGGCTTCCCGAACGGGATGCGGGCCCGGCCGATGAGGACCTTGGCCAGCGGGGTGTGGATCACGATCTCGACGAAGATCAACGAGGTCACCACGGCGAAGACGTATGCGGACAACGTCAGCGGCAGGCCCTGGTCGAGGTGGTTGGGGAACCACATGTCGAACTCGTTGAGGAACACCCAGAGCATGGCGGGGTGCACCAGGAAGACGCCGAAGGAGCGCTGGGAGGCGGCGGCGACGATGCGCTGCCAGCGGGAGCCGGTGGCCTGGCGGGCGGCCCAGCGGGAGCCGACGAGGTAGAGGGCCAGCACGACGAAGGCGTACCACGGGAGCATCTCGGGCTGGAGCACGCCGGTGGCGTCGCCGGGGGTGTGGCCGAAGGCGAGGTTGACGCCGTACCAGATGAGGGCGAACGCGGCGGACAGGCCGAGACCCCACCAGATGAGGCGGCTGTGGGCGGTGATCCACGCCTGGAAGGCCTCGTAGTGGAACGCGGCGATGCAGCCGGCGATCAGGAAGAACTGATAGCTGACGACGAGCGTCCCCTGGTTGCCCCACAGCTGGCCGAGCAGCGAGTCGCCGTCGGACGGCGCGGGCAGGTAGGTCTCGGCCAGGGAGATGCCGAGTTGGAGGACGGCGGAGCCGATCAGGATCTTCTTGTGGTGCCGGACGGTGGCCTTCAACGCGGCCAGCACGAACGGGAACAGGATGTAGAACTGCAGCGACACCAGCAGGAAGTACAGGTGGTACCAGCCGATGCCCTTGTAGACGCAGCCCCACAGGTAGTCGAGGAACTCCCCGACCGGCAGCCCGGGCATGCCGACCTGCTGGATGATGCCGAAGTAGAACGCGGTCCACACCAGGTACGGGATGCCGACCAGCGACATCCGCCGCCGCCAGAAGTTGCCGGGGGCCAGCGGGCGCTTGCGGTAGGTGTAGACGAGCACGAAGCCGGTCAGGAAGAAGAACACGGACCGGGTGAAGTGCAGCAGGGTCAGCGCCCCGTACGCGGTGACGCTGGCGCCGTCGTTGGTGTACGTGATGACGTGCACGGCGATCACGCTGGCGAAGGTCAGCACTCGGACCAGGTCGACCTGGTTGAGGTGTCCCTTGCCCGCCTTCGCCTTGGCGGTGGTGGCCGCCGGCGCGGCGGGGAGCAGCTGAACGCTCATCGGGCGTGTCCTCCCTCGTCCCTCTCGTGATCGGTGACTAGCTAACAACCTCGACCTGAGAGTGGATTAAGGATGGGCGTTTTGTTGCCTGTCGATAAGCTTTGAATGGCCCCGCGAGCTCTGCCACGATCCGCGCGTGTCCCTTCTGACCAGGGGATTCCCGCCGACCCATGGCATTGGGCCGGACAGGTGACCTTCAGCATCTCGACAGCTGACGCCCAGGCTTCCCGGTGGGGACCACGCCGCGCGACCCGTCTTGGTTCACCGTAGCGAACGGGATCAGCGACACGTCCGGGTGACCAGGGCGGCGGCGTACGCGTGCAGCCCGAGGCCCTGGCCCCATGGCTGAACGCGGTCGTCACGAATCACGGAGTACCCGAACGGCACGAGTTGTAACACCGTGCCCGCACTGGTTCTGGTGACCGAGCCGTCCTTGGTCACGTACGGATGCAGGCCGCCGAGGGCTCGCCAGGCCGATGACCTGAACGTTTCAGCGGAAACACCCAGCGCGGCTGCCCGGAACAGGGCGGCGGCGATGCCGGCTGTGGCGGAGGTCTCGACGATGCCCCGGGTTTCCGGGTGACCGTCGACCAGCACGTCCCAGACGCCATGTGCGGGCTGGCACGAAACCAGGGCGGTCAACTGCGCGGCAAGGCGTTCACGGATGTGATCAAGGCTCGGGTCGGCTTCGAGTATTTCGATGCCGGCCAGCGCGAGCCACGCGTTGGCCCGGCCCCAGAAGCACCAGATGGTCTCGCCACGGTGCGAGCCGTGCGCGAACAGGCCGGTCTCGGAGCCCAGCACTTCGGCGTGCAGCAGCCACTGCCGAGCGGCCTCGGCGATCAGCTCGGGACGGTCCAAAGCGCGTCCGCAGTGGACCAGGAACACGCCGGCCATGAAAGCGGTGTCCGCCCACACGCCGCCGGGCCAGTGCTCCAACGCCCCGGGACCGGTCCGCGCGGCCAGCCAGTCCAGGAGGTGCGCGCAGGCGTCGGCGTAGCGGGGGTCGCCGGTTTCCCGGTACAGCCAGGCACAAGCCGCGCCGGGAATGATTGAATTGACGTGATCGGGCGCAATGCCCGAAGTGAGCTGGCGCTCGACGAATTCGAGCACGAACGGCGGTGTCGGCGAACCGGTGGCCTCGGCGAGCCGGAGCATGCCGAGCAGCACCACACCCTCGCCCCAGAACCACCGCGTCAGGCCCATGTCGGTGGCCCGCAGGGCGATCCGCCGCCCGGTGTCGGCGAGAACGTCAACTGTCAACGCCGAGGGATCGACCGGCGGCAGCGGAGGCTCGGCGTAGCGCGAGGAACTGGGATCCAGCCCGGTCACGGTCCCTCCCAGTCCAAGGTGTGCTCGCGGTATCTCACGCCACCAGGCCGGAATTCCGGCTCCGCCGGCGCGGGATCGCCGACCACGCACACCCACGCGGTGCCGGGGCCGTTGGGCCGCAACTCCTGGTAGGCGTCCGGCCCCACGGTGACGATCCGCGCCCCGCCTTCGCAGGCAAGGGCCACGATGCCGTTGCCGCGGCGGCCGATCGTCCACACCCCGCGCTGCTCCCAGGAGTCCAAGGTGGACAACGGGAACCAGGCGTGGGTGTAGCCCATCGGGTCGTCCGGCGGGATCCGGTACAGCGCCAGTACGACGTCCCGGAACTG
Organism: Kutzneria sp.; assembly: GCA_035492655.1. Taxonomy (GTDB): domain Bacteria; phylum Actinomycetota; class Actinomycetes; order Mycobacteriales; family Pseudonocardiaceae; genus Kutzneria. Next base: position 3,816 of record DATJJB010000163.1, on the reverse strand, counting down.
CCGCGCCCGAGGCAGGATCCGGTTGCCGGCCCAGGCATTCGGGCGGGCCGAGGAGCTGGTCGAGGAGTTGGGCGCGTGGGTGACGTAGACCTGCGTCTCCGGCCCGAGGGTCGCGCCCCAGACGTGTTCCTGCAATCCGGGCAGGCCTGGCCGGTAGTCCTCCACTGTGGACAGCATCACGTCAGGTGTCTTGTACACCACGATGTCCGAGTGGTACGGCCGGGAGAGCAGGTCATGCTCGAAGCGGTACTCCCCCGCGGAGCTGATCCGCGCCAGTTCCGCCCCCGAAGGAGCCGTCGGGAGCTGATACCGGACGGCCGTGGCCAGGGCCGTTGCGGGCAGCACGGCGGCGTTCAAAGCCCCTACGCCGTAACAGAGCCACAGGATCGGCGCGGTCTCCTCGAACCGCGAGGACCGGACGGTGTTCACGTACGACCGCCCATGCGCGGCACCGTTGATGCCCCGCCAGGACGTGGCGTGCAGCCCGACGAGAATCCGGTCCAGCAGTTCCCGAGCCGACGACACCAGCGTAGGATCCGCGGCGAACTCCACAATGGACACCAGCGCCAGCGCGTCGATGGCCAGGTAGGCGTTGGAGTTGAACTCGCTGAACCCGCCGGCCAGCCGCCGCTTGATCCATTCCGCGGCCAGCTCACCCCCGTGCGCCGCGTGCCGATCACCGGTCCACCCGGTGTTGCCGAAGGTCGAGTCGCCGAACAGTTCTCCGGCCAGCAGTTCCGCGGTATGCCACACCAGCTGGTGGTTCTCGGTGAAGTAGCACATGGCGTCCAGGCCGGGCTGGTCGATCCAGTACTTGAAGCCCAGCAGCGCCGCCCGCACCTCGTCGCGCAGCCCCGGCTCCCACTCGGAAACCCGGTGCAGCAGCGTGAGCAGCCCGACCGCCTCGAAGTCGGCGCAGTCGGCCCGGCTGCCGATCATCCACAACGACCGCTCCAAGGCAGCAGCGGACACTCGCCCGGAGGCCAACGCGGTCGCCACGCTCGGCGTGGTCGACCGTACGTGGTCCAGCAGCTCCGACCGCCACTGTGCGGGCGTCCCAACAGGTTCGCCCCGGTACGCCGAAGGCAGCACCGCGACCGGGAACTCCCGGAACACCGGCGAGCCGTCGACCGACACCCGCAGCACGACCTCGCCGCTGGCCAGCATCGACGCCGACCCGACGGCCCCTTCGGCCGACGAGTCCAGCCGCACGGAAGCCCGACCGTCGACGAAGGTCACGAGTTCGCGGCCGACCCGCACCGAAGCGCCGGCAGGCCCGGTCAGCGGCACTTGACCGTTGACCGTCCCCCAGGAAGGCGTGCCGACGGCCGACAGGATCCGCTCCGCCGCGGCCGACGTCCGCTCGTCCGCACCGGGGCTGGGGATCACCACCCGCACCGGCAGCCCGCCGACCCGCAGCCGCACGACCTGCCGGCATTCCCGGAAGCCGACCTGCCAGGACGTGATCACGATTTGCGAGACGCCGGACGGCAACCACACCCGGATCGAGTGCTCGACCGGCTCCATGTAGCTGACCGTGTCGGCGTGCAGGAGGAGTTCACCGTTGACATGCAGCAAGACCGGCCCGGTGCTGGCCACCTTCACCGTCCGCCACTCGGCCTGGTCGACCTCGAACGCGGTGCCGGCGACGGCGGTCCGGTAGGTCGGCGTGAAGCAGAATTCGCTCCAATCGACCAAACCGTCCGCACCGGTATGAATACGACGAAAGTCCGGCCCTTCAACGACTTCCGGCACCGACGCATCGAGGGACAGCGGCCGGGCCAGATAGAGCCGGCGCTTCAGCGGAGTGACGTCCGGACCGTTCGTGAGGACCCATCGACCTTCGGGTCCCCAGGGCGAACCCGCCGCGGCCAACCCGAGATCCTCGGCCGGCACCGGCGCGGCGAGCACCGGCCGAACCAGCCAATCCCGTACCGAATCCGTCACCGACAGTAGATGAGTGGTGCGTCCATTCGAGGGCACAATGCCTATTGTGTCCGACTAGGACGAACACTGAGTGACGAGCGTGCCAACAGTGCTGGACTCTCCGGACGGCACCCTTAGGATTCCCCACGATAGAAACCTCCGATGACCAGGAGCGACCTCGTGCGGACTCCCCGTCCCCTGCCGACGGCGATCGCGGTGATCGGCGTGGGCGCGGTCGTGGCGGTGGCGGTCTGGCGGCCCTGGGAGTCGACGGCCGACGCGGCCGGCGCCCCGCCACAGATCACCGTGTCCCGCAGCCAGTGCGGCCAGGGCTGGACCGACGCGAAGACCGGCCGACAGACCTTCACGTTGCACAACACCGGCGACGCGGCGGCCGAGGTCGACCTGGTCGAACTGAGCAGCAACAAGGTGTACGCCGAGGTCGAGGGCCTCGGCCCCAACACCAGCGCGCCGATGGACGTGCAGCTGGGCGCCGGGCAGTTCGCGTTCCGCTGTCTGATCGAGGACACCGATCCGATCACGGGCCCGGTCACGCAGCTCCAGGGCGACGCCAAGGGCGGCCCGGCGATCGTCCCGGTGACCAAGAACGACCTGCTGCCGCTGGTCAAGCAGTACGAAGCGGCGGTGTCCACCGGCGTCGCCGATCTGGTCACCAAGACCGACAAGCTGCGCGACGACGTCGACGCCGGCAACCTGGACGCCGCCCGGGCCGACTGGCTGCCGGCGCACCTTGCGTACAACTCGCTCGGCGCGGCCTACGGCGCCTTCGGCGACTTCGCGGACAAGATCGACGGCACCGACGCCGGCTTCCACCCGCTGGAGAAGGGCCTGTGGCACAACGCCTCGGCCGCCGACCTGAAGTCGATCGCCGACCAGCTGTCGACCGACGTGCACGGGCTGCAGAACGAGTTGCCCAACGATCAGGTGGATCCGAACGACCTCGGCCTGCGGGCCCACGAGATCATGGAGAACGCGCTCCAGTTCGAGCTGACCGGCGAGCACGACCAGGGCAGCGGCACCACGCTGAACACCGCGCTGGCCAACCTGGACGGCACCGCCAAGGTGCTGGCCATCCTGGACCCGGTGCTCAAGCCTCGCTATGCCGACCTGCCGGCCGTGCGGAAGTGGTCGGACCGGACCCGCGCGCTGCTGACCGCGCACCTGAACACGCCGGTCGCCCAGCTCGACCGGACCACGCGGCAGCAGCTCAACGGGGCGGTCGGCGAGCTGTTGGAGAAGCTCGCCCCGGTCGCCGCCATCTGCGAAGTTCGGAGGAGCTCATGACCGGCGTCGGCCGCCGTTCCTTCCTGCGCGGCGCGCTCGTCGGCGCGGGCGCGGCGGCGGTGACCGGCATGACGGTGACGGCCGACGCCGCGACCTCGATTTCCTTGCCGTTCCACGGGATTCACCAGGCCGGCATCGACACCCCGCCGCAGCGGCAGGCCGTCTTCGCGAGCTTCGACGTGATCGCCGCCGACAAGGGCGAACTCAAGGACCTCTTGCAGACGCTGACCGACCGGGCCCGGCTGCTCACCGCCGGCGGCGCGCTGCCGCCGCTGGGCATCACCGCGCCGCCGGCCGACTCCGGCGTGCTCGGCCCGGACATGCCCGGCGACGACCTGACCGTCACGGTCGGCGTCGGCGCCTCGCTGTTCGACGACCGCTACGGCCTCAAGGACCGCAAGCCGGCCAAGCTGACCGCGATGAAGACGTTCCCCAACGACACCCTGGACGACAGCCAGTGTCACGGGGATCTCAGCCTTCAGCTGTGCGCCACCGACACCGACACCGTGCTGCACGCGTTGCGGGACATCGCCCGGCACACCCGCGGCGGCATGCAGCTGCGCTGGCGGGTCGACGGTTTCCAGA
>DATJJB010000162.1:0-4498 GCA_035492655.1 Kutzneria sp. | reverse complement strand
CCGGAGTACCTGAGCGCGCGGGGCGTGACCGAGGTCTTGACAGTGTGACAGCGGCCACCCCAGGATCATCAGTCATCCGATGACTAACCCGCGTCAGGCCCCGGTCCGCCGCCAATAACCCCCCACACATCGGATCTGTATCGTCACCGGGCGGCCCGACGCAGGAGGGCTCGATGACGACCTTCCCCAGACGGACCGCACTGGGACTGGCCCTGGGCGCGACCGTGCTCGCGACGATCGCCGACGCGGGAACCGCGTTCGCTGCCGACACCGCACCGAATCCGGTTCCCGTGCCGCTGGACGGCCTGTTCGACAACGACGGCATCGACACCGCGACCACGCACGACGGCAACTTCGACGGATCCGGCTACACCTTCCCGGCCGAGGGCTTACCAAGCGGCCAGATCACCGTGGACGGTGTGCCGTTCGTCTTCCCCGCGGCCAGCGGCAAGAACAACATCGTGGCCATGGGCCAGCAGATCCCGCTGCCCAAGGGCCGGTACGTGACGGCCCTGTTCCTCACGGCCTGCTCGTACGGCGCGACCGGCGGCCCGGCAACCGTGCACTACGCCGACGGCAGCACCAGCGAGGCCCAGCTCGGCGGGGCCGACTGGTACTCGAGCAGCGGCCAGCTGGTCGCCCCGTTCCGCTACACCCCGGGCGGCGGCACCGACCAGAACCCGGTCTCGATCGGCACCTCGCAGCTGTGGATCGACCCGCACCGGGACGCGGTGGCGATCACCCTGCCGACCACCAATCCGGCCACCGAGGGCCAGTCCAGCCTGCACGTCTTCGCGCTCAGCCTGCAACCGGTGGTCGTCGGCAAGGCGGTCACGCTGCGGGGCACGAAGTCCACGACCAGCCTGCTCACCGACGCCGGTCCGCAGGTGGTCGAGGCGACGCTGGTCAACCTGGGCACCGAGTGGATCACGCCGCAGGACCGGCTGACGATCTCCGTCGACGTCAAGGGCGGCCGCACGGTCACGCCGGCGACCGTGGCCTGGCTGGCCCCGGGCGACGAGGCCAGGGTCCGCATCGGCATCCGCAAGAACCAGAACGTCGACGACGGCACGACGGCGACCGGCACCGTCAGCGCGAAGTCCACACAGGACACCTTGGCCAGCACCACAGCGCCGATCCTGTTGGGCGTGCCCGATTATCAGCCGGCGGACACGTCGCTGACCACGCACCAGGCGCCGTACTGGTTCCAGGACGCCAAGTTCGGCATCTTCATCCACTGGGGCGTCTACTCGGTGCCGGCCTGGTCGCCGCCGGGCAAGCAGTACGCGGAGTGGTACTGGAACTGGATGCAGGACCCGAGCAACGCGGTTTACGACTACCACCGCCAGAACTTCGGCGAGAACTTCAACTACGACGACTTCATTCCGCAGTTCAAGGCCGAGCGCTGGAATCCGTTGGACTGGCTGAACCTGTTCGTGGACGCCGGCGCGCGCTACTACGTGCTGACCTCCAAGCACCATGAGGGTTTTGCACTCTGGGACTCCAAGGTGTCCGGCCGCACGTCGGCCAAGCTGGGCCCGAAGCGCGATCTGGTCAAGGCGCTGTTCGACGCGTCCCGCAAGCACACTCCCCAGCTGCGCAACGGTTTGTACTTCTCGATGCCGGAATGGTTCAACCCGGACAACCCGTGGATGGGCCACCCGCCGCGCAACCCGTACACCCAGCAACCCGTGCCCTACACCGGATACGCCAGCGGCCGGGACTTCGTGCTCGACTACCAGCTGCCGCAGATGCTGGAGCTGGTGCACGGCTACGACCCCGACGTGATCTGGTGCGACATCGGCGGCGTCAACGACAGCCGGCGGTTGATGGCCGAGTACTTCAACCACGCCAAGGACCGCCCGCGGCCCAAGGACGTGACGATCAACGACCGGTCGGGCATCGCCGTGCACGACTTCACCACGCCCGAGTACACGACGTACCCGAACACCGTGGTGGCCAAGTGGGAGGCCAGCCGCGGGCTGGATCCGCGCAGCTACGGCTACAACCGCGCCACCCCCGACGACATGTACATGACGGCCGAGGAGGTGGTGCGCACGCTGGTCGACATCGTCAGCAAGAACGGCAACTTCCTGCTCGACATCGGCCCGCGCGCGGACGGCACCATCCCGGAGATCATGCAGACCCGGCTACGGCAGACCGGCGCCTGGCTGAAGGTCAACGGCGAGTCGATCTACGACACCAGTTACTGGTCGCGCCAGGCGCAGCTCGGCGACCTGCGCTTCACGACGAAGCCGGACGCCTTCTACATCAGCTCGCTGACCAAGCCGGGCAGCAAGCTGACGGTGAGTGCGCCGGTGCCCATCCGCCCCGGTGACAAGGTGACGATGCTCGGCTACGCCAAGCCCCTCACCTGGACGACCACCGGCAGTTCGCTGGTGATCGACGTGCCAGCGGCGGCAGCGAACGCCGGCCAGTACGCCTGGGTGTTCAAGATCAGCCGACGCTGACAGGCCCGCGGCCCCGCCCGGTGAGACGATGTCGCGATGGTGACCGTGCAGGGCGTCGTCGACCGGGTGGGGCCGACGATGCTGCGCGCCGTGCACGCCGCGGCTGCCCCGCAGAGCGTGACGGACGTGGTGATCGCGGAGCCGGGGCGGCGGAACGTGATCGCGGCCGGGGACCTGGTGCTGGGGGTGGCGGTCGGCGGCCGCAAGGACGCGGTGGACCTGATCAAGCACTCCAAAGGCGCGGCGGGCGTGCTGCTCAAGCAGCCACAAGCCGGTGACAAAGAGGTGCTCGACGCGGCCACCCAAGCCGAGATAGCCGTCGTCGAGGTACGCCAGGAGGCGGCCTGGGCCCAGCTGGTGTGGCTGCTGCGAGCGGTGCTGGACGCGGCGGCGGACGACGAGTCGGACGGCGAGGTCGAGCAGTTCGGCGACCTGTTCCGGCTGGCCGACGCGGTGGCGGCGGTGATCGACGCGCCGGTGACGATCGAGGACGCGAACTCCCGGGTGCTGGCCTATTCGACCCGGCAGGACCGCACGGACCCGGCCCGGGTTTCGACGATCATGGGCCGCCGGGTGCCGGACGACGTGCTGGCCCGGTTCCGCAGCCGCGGCGTGTTCCGGCAGCTCAGCAAGGGCCGCTCGGTGATCTTCGTGCCGGCCCAGCGGGACGGCACGCTGCCCCGGCTGATCGTGCCGATCCGGATGGGCGGCGAGCTGCTGGGCTCGATGTGGGCGGTGGTCGACGGCGAGGTCAGCGACGAGCGCTCGGCGGCGTTCGCCGACACCGGGCCGGTCGTCGCGCTGCATCTGCTGCGCCGCCGGGCCCGGGTCGACGCCGAGCGGATGCGGTCGGCGGAGCTGGTACGGGCGGTGTTGTCCGGCACGACCGGCAGCCGGGCCGCGGCGGCCGAGCTGGGCTTGGACGAGCAGCCGCACCGGGTGGTCGCGATCGACGCGGCCAGCGAAGACGCGGCCGACGCCGAGGGCGTTCGGCTGGCGCTGTGGGAGCGGATGACCCGGGGCGTCGGACGGCGACCGGCGGTGGCGGATCTGCACGGCGTGCTCTACGCCGTGGTGCCGGACAAGGGCTGGATCCAGTTGCGAGCGGTCCTCGCAACCGGCGAGCCACTGGTCGCCGCCGGCAGCGCGGTGGACCTCAACGACCTGCCACTCTCCCGGTCCCAGGCCGACGAAACGTTGGCGCTGCTGCGAACCGGGCTCACCGCGCAGCGGCTGGCCGGCTACGAGGAGGTGTGGTCCTCGCTCGTGCTGCATCGCGTCGCCGCCGCCTCGAAAGCCTCCGGCGTGGCCGAACTGGGCCTGCTCAACGAGCTCAAGGAGCTTGACCTGGACACGCTGTACCAGTGGCTGCGCCATCCCGGCGATCCCCGCGAGGCCAGCCGCGCGCTGCGGATCCACCCGAACACCTTCCGGTACCGGATGAAGAAGATCGGCGAGGTGGTCGATCTGGACGATCCCGATGTCCGGCTGGCCTTGTTGGTTCAGCTGGTCACGTTGAAGTGGGCGTGAAGGCTGCCCGATAGGCCTGCGGGCTCGTCCCCACGATGCGCTTGAAGTGTTCGCGAAATGCCGTCGGGGAGCCGAATCCGGTACGGACGGCGATGCGCTCCACCGGCTCGTCAGTGGCTTCCAACAGGTGTTGAGCCCGTCGAACGCGAGCGCGATGCAGCCAACGCAGCGGCGAAGTCCCGGTCTGCTCCCGAAAACGCCGGTTCAAGGTGCGGGTGCTCATGCCGGCCTGGGCGGCGATCTCGTCCAGCGTCAGCTCCCGGACGGAGTTCTCCTCCAACCACGCCAACAACTTCTCCAACTCGGTGCCACGCGGCACCGGTGGCAGGTCGTGCACGATGAACTGCGCCTGCCCACCCTCCCGTTCCAGCGGCATGACCGACAACCGGGCGGCCGAGGCGGCGACTGCGGAGCCGTGGTCACGGCGAATGAGGTGCAGGCAGAGATCGAGGCCGGCGGCCGCGCCGGCCGAGGTCAGGAACTGGCCGTTGTCGACG
>DATJJB010000161.1:0-10441 GCA_035492655.1 Kutzneria sp. | reverse complement strand
TCCGTGTCTGCTGGAAAGCGCAGACCGGAGCCCTCGCCGCTTTCCTGGGGCTCTCGCCCCAGACCCCGAGCAAGGGGGCTCCACCCCCTTGACCCCCGAGTTGGGGGCCGGCTTCGCTTCGCTCGCCTGCATGGTGGTGGGTCCGCTGACCCGCCCTTAATGCCGCTACTCACTCCTGCGCAGAGATATTTGCTCGCTGCCCCTTGGCCGGCGTCGTTGTTCGGAGCTCACGTTCGCACCCCCTGAGGTCAGGAGGGCGTCGAAGACGGACTTGAGGTGGGGACGGTTTTGGCGGGAGCGGCGGGTGGCCAGGTAGATCGGGTTGAGGACGGGGGTGGTGGGGCGGTGCAGGAGGGAGAGGAGGCCGGCGTCGAGGAAGGGGCGGGCGAAGTGGATGGGGACGACGGACAGCAGGGAGCTGTGGCGGACGTAGGTGAGGATCGAGGTCATGTCGGGGATGGTGACGGCGGCCGGGGGTGCGGGGATGTCCCAGCAGGAGCGGAAATAGCGGCGGAACATGGGCATTTCCTCGGAGTAGCCGACGAAACGGCGACGGGCGACGTCCTCGGGGAGGAAAGGGGCCTGGTCGGGGCGGCCGACGAGGACGAACTCCTCGTCGAACCAGTGGCGAAGATGCAGGCGCTGGCGGGGAGCGCCCTCGATCTTGGTGACGACGGCGATGTCGAGGCGGTCGTCGAGCAGGGCCTCGACGAGGTCGTCGGACAGGGCGATGCGGTGACGTAGGCAGATGCCCTGGTCGGCCAACGGGCCGAGGGCGGCGGCGATGTGCTGGTCGAACTGGGTGGCGGGGGCGCCGAGGAAAACGGGGCCGGCGTCGAGGGTGCGGCGGCCGTCGATGACGAGGTCGAGGCCGTCGAGATGCGAGGCGATCTCGGCGGCGAGCACGTGGCCGGCCTCAGTGGGCGCGATGCCACGGCCGGCCCGGGCGAACAAGGGCCGGCCGGTGAAGGACTCAACGGCCCGCAAATGGTGCGACACAGCGGGTTGTGACAAGCCCAACTGCTCGGCGGCCCGAGCGACGCCGCCGGTGCGGTACACGGCGAGGAAAGAACGCAAGGCGACCAGGTCCTGGGCGGTGGACACGGCAACAGCTTATCAATGGGCGACCATGCCATAAATCTGGCGAATGAATGGGCGCACGGATCGTCATGGCCCGCCAGCACCGGCGGACGTTTCATTGGCGCGTCAATCCGACGTCCAAGGAGGACCCCATGCTCGACCGTCGCGCACTCCTCGGCCGTGGCGGCGCAGCCGTGTTCGGCGCGCTCGCCCTCACCGCCGTCGCCGACGGCACGGCGTTGGCCACGCCCGACAGCCACGCGCCGCACAGCCCGCTGCCCGACCCGTCGGCCACGCCGGTGCCGAACCCGCCCTTCTCGCCGAACCTGACCCGACAGGAGCGGCAGCACCTCAAGACGTTCGACGAACTCGACTTCGTGGTCTTCACCCAGGCCGACTGGGCCCGCCTCGGCGAGAGCCACGCCCAGAACATCCGTGTGCACTGGCCCGACGGGCACTACACCGACGGCATCGACAAGCACATCGCCGACCTGGCCGCGATGTTCGTGTGGGCCCCGGACACCCGCATCCACAGCCACTTCCTCCGGGTGGCCAAGGACAACCTCACCGCCGTCACCGGCGTCATGCAGGGCACCTTCAGCCGCCCCATGCCCGACGGCAAGGGCGGGTTCATCGCCCCCACCGGCCGCAAGTACTCCATCACCATGGCCACCGTCGGCTTGTGGAACCGTCAGGGCACTATGGACGAAGAGTTCCTGTTCTGGGACAACACGAACTTCTACCAGCAGATCGGCCTCGGCTGACGGATGGCGCGCGCCGAAGGGAAACCCGCCGTCGCGATTCGGATATCGCTTGCCGGACAAGACATCCGGTGCGTATAGATGGCCGCATGGATGTCCTGGACCAGTACCTCGACGAGGTGCGGGCGACGATGGAGCGCGACCCACAGCAGCGTGAGGGGCAGGCGTATTTCAACGCCTTCCGGCTTCGCTGGCCGGAGCTGCAGGCCGAGGTGATCGGCACCGACCGCGACCCGTTCAGCAATGACCGGAACCTGCCGGCGTTCCTGGACTGGTTGCAAGCCCGGCTCGGCTGAGCCAGGTCAGCGGCCAAGGGAGAGTCACCATCCGGCTCGACGGTCATGACTGAACGACGAGCCGGCAGGTGAGCGCGACTCGGCGGATGGCTCGTCCTGCGTCGGGGGGCGTCCGCAGGACGAGGTCTCCACACGTGCGCGGATCGCCGCGCGATCAGCACGGTACGCAGCCCCGACGGCACTCCGCAGAGTCGTAAGGCCCTAATCCCCCGTTCGGATGGATGACGGGGCCGGGCGGAGCACACAGAACTCGTTCCCGTCGGGGTCGGCGAGCACGGTCCACGGCGAATCGCCCTGCCCGACATCGGTGGGCACGGCCCCGGCGGCGAGCAGGCGGGAGACGTCGGCGGCATGGTCGTCGCCGGGCCGCGGACGGACGTCAAGGTGCACACGGTTCTTGGCGGTCTTGACGGCCGGACTTTCGACGAATTCGAGCCAGGCGCCGGACTCACCACGCAGGGACGCCCAGTCAGGGCCGGAGCGGGTCAGTGGACGGCCGGTGGCCTCGGCCCAGAAGCGGGCCATGGCAAGGGAATCGTGCGCGGCGACGACGATGGCGGCGACGGGGCCGATGCCGCTGTACTCGTCGCGCCGCTCCAGCACGCAGAACTCGTTGCCCTCGGGATCGGCCAGCACGACCCAGGGCACATCGGGGCCCTGGCCGACGTCGGCCGGCCGGGCGCCCAGTTCGAGCAGCCGCGCGACGATGGCGGCCTGGTCCTCGGCGGACGCACTGGCCAGGTCCAGGTGCACACGGTTCTGCTCGACCTTGGGCTCGCCGACCGGAACGAAACAGAGGTCGAAGCCGGGCAGGCCGACGTCGACCTCGTTCTCGTCCTGGTAGGAGATCGGGACGCCGAGCGCGGCCGACCAGAAGCCCGCGAGTGCGAGCGGGTCGGCCGCGTCGACGACCACGTTGTCCAGTCGGGTAGCCATGCTCGGCACGCTACCCAGCGGGACCGACAGAAATCAGACGTTGACCCGGTCGCGCAGCTCCAGCTCGATCTGCTCGAGCGTGCGGCCCTTGGTCTCCGGCACGAACTTCGTCACGAGCAGCACCAGGATGATGCAGACCGTGGCGAAGATCCACGCGGCCCCGGCCAGGCCGAGACCGGTGTACATCACCGGGAACACGAAGGTGATGGTGAACGTCGCCGCCCACAGCACGACACTGGCGGTGCCGGTGCCGATGCCGCGGACCCGCAGCGGGAACACCTCGCCGATCATGACCCAGACCACCGCGCCCCAGCCGAGTTCGTAGCCGGCCAGGAACAGGATGAGCAGCACCAGGGTGATCGGGCCGATGACGCCGGTGTCCTTGATCAGGGTCACGCACAGACCGAGCACGATCAGCGTGACGGCCATCAGCGCGCCGCCCACCTGCAGCAGCGGCCGCCGGCCCCACTTGTCGACCACGAACATCTCGCCGACCGTGAACAGCACCTTGACGATGCCGAGCACCACGGCGGCCAGCAGGGACGCGGCCGCGCCGAAGCCGAGGTTGTTGAACATGATCGGCGCGTAGGTGTTGACCGCGTTGACGCCGGAGAACTGCTGGCCGACGGCCAGGATCAGGGCGACGACCAGTGCCGGCCGGGCCCACTTGGCGGTCAGGTCCTTCAGCGTGCCCTTCTGCTGCTCGCCGTCGAGCCGGATGATCTCCTTGATCTCGTCGAACTCCGTCTCGACGCCCTGGCCCTGCAGCGTGCTGTGCAGCACCGCACGGGCCTCGTCGGGCCGGCCGTTCTTGAGCAGCCAGCGCGGCGACTCCGGCATCCGCAGCATGCCGACGAGCAGGATCACCGCCGGGATGATCGCGGCCGCGATCATGGCCCGCCAGTTGGCCGAGTCGGCCAGGATGTCGTCCACGATGTACGCGATCAGGATGCCGCTGACGATCATGAGCTGGTTCAGCGACGAGAGCATGCCGCGGACCTTGCCCGGGGCCAGTTCGGCCAGGTAGGTCGGCACCGTCGCGGACGACGCGCCGACCGCGATGCCGACGATGAACCGGAACGCGACCAGCGTCTCGAAGTTCGGTGCGAACGTGCAGCCGATGGTGCCCAGCGCGAACACGCTGGCCGCCACCAGGATGGTGCGCCGCCGGCCGAGCGAGTCGGCCAGCTTGATCACCAGCAGCGCGCCGATGATGGCGCCGGCCGCCAGGGCCCCGTTGACGAAGCCCTGCTGGACCGCGCTGAGGTTCCAGATCTTCTTGATGAACAGCAGAACACCTGAGATGACGCCCAGGTCGTAGCCGAACAGGATGCCGCCGAGGGCACCGAAGAAGAACAGGGTTCCTCTGTTGATGTTCCGCCGTGCTGGCAGACCCTCCGTTTGCGTCACGCCAGATCGCCTCGTTTCTCTGCGCCGACCCGTGCCGGAGTCGGTCCGTGCGGAAGACCGCGATCCGGCGGCGGGCGGACCTCGGCATCCACTCAGGATGTGTGACGTAGGTCCTACGTGCGTATTTCGGCCGGCGAAAGCCTTACCGAGGGATTGAGTCACACTTGTGACTGACTTTCAGATAGGTGAACACCAAGCCCGATCGTCCCCCACTCGGGGGATAAAAGCGCTGCTCCATGCGTCGGTCACGTCAGGCCGGCGATCACCGCACGTCCCGTCGGCATGACGGCACCACACATCGCCGGCCGGCCCACCGCCCCGGCCCAGCGGCGCGGCCAGGCCACCATCGGCGTCGCCCTGCTCGACCAGGTGCCGCTGTTCCGCGAGGGTCTGTCGACGCTGGTCAACCGGACGCCCGGGCTGCACTGGAGCGGCGCCGCCCGCGACCACCGGACGGCCGTGCAGCTGCACGAGCGGTATCGGCCGGATGTGCTGCTGGTCGATTCGGCCCTCGACCCGCTGGGCCACTTCACCCGTCTGCTGACCGAACAGGACGAACGCCTGGTGGTGCTGACGGTGCTCCGTGACGGCCACTGCACGGCGGAGTTCGCCGAGCGGGTGTTCCGCCGGGGTGCCCGCGGCGTGGTGCCGAGGCAGGCCGAGCCGGCGGAGGTCCTCCAGGCCATCCACCACACGCCGATCAGCCGCCGCTATGTCGACCCGACGCTGGCCCCGCTGCTCGCGGCCGCCGAGCCGGACGGCGCTCCGGCGCCCGCCCTGCTCACCCGGCGCGAGTTCGAGGTGCTCCAGCTGATCGCGGACGGCCTGGAGAACCGGGCCGTCGCGTCGGCACTGTTCGTGTCCGTGGAGACGGTCCGAACCCATATCAAGGGGATGCTGCGCAAGCTCGGGGCGCGTGATCGGGCACACGCCGTGGCCATCTCCTACCGAATCGGGTTGCTCGTGGCTGGCACGGACAGGTGAACTAGAGGCCGTGATCTCCCTGGCCTTCGTCCTCACCTGCCTGCTGATCATCATCGCCCCGGGCCCGTCCTTGGCCGTGATGCTGACGCAGTCGCTGCGCTCCGGTCGCGCCGCCGGGCTGGCCACCGTCGCCGGCAACACCATGGGCCTGGTGGTCTGGGCCACCGCGTCGGCGTTCGGACTGACCGCCCTGGTGCGCACGTCTGAGATCGCGTTCGTGGTGCTGAAGGTCGCCGGCGCCGTCTACCTGGGCTGGCTGGGCGTGCAGTCGCTGCTGCGCTCGCGACGCGAACCGGCCCGGCTGGCCGAGGCCGACCAGGCGGCCAAGCGCAGCCCGCTGGCCTCGCTGCGGGCCGGCTTCATGACCAATGTGACCAATCCCAAGGCGGCTGTGCTCTATCTCGCCCTGCTGCCGCAGTTCCTCCCGCCGGACGGCAACCCACTGGTCGACACGTTCGTGCTGGCGGCCGTCCAGATGGCGCTGTCGGCGAGCTACTACACGCTCGTGGTGCTGGCGATCGGCCTGGCCCGGCAGGTGCTCAGCCGTCCGCTCGTGCGCCGCTGGATGGACCGGGTCAGCGGGCTGGTGCTGGTCGGTCTGGGTATTCGGATGGTCACGCTCAGCCGCGCCGCGCTCTGAGCCCTCACCACAACCGGGCGAAGGCCCTTGCCGGTGTTACTGACAGGTAATATCCTGTTTGTTACCGGCTAGTAGGGGAGCAAGGAAGCCATGGGCCACTACAAGAGCAACGTGCGTGACCTGGAGTTCAACCTCTTCGAGGTGTTCAACGTCCAGGAGACTCTCGGCAGCGGGCCGTTCGAGCAGGCCGACGAGGACACGGCTCGTGGCGTGCTCAGCGAGCTGAACAAGCTGGCCGTCGGACCGCTGGCGGACTCGTTCGCCGACGCCGACCGCAACCCGCCGGTCTTCGACCCCAAGACGCACTCGGCCACGCTGCCCGAGTCGTTCAAGAAGTCCTACCAGGCGCTCTGGGACGGCGAGTGGTTCCGCCTTTCGCTGCCCGCCGAGCTCGGCGGCCTCGGCGTGCCGCCGTCGGTGTCGTGGGCCGCGTTCGAGCTGATCCTCGGGGCCAACCCGGCGCTGTTCATGTACATGGCCGGCCCGAGCTTCGCCTCCGTGGTGCACCGCAACGGCACCGACGAGCAGAAGCGCTGGGCGCAGCTGAGCATCGACCGCGGCTGGGGCGCCACCATGGTGCTCACCGAGCCGGACGCCGGTTCCGACGTGGGCGCCGGCCGCACCAAGGCCGTGCTCCAGGAGGACGGCACCTGGCACCTGGACGGCGTGAAGCGCTTCATCACGTCCGGCGACCAGGACATGACCGAGAACATCATGCACCTGGTGCTGGCCCGTCCCGAGGGCCCCGGCATCGAGGCCAAGGCCGGCACCAAGGGCCTGAGCCTGTTCCTGGTGCCGAAGTTCCACTTCGACAGCCAGACCGGCGACCTTGGCGAGCGCAACGGCGCCTTCGTGACCAACGTCGAGCACAAGATGGGCCTGAAGGTCTCCACCACCTGCGAGCTCACCTTCGGCCAGCACGGCGTGCCGGCCAAGGGCTGGCTGCTTGGCGAGGTGCACGACGGCATCGCGCAGATGTTCCAGGTCATCGAGTACGCCCGGATGATGGTCGGCACCAAGGCCATCGCCACGCTGTCCACCGGCTACCTGAACGCGCTGTCCTACGCCAAGGAGCGGGTGCAGAGCGCCGACCTGACCCAGATGACCGACAAGAACGCGCCGCGGGTGACCATCACCCACCACCCGGACGTGCGCCGCAGCCTGATGCTGCAGAAGGCGTACGCCGAGGGCCTGCGCGCGGTCTACCTGTACACGGCGACGTTCCAGGACCAGATCCAGGCCGGCAGCGGCGACGTCAAGCTGGCCGAGAAGATCAACGACCTGCTGCTGCCGATCGTCAAGGGCGTCGGCTCCGAGCGGGCCTACGAGCAGCTCGCGCAGTCGCTGCAGACGCTGGGCGGCTCCGGCTTCCTCCAGGACTACCCGATCGAGCAGTACATCCGCGACTCCAAGATCGACAGCCTGTACGAGGGCACCACCGCCATCCAGTCGCTGGACTTCTTCTTCCGCAAGATCATCCGGGACAAGGGCCAGGCGCTGGGCTTCATCAACAACGAGATCCAGAAGTTCCTCGACAACGAGGGCGGCAACGGCCGGCTCAAGGAGGAGCGGGCCGCGCTGGCCCAGGGTCTGCAGGACCTCCAGGGCATTCTCGGCACGATGATCGGCTTCCTCACCTCGTCCCAGGACGACGTGCGCAACGTCTACAAGGTCGGCCAGAACACCGTGCGGCTGCTGCTGTCCGCCGGCGACGTGCTCGTCGGCTGGCTGCTGCTGCGCCAGGCCGAGGTGGCCCTGGCCGCGCTGGCCGGCACCCCGTCGGCCAAGGACAAGGCGTTCTACGAGGGCAAGGTCGCGGTGGCGTCGTTCTTCGCCAAGAACGTGCTGCCGGAGCTGACCGCGCGCCGCAAGGTCGCCGAGACCACCGACAACTCGCTGATGGACGTGGACGAGTCCGCGTTCTGAGTGCCACTCACGACAAATGGCCCCTCCGCTCGCGGAGGGGCCATTTTCGTTGCGGCGCTTAGACCTTCTTCAGGGTCACCACGGTGGTGGTGTCCGAACTGACGGTGGAGAAGGTCCCGGTGGAGGTGTCGCAGGCGCGTCCCATACCCCACAAGGAAAGGCCGGGCGCGCCACTGCCCGGGGTCGGCAGACGGAGCGCGCCGTCATAGGTGCCTGCCTTGAGGGCCTGGTTCCCCCTTCGAGAAACGCTCGAATGCACATTCGAAGGATAGCGCCGGCGCTGCCGATCGCTGGGCAGAAACCCGCGAGGCAACCCACCGCGACACCACAAGATCAACCTGCGAGGACGCGCACCCCTCACGCGCCCGGTTTGGCAAGTCTCGCGCGGATTGCCAGGGGTTCGTGCCAGTATCTGGCTCGTCCGAAACTCAGGGGGTAGCAGTGCTTTACTTCGACGGCGCCGTGGGCGTCGCGGTCTTCTGTCTGTGGATCTTCTGTCTGGTCGACGTGATCGTCACCGACGAGTCGGTGTGCCGCCATCTGCCCAAGATGCTGTGGCTGCTGATCGTCCTGCTGCTGCCACTGGTCGGCTCGATCCTGTGGCTGGCCGTGGGCAAGCCGCGGTTCGGCACCTACCCGCCGCGCAGCCGATCCTCGTTTCCGGAGTACGACCGGCCCGGCCGGCACGTGGCCGGCAACCCGGACGACGACGCCGAGTTCCTGCGGCGCTGCCGGGAGCGGGCCGAAGAGCAGCGCCGCCGGGCCAAGGGCGAGAACGGCTAGAGGTACAGGCCGGTGCCCTGCTCGGTCTCCTCGGTGGCCACCGCGTGGATGTCCCGCTCGCGCATGACGGTGTAGGTCTGGGCCTGCACCTCGACCTCGAGCTGGTCCTCCGGGTTGAACAGCACCCGGTCGCCGACCTTGACGTTGCGCACGTGCCCGCCGACACCCAGCACGTCGCCCCAGGCGAGCCGCTTGGCGACCTGGGCGGTGGCCGGGATGACGATGCCGCCGCTGCTGCGACGCTCACCGTCCTCCGGCGAGATCTTCACCAGCACCCGGTCGTGCAGCATCTGGATCTGGAGCTTTGACTCTGCCACGGGGCCGATTCTACGTCGCCTGGTCGTCGACCCCGCCCATGACCAGCGCCAGCCGGCTCGGGCCCTGCTCGGCGACGCGCACCGGCACGCCCCAGTCCTGCCTGGTCAGTCGGCAGACCGGGTGCTCGACGCCGGGGCCGTCGTCACAGCTGGCGGCCTGCGCCACGACGTGCAGGACGCCATCGGTGAAGCCCTCGGCGATGGTCAACTTCCTGGTCAGGTCGGTGGATTCGCCCGCGCCGGCCGTGATCAGCTCCGGCGGCGAGGACGTGATCTCCAGACGCGTGGACGGGCCGTAGCGGTCGTCCAGCTTCTGGCCCGGCGGCGGCGTGAACACCACGGTCAGTTCGAGCTCGCCGACGCCGATGTCCGACGGCGGCCGGCGGACCTGGTGCGCGTCGCCGGCGACCAAGCGGGCCGAAACGCCCGGCGGCACGGGCCGCTCCAGCCGGTGCGCCGCAGAGGCCACGACTACCAGTTCACCGTCCACAATGGCCGCGCCGGACGGCTCGGCGACATCGGTGGCCAGTGTGGACACTTCGTCGCTTTCGGGTTCGTAGCGCCGAATCGCCGAGTTGTACGTGTCGGCGATGGCCACGCTGCCGTCGGGCAGCACCGCGACGCCGAGCGGGTGTTGCAGCAGCGCCTGGTCCGCTGCGCCGTCGCGGTGGCCGAAGTCGAAAAGCCCTTGTCCCACCGCGGTGTGCACCTCGAAGTCCCCGTCGGTGTCACGGTCGATCCACCGCAGTGCCGAGGTTTCCGAGTCCGCCAGCCACAGCTTGTCCCCGTCGGCCGCCAGACCGGAGGTCTGCGCGAAGAACGCCTCCAGCGCCGGCCCGTCCTTCAGACCCTCCACCGTCGTGCCGGCGAAGCGGCTGACCGTCCTGGCGATCGGATCGAACCGGCTCAGCGTGTGATTTCCTGACATGGCAACAACAACACCGTTGGCCGGCGCCCACCAGGCGACATCCCACGGGCTCGTCAGGTCGATCTCGTCCGCCGGGCCGTCCGTGTCACCCATGCGCCACTGCTCGCCCGTGCCGGCGACCGTCGTGACGGTGCCCGTGCTCAGTTCGATGCCTCGCAGCAGGTGGTTCACGGTGTCCGCCACCACCACGTCGTAGCCGACCTCGGCCGCGACCTCCTTGGGCAGCACGGCAATTCCCGCCGGCTCCGCGAACGTCGCCCGGTCCGGTCCGCCGTCCTGCCGGCCACGCTCACCCGTGCCGATACGCCTGATGACCGTCTCACCGTCGGCCGCCAGCTCCACCACGCTGTGATGGGCCGAATCCGTCACCAGCACCGTGT
>DATJJB010000160.1:0-13336 GCA_035492655.1 Kutzneria sp. | reverse complement strand
GCGGTGAACCAGTCGGTGGTCATCACGTTCCTGTTGCTGTTCCTGGTGAACGCCGTGATCACCGCGGTGTACCTGCGCATCGTGCCGGCGAAGGGGATGTGATGGAGGCGCTCGGCGACCAGCTGCTGTTCTTCCTCCGCGCGCTGGCGGCGATCCCGTTCGCGGTGCGGCGGTACTTCAAGGAGGTCGTCCGGCTGCTGGCCGAGGTCGGCTTCGGTTCCGGCGCGCTGGCGGTGATCGGCGGCACCGTCGGCGTGATGGTCGGCATGACCGTGTTCACCGGTGTTGTGGTTGGCCTGCAAGGGTATTCGGCGCTGAACCAGATCGGCGTCGCCGCCTTCTCCGGTTTCATGTCGGCCTACTTCAACACGCGCGAGATCGCCCCTTTGGTGGCCGGCCTTGCGCTGTCGGCGACGGTCGGCTCCGGCTTCACGGCCCAGCTCGGCGCGATGCGGATCGCCGAGGAAGTGGACGCGCTGGAGGTGATTGCCGTGCGCAGCCTGCCTTATCTGGTCAGCACCAGGGTGGTCGCCGGCTTCGTCGCCGTGGTTCCGTTGTACGCCATCGGGTTGCTGTGCTCGTACCTGGCGTCGCGGGAGATCACCGTGGTGTTCTACGGCCAGTCGGCCGGCACGTACGACCACTACTTCGGCCTGTTCCTGCCGCCGTACGACGTGCTCTACTCGTTCGGCAAGGTGCTGGTGTTCAGCGTGGTCGTGATGCTGGTGCACTGCTACTTCGGCTATCGCGCGACCGGCGGCCCGGCCGGCGTCGGCATCGCGGTCGGGCGGGCCGTGCGGACCACCATCGTCGCGGTGAGCATGCTGGACTTCTTCCTCAGCCTGGCCATCTGGGGCGCCACCACGACGGTGAAGGTGGCGGGATGAAGAAGCTGGCCGGCGCGGTCTACCTGACGATCATGGCACTGGTCGTGGCGCTGTCGATTGCCATCTACCGCAAGGACTTCACCTCGGCGGTGATGGTGACGCTGCGGACCGACCACGTCGGCAACCAGCTGCGCCTGGCGGCCGAGGTGAAGCTGCGGGGTGTGGTCGTCGGCGAGGTCCGGGACGTGCGGACCGACGGTTCCGGCGCGGAGCTCGCCCTGGCCATGCGGCCGGACCAGATCGGCCGAATCCCACGGGACGTCACCGCTCGCCTGCTGCCGAAGACCCTGTTCGGCGAACGCTACGTGGATCTCGTGGCCGGTAGGCCGGGACCGCCACTGGCCGACGGCGACGTGATCGGCCAGGACCGGTCGGCCACGGCGGTCGAGGTGGAGAAGGTCGTCGGCGACCTGATGCCGATGCTCCAGGCCGTGCAACCACAGAAGCTGTCCGCCATCCTCAGCACCCTGGCGGGGGCGCTGGCCGGGCGCGGCGCGGCGCTCGGCCAGACCCTGACCTGGCTCGGCAGCGACGTCGACGACTTCACCCCGCACCTCGACGAATTCACTGCCGGCATGCGGGAACTGGCCCAGGTGACGGACAACTACAGCCGCATCGCGCCCGATGTCGTGCAGGCGTTGTCCGATCTCACGACCACCAGCCGGACCATCGCCGACCAGCGGGCCAACCTGGCCAGCCTGTTCCAGAACCTGACCACCGGCTCCCAGGACCTGGAGACCTTCCTGCGACGTAACGGCAACAACGTTATTCGCCTGTCCCAGGCCAGCGTGCCGACGTTGAACCTGCTGGCCCGGTATTCGCCCGAGTACCCGTGCCTGCTGCGGGCGCTGACCGCCTTCGCGCCGGAGATGGACAAGGTGCTGGGCAAGGGCGGCAACGAACCCGGCCTGCACGTGACCGTGAACGTCCAGCCGGGCAGGGGAAAGTACGTCCCCGGCCGGGACGCTCCCGTCTACGACGACGTCGGCGGACCGTCCTGCTATCCCGTCACCGCCGCGCCCAATTCCGTGCAGGAGAACAGCTTCATCGGCGCACTGCTGGGCCGGGACGTGCCCAGCTGGGGCAGCGTGCTCATCGGCCCGCTCTACCGGGGCACGGAGGTGACGGTCGGATGAGGAGCCTCAAGGTCCCGCTGCTGAAAGGCTTGGCCTTTGTGCTGGTCACCGGCGTGGCCACGGCCGCGCTGGGCATCGCCATCGCCAATCCGGGCGACGGCGACACAGTGAACTACACCGCACAGTTCACCAACGCCATCGCGCTGTCCGTCGGTGACGACGTGCGCATCGCCGGCGTCAAGGTCGGCCAGGTCGAGCGCATCTCCATCGCCCAGCGGCGGGTCGCCGAGGTGGAGTTCTCCGTGCGACAAGACCATCCCTTGCCGGCTTCTGTCACTGCCGCCATCAAGTACCGCAATCTCGTCGGGCAGCGGTACGTCTCCCTCGGCCAGGGCCCGGGCGACCCCAACCAGGTCCTGCCGCCCGGCGGGCAGATCCCGTTGTCCCGCACCGCCCCCGCGCTGGATCTCACCGCCCTGCTCAACGGTTTCAAGCCGCTCCTGCGGGCGTTGTCACCCGGCGACGTCAACCAGATGGCCGGCGAGATCGTGCAGGTGCTCCAGGGCGAGGGCGGCACCGTCGACGACCTGCTCGCCCACACCGCTTCCCTCACCTCCACGCTCGCCCAACGGGACCAGGTCATCGGCGACGTCGTGACGCATCTCAACGCCGTATTGGCGCAGGTCAACACCCATGACGACCAGCTTTCCTCCCTTGTCACCACCACCCAGCAGCTGGTCAGCGGCCTCGCCGCCGACCGGGGCTCCATCGGCGACGCCATCAGCGGTCTGTCCGGTCTCGCCGACGCCACCACCCAGCTGCTCGCCCAGGGCCGCCAGCCCCTCAAGGACGACATCACCCAACTCGGCGGCGTCGCGGCCAACCTCGCCGCCAATTCCGGCCTGGTCGAGCAGTTCCTCACCACGCTGCCGACCAAGCTCGACGCCCTCGGCCGGACTGCCTCCTACGGCTCGTGGCTCAACTTCTACCTGTGCTCGGCGACAACGGACGCCCCCGCCCCGCCGGGTGGGGCGACGCCGGGAATCCCGGTGACGGCGGGGAGGTGCCGGTGAAGCGCAGCTTCCTCGAACTCAACCCGGTCATCGTCGCGGTGGTCGGGGTGACCGTCACCGCCCTCGTCGCGGCCGGCGTGTTCTTCGCCGACGACCTGCCGTTCGGGACCACGGCCTACGCCGCCTACTTCAGCGAAGCCGCCGGGTTGAAGGCGTCGGACGAGGTGGCGGTGGCCGGCGTGAAGGTGGGGGAGGTGACTGCGGTACGGCTGGAGGGCGACCAGGTGCGGGTGGGGTTCCGGGTCCGGGACGCGTGGATCGGGGACGGCACGACGGCGTCGATCGAGATCAAGACCCTGCTGGGGCAGAAGTACCTGGAGCTGGACCCGAAGGGCAGCGGGGAACAGGATCCGGCGCGGGTGATCCCGCGGCGACGAACCGCCGCGCCGTACGACGTGGTGGCGGCGTTCGACGACCTGGCCGGGACCGTGACACAGATCGACACGGGCCAACTGGCGAAGAGCTTCGGCGTGCTGGCCGACACCTTCCGCGACGCCCCGGCCGAGATCAGGGCCACGGTCGACGGCCTGTCCGGCCTGGCCAAGACGATCTCGTCACGGGATGAGGAGCTCAGGGAGTTGTTGGCCGGCACAGCCAAGATCGGTCGCACGCTGGCCGACCGCGACGAGCAGTTCCAACGCCTGATCGGCGACGGCGCGCTGCTGCTACAGGAGGTGAAGCAGCGCCGGCAGGCCATCGGGGCGCTGCTCACCGGCAGCGTCGCGCTGGCCGCGCAGCTGACCGGGCTGGTGGCCGACAACAACGCCCAACTCGGTCCGACGCTGGCCCAGTTGGACCAGGTGACTGCTGTGCTGCAACGGAACCAGCAGAACCTGGACAAGGGCTTGTCCCTGCTCGGGCCGTACTACCGCCTGCTCGACAACGCCATGGGCAACGGCCGCTGGATCGACACCTATCTGTGCGGCCTGGTCCCGGCCACGCCCGGTCGCGATTGCGTGCCGCCAGGCGGGAAGGGGAATTGATGAATCAGCTGATGAGCATGCTGCTGGTCATCGCCAGCACGGTGTTCGGGCCGCTGTCGACGCGGGAGCCGCTGCACGTGACGGCGTACTTCGCCGAGGCGGTGGGCGTGTACGCGGGCTCGGACGTGCGGGTGCTGGGCGTGAAGGTGGGCACGGTGGACGAGGTGCGGCCGGCGGGGACGCAGGTCCGGGTGCGGCTGACGGTGGAGCCGGGAGTGAGCATTCCCGTGCAGGCCAAGGCGGTGATCATGGCGCCGAGCCTGGTGTCGGACCGGTTCGTGCAGCTGGCGCCGGCGTACACGAACGGCCCGACGCTGCCGCCGGATTCGACGATCGGGGAGGACGACACGGCCACGCCGGTGGAGCTGGACCAGCTGTACGGCAGCCTGAACCAGCTGGCCACGGCGCTCGGCCCGAACGGGGCCAACGCCAATGGGGCGTTGTCGGACCTGGTCAGGACGGGTGCGGCGGTGCTGGACGGCAACGGGGCCAAGCTGAACGACACGGTCCGGCAGCTGGCGGCGGCGGCCGGCACGCTGTCCGGGTCGAAGGACGACTTCACGGGGACGGTCGACACCCTCCAGCGGTTCACGGCGATGCTGGCGGGCAGCGACAACCAGGTGCGGGACGTGACGGACCGGCTGGGGGAGGTGTCGGCCTTCCTCGCCCAGGATCGGGACGACCTGGGGGCGGCGCTGCGGGAGCTGGCCGGGGCGCTGGCGGTGGTGAAGCAGTTCATCCAGGACAACCGGGGCCGGCTGGCGTCCAATGTGGACAAGCTGGCGCAGGTGAGTCAGGTGCTGGCCAAGGAGAAGGCGTCGCTGGACGAGGCGCTGAAGGTGGCGCCGCTGGCCCTGGGCAACGTGCTGAACGCCTACGACCCGGCGACGAAGATGCTGTCCGGCCGGGCCGACATCCGCGAGTTCGCGCCGGGGGAGCAGCCAGTGCTGCCGCTGCCGGGGGTGGGGTGATGCGGAAATACGCGATCTTGTCAGCGGTCTTGTTGGTAACGGCCTGTGCGTTACCGGGCGGGGCGGACGTGGGCGGCCGGCCCTATCACGTGACGGCGCAGTTCGGCGACGTGCTCGACCTGGTGTCGCAGGCGGCGGTGCGGGTGAACGACGTGCCGGTGGGCCGGGTGGACGCCATCAGGCTGGCCCCGGACGGCTGGACGGCGCTGGTCTCGATGACGGTGAACGGCGACGTCCGGCTGCCGGCCGACGCACACGCCTATCTGCGGCAGTCGAGCCTGCTGGGGGAGAAGTACGTCGAGCTGGCCGGCAATCCAGGGCCGACGACGCTGGCCGACGGGGCGAGCATCCCGCTCAGTCGCACCAACCGGAACCCGCAGGTGGAAGAGGTGCTGGGTGCGCTGTCGATGGTGCTCAACGGGGGCGGCGTGGCCCAGCTCCAGACGATCACGCAGCAGGTGAACCAGGCCCTCGGCGGCAACGAGGGCAACATCCGCGACCTGCTGTCCAAAGTGGACAATCTGGTCAAGGACCTTGACGGTCACAAGGGCGACATCGTCAATGCGCTGGACGGCATGGCCAAGCTGGCCAGGACGCTGGACGACCGCAAGGGGCAGATCACGTCGGCGATCGACGGCCTCACGCCGGGAATCGCCGTGCTGGCGCAACAGAAGGACAGTCTGACGAGCATGGTCGACGCCCTCGACCGACTCTCGCGGACCGCGGTGGACACGGTGAATCGCAGCCGGGACGACCTCGTCGCCGACCTGAAGGCCCTCCAGCCGACGTTGCAGCAGCTGGCCAAGGCCGGCGACAACCTGCCGAAAGCGTTGCAGGTGCTGGTCACCTTCCCCTTCACCGACCAGGTTCTCAACGACATCAAGGGCGACTACCTCAACGTCTACCTCAAGGACCACTGATGCTGACCAACGGAGTCCGCCTCAAGGTGGTGGCGTTCCTGCTGGTCGGTCTGACGGCGGTGGCCTTCATCGCGGCCCGCTACGTCGGCCTGTTCGGGACCGGCGGCTACACCGTGACGATGAAGCTGTCGGACGCCGGCGGCATCTTCCCCAACGCCGAGGTGACCTACCGGGGCGTCCCGATCGGCCGGGTCCAAACGGTCAGCCTCAGCGACGACGGCGTGGACGTGGCGCTGAACCTCGATCAGTACGACATCCCGACGGACATCGACGCGGTCGTGGCCAATCGATCGGCGGTCGGCGAGCAGTACGTCGACCTACGACCCAAGCGTCCGGACGGCCCGACCCTGCACGACGGCTCGGTCATCCCGCGCCAGGCGACCAAGGTTCCGTTGCCCGTGCAGACCCTGCTGACCAGCATCGACGGCCTGGTGCAGAGCGTGCCGGCCGACAAGCTGACCACGCTGGTCGACGAGCTCGACACGGCCACCCACGGCACCACCACGGACCTGCAGACCCTGTTGGACAGCACGCATTCCTTCGTCGATGCGGCCACCCAGCACATGCCGCAGCTGACCCAGCTGGTCACCGACTCGACCACGGTCCTGCACACCCAGAACGACGAAGCCCAAGCCCTGAGCCAGTTCGGCGTCAACACCAAGCTGATCGCCGATCGGCTGGTCGCGTCCGACACCGACCTGCGCAGCCTGATCGGCACCGTGCCGCAGCTGTCGACGCAGGTCAGCCAGCTGATCAGGGACACCGACCCGAGTCTGGGCGTGCTGATCGCCAATCTGCTGACCACCTCGACCGTAGCCCTCGGCCGCCATGACGCCATCCAGCAGCTGCTGATCTCCGCCCCGCCGGCGATCGCCGCCGGCACCAGCGCGGTGGCCGACGGCACGGCCAACTTCGGGCTGTCGCTGACCTTCTTCGACCCCATCGGCTGCACCGCCGGCTACGACGGCACCGACCGAAAGAGCGGCCTCGACACCGCCGCGACCACGCCGCTCAACACGCAGGCCCGCTGCACGCTGCCGCCGAGCTCCGGCACGGGCGTCCGCGGCGCCCAGAACGCCCCGAACGGATAGGAGCCGAGATGAAGATCGTGGTGATCCTGGCGGCGGTGTTCGCCGCGTGGGGCGGCTGGTCCTGGTGGAGCGCCGCCCACGACGACGCGCGGCTGTTCGCGCTGGACCGGCAGGCCGTCACGCAGGCCGCCCAGCACGACATCGCCACGCTGAACACCCTGGATTACCGCAAGATCGACGACGGCCTGAAGTCCTGGCTGGCCGTCTCCACCGGCACATTGCACGACCAACTGGCGCAGACCGGCACCGACAGCCGCAAACAGTTGGAACAGGCCAGAACCGTCACCACGGCGCAGGTCATGGACACCGCCGTCACGGCGCTGGACCAGCGCGCCGGCACCGCGAAGCTGATCGCCGCCGTGCAACTGGACGTCACGCCGGCAACCGGCCAGAAAACGTCCAAGCGCACCAGGTTCCAGGCCGATCTCACGCGAACCGCGCAAGGCTGGCAGGTCAGCGCCCTGGCCCCGGTGCAGGTGAAGGCGTGAAATACCTCATCGCGGTGGCGATTGCCTTGGTGGCACTGGGAAGCTGGTTCCGTATCGAGGCGACGAGTCTGTGGAACGAGCCGGCGACGGCCAATCAGGCGCTGGTCGATCCGGCGGCCACGAGCAAGGTCGTCGGGGACGTGAACTCCGCGCTGGGCAAGGTGTTCTCCTATCGGTACGACAACACGGCAGCCACCGAGCAGGCCGCGAAGCAGAACCTCAAGGGCAACGCGGAAAACCAGTACGACGAGCTGTTCGCGCAGGTGAAGCAGCAGGCCCCGGCGCAGAAGCTGATGCTCACGACCACGGTGGTGGACAGCGGCGTCACCCTGCTCCAGGGTGATCACGCCCAGCTGCTGGTCTTCCTGGACCAGTCCGCGACCCGGGGCGACAACAACCAGAGCAGCCTGGCCGCGGCGGAGCTCACGGTGACGGCCCAGCGGCAGGGGGACCACTGGGTGATCACGGACCTGCGGACGAAGTAGCGAACCGTTGTCCCAGTACCTACCGGTCGGTAGCATGGCGGCAATGAGCGCGACGGAGCAGTCTGCGGCCCATCGGATCGGGCTGGTCGACGTGGTGCGGGCGCTGCCCGCCATGGCGCTGGACGCGCCCAGCCTGCTGCACGGCGCGATCGGCCTGGCCACCATCGGGCCGACCAGCCGCGACTCGGTCGGCCACGTGTTCCAGCGGGCCGCGCACCGCCATCCGGACCGGCCGTTCCTGCGCTTCGAGGACACCGAGCTGTCCTACGGCCAGGCCAACCTGTGGGTGAACCGCTATGCGGCGGTGCTCAACGCGCACGGCGTGCGCCCGGGCTCCACGGTCGGCATCCTGGCCGAGAACCGCCCGGAGACGCTGCTGGCGGCGCTGGCGGTGGTCAAACTCGGCGCCACCGCCGGCATGCTCAACCATCACCAGCGCGGCGATGTCTTGAACCACAGCCAGAAGTTGCTCGACAGCACCGTGCTGATCTTCGGCAGCGAATGCCTGGATGCGCTGAAGTCCATACCGGCCAACGAGATCCGTGGCACCGTGCTGTGCCTGCCGGCGGGCGACGAGGCGCCGCGGGGCTATCTCGACCTGGACGAGGCCGCGGTCAGCGCCGACGACCACGATCCGGTGCAGACGCCGCTGATCCACGCACGGGACAAGGCGTTCTACGTCTTCACCTCCGGCACCACCGGCCTGCCCAAGGCCAGCTCGATGAGCCACTACCGGTGGCTCAAGGCGATGACCGGCCTCGGTCACCTCGGCGTACGGCTCACCTCCGGGGACACGCTGTACTGCTGCCTTCCCCTGTACCACAACAATGCGTTGACGGTGTCGCTGTCGTCGGTGCTCGGCGCGGGCGCGACATTCGCGCTGGGCCGCAACTTCTCCGCCTCTCGGTTCTGGGACGACGTCCAGCGCACCCGCGCCACCGCGTTCTGCTACATCGGCGAACTCTGCCGGTACCTGCTCAACCAGCCCGTGCGCCCCAACGAGCGCACGCACCGCGTCCGGGTGATGGTCGGCAACGGGCTGCGGCCGGAGATCTGGGACGAGTTCACCCAGCGGTTCGGCATCGGCCGGGTGGCCGAGTTCTACGGGGCCAGCGAGTGCAACCTGGCCTTCATCAACGCTTTCAACCTCGAGCGCACGGCCGGCATGTGCCCGCTGCCGTTCGCCGTCGTCGCCTTCGACGCCGACACCGGGCAGCCGGCCCGCAACGCCGACGGCCACCTGCGAAAGGTCGGCGCGGGCCAGGTCGGGCTGCTGATCACCAAGGTCACCGACAAGGCCCCGTTCGACGGCTACACCGACGCCGACGCCACCGAGAAGAAGTTGGTGCGCAACGGTTTCCGGCGCGGCGACTGCTGGTTCAACACCGGCGACCTTGTCCGGGACCAGGGCTGGGGCCACGTGGCCTTCGTGGACCGGCTGGGCGACACCTTCCGATGGAAGGGCGAGAACGTGGCCACCACCGAGGTCGAGGGCGCGTTGGACGAGTGGCCGGCGATCGAGCAGGCCGTGGTGTACGGCGTCGAGGTGCCGGGCGCGGACGGTCGGGCCGGCATGGCCGCGGTCAAGCTGCGTGACGGCGCCGAGCTCGACGGGCCCGGCCTGGCCCGGCATCTGGCGAAACGCCTGCCCGGCTACGCGATTCCCCTGTTCCTCAGGGTGATCGACGAAGTCGAGCAGACGTCCACGTTCAAGAGCCGCAAGGTGGCGCTGCGCGAGCAGGGCTACACCGGCGGCGGCCCGGTGCACGTGCTGGCCGATCGCGACACCGGCTACGTGCCGGCCTACGAGGGCTACGCGACCGAGGTCGCCGCCGGGCGGATCCGGGTCTAGGCGGCGGCTTCGGCCTTCTTGCGCAGCTCGACCCGGTAGCCGACGACCACGGTGCAGATCAGCGACAGCGAGATCAGTGCCTCGGCGATGAAGAACGCGGCGAAGTCGACCACCGAGCCGATCGGCGGGTTGCCAGGCACCGCGTTGCGCAGCGGCACCAGGGCGAACAGCAGTGCGCCCATGAAGCTCATGGACGGCCAGAGCAGGCCGTGCCGGCCGGTGATGGCGAAGGTCGCGGCGATCACCGCGGCGATGCTCAGGCACCACATGAACGCCATGATGAACAGGGCGAAGGCGAACATGCCGACGGTGCGGCTGGTGTCGGCGGCGAAGCTCAGCACGCCGTCGTCGACCTTGGTGGCGCCCGGGTGGATGCCGAAGAACGTGTCGCCGCTGGCGAAGGTCACCGCCACCGGCGCGGCCTCGCCGTTGGTCTCGGCCAGGAAGGCGAAGTCGATCTTGTAGTTGTCGAACGGGTAGTCGGTGATGACGCCGTCGGACAGCGGCACCTGCACGTCGTTGATGCCCGGGTTCTTGCCGGCCTTGAAGGTCAGCGTGTCGCCCTTGATCGCGGCCAGGTGCAGCGTGACGTCCTTGGCCGGCGCGCCGTCGGAGTCGGCGAAGCGGCCCTTGGGGTCGATGCTCACCTGGGCCGACAGCGTCTGGCTCTGCGGATCGAGTTTCTGCACGTAGAACAGCACGTCGACGCGGTCGGCCGGACCGGCGTCGCCCAGCACGGTCTCGGTCTGGCTCTGCGCGCGCTCCGCGAAGTACACGCTCAGGCTGGCCGCGGTGACCACCACGAGCACCACCGGCGCCACGAGCCACAGCCAGCGCCGACGCGGCCGGGCCGCGGTCTCCTCGCTCATTGTCCGCCCTTTCGAGGTCGTGCTCCATCGCACCTGGTGACCGGGTGAGCGGAGAACAGGGCGGAGAGCAGGGAAGAAGGTCCGCGCCCGGGCCGTGCGGCGCCGTGGGGGCCACCGCTGAGTGCTTTGTCCGGGAGCAGAGAAAAGCCTGGCCGGATAGTGGCCAGCGGTGCCCGGAAAGTCAAGGACCCTTGGGAGCACGGGCAATTCGCTTTGCCCGTCCATTCTGGACGATCCAGATACGTGACTCGCCTCACTCGGCCGATGCGTGCACCTGGCACGCAAGTCGGCTACTGTTGCTGATGCGTGCAGATGACACGCAAGTTGAGTCGAGGAGGAGACATGGGCAACCAGCCCGTCAAGCCGGAAGATGTGCTGCCCGATGGCGCCGAGGGCACTGAATTCGGCGGTGAATACGTGCGCAAGGGCTCGGTCGCGGCGTTCATCGGCAATGTGCGCGCGCTGGCCGAGGTCGAGTCGAGCAGTGCTCAGTGGGAGGCGATCGTGCGGCAGCTGCGGGAGTTGAAGCCCGCTCTGGTTCGCATCGGCGTGCTCGACGTCTTCGAGATCCGCGATCCGGAGGTGCGCGCCCTGGTCGACGGCCTGTGATCCGGGCCACTGAGCGGTGAGTTCGTGCCAACTCGGACGGACGACCGGACGGTTTCACGAACGCCGTGCTCAGGGAATGCCTACAGTGGTTGTCGGGGGAAAACCACGTTGAGAGAAGGCATTTCATGGTGGGCGTTGCCATGGGCGCTGCCGTTTATTCCCGGCTGCGGCAGAAAATGGGTGACAGTGGCACGGTGTTCACCTCTTATCGCACTTTCCAGCGGCGTGCCGGCCGCGGCGCGGCGCGGTGACCCGCCGTGAGCCAGTGCACCGAGACGATCGTCGGCCTGACCGGGGCCGAGGCCGTCGAATACCGCTCCGAGATCGAGAACGCGCCGGCTGAGCAGGGGTTCTACCGGCTCCGGCAGGCCAGGGTGGCCGTGGTCGGCGAGGGTGTGGCGCTCGGCGCGGTGCTGCGCGCCGGCCTCGGCACCGGTTGGCGGCAGACCCGGGTCTTCACCACCGGTTCCGCGCCGGAATACACGGTGCGCGACGAATTCCAGCACGTCTTGACCGATAACGTCGACCGAATCGAGGCGTATCTCGGCGAGACCGATCTCGTCGTGCACGTATCGTCCGATTTCGCCGACCTGATCGAGATGGGCCGGCGCTGCCGAGCCGCGAACGTGTCGTTGACCCAGGTCTTCATTCGCGGCCGCGACGCGTGGATAACGCCTGTTCACGCCGGTGGCCGGCCGACCGAAGCCGCCTGGCGGCGATTGGTCCCGGAGGACGAGCCGGTCGTATTGCCCAAGCGTGTGCCGGGTGCATTGATGGCCGCGGCGTACGAGGGCCGGTTGGACGACCCCGCTCCCGTGCTCGAAGCCAGGACTGAGCTGGAGGCCGTCACCGCCGCGCTGATCGGGGCGCAGACGGCGTTGACCTGCTTCCGTTATCTCACCGGTGCCACGCCGACCGCCGAGCCGACGCTGCTGCGGCTGGACCGGGACACGTTGGAGATCACCGAGCACCGCTACCAGTGGGGCGGCCCGGTCGGTGCCGCGCCGTCGGCCGCGCCGCTGACGCCCGGGGAGCTCCTGGATCGGCTGCCCGGGTTCGTGGATCGACACACCGGCCTGCTCTCCGCCGTCGAGCAGGCCGGTGTCGTCAGCTGGGCGACCGTGGCCGATCCGCTGCGTCGTTGGCCGGCGCACCGGGTGTTGGCCTGGGCCAACGATGCCGAGACCGCCAAGGTGCGGGCCGTGCTCGCGGCGATGGCGAGCTACGGCGCGTTGGCCGCCGGCCGGGGTTGGGCCTGGGGCACCGACCTGATCACCGGCGCGCGCCGCCGGGTCTGGCTCGACCAGTCCACCCCGCACGCCGAAGTCGGCGTCGCCGCCGGCCTCTGCTGGCACGACGCCGTCGCCGCCGGCTTGCAGGCCCACCACGAGCAGCAGCAGGACCCGATGACGCCGGTGCGGCGTTGGGTGGACGAGACCACACCGTCCGATGTGGACGAATTGGCCAAGACGCTGGCCACCGAGACCGGGCGGACGCCGGTCGCCGTGCCGCTCGACGCCGACCCGGCCGCCGCGCGCCTGCTCCCCTTCGTCACGCAGGTCGTGCTGGTCTGACGCAGCGGGTCATTCCTCGACTCGGGGGTCGAGGAATGACCCGCTCCACCAAGATCAAGGGACCGATCCTGGCGTTCAACGTCAGTAAGAGGCCCTTCCCGACATCTCTCCCATGATCAACGCGCAATTACTCGCGTTGAACGAGAGGAATGCCCCTTTCCGAGCTTCAGGCTTTGAAGACGAGGGTGAAGGTGTGGGAGGCCGGCCAGTTGGCGTACTGGGGGAGGACGTCGGGGCCGCAGGCGGCGGAGCCTAGGCCGTGCTGGGCGTTGTCGACGAACAGGTGGACGCGGTCGCTGGCCGGTAGCTCGTGGGGGTGAGCGGCGGCGGCGATCTGTTGGGGGGTGTGGCGGGAGAGGCTGAAGCCGGGGCGGTGGCCGGTGCGGTCGGGCACGGTGTCGATGCGCAGCCGGCCATCGAGCTCCAGTGAGCGGAGGTCCGGGTGGTGGCCGGTCTCC
>DATJJB010000159.1:0-2147 GCA_035492655.1 Kutzneria sp. | reverse complement strand
GGGAACAGGGAGTCGCCGGTGAAGAGGTGGGGGTGGCCGGCGGGGTCGCGGTAGAGGACGGCGACGGAGCCGGGGGTGTGGCCGCGGAGGTGGATGATCTCCAGGGTGGAGTCGCCGACCTCGAGGGTGGCGCCGTGCTCGATGAGGAAGTCGGGGGGCACGGGCAGGGGAGCGGCGTCGAGGGGGTGGGCGGCGGTGTTGGAGCCGTTGGCCCCGGCGACGGCCCCGAGGGCCTGCCAGTGGTCGGGGTGCTGGTGGGTGGTGACGATGGTCTTCAACCGCGGCCGCTCGGGGTCGTGGCCGAGCAGGTCGGCCAGGCGCTCGGGGTCGGCGGCGGCGTCGATCAGCAGGGCGTCGCCGGTACGGCGGCACACCAGCAGATAGGCGTTGTTGTCCATCGGCCCGACCGAGATCTTGGTGATGGTCAGGGCCTCGAGCGTGCGCCGTGCGGCCGGCCCGTTGGGCTCGACATGTCCCGTGTACTCCTCGACAACGTCCACACCACCGAACTTAGTCGCTCGGCCACCGGCCTTCCATGGCGGCCGAGCGTTCACACGATGGGGTGGATCTCACAGCCAAGGCGGGAGGGTGGGGACGTCGCCGTTCAGGCCGTGAGCCCCACGGCCGGTCACCCAGGAGAGTGCCCCGCCGCTGCTGGCGGTGACGTTGTGCACGTCACCGTCGCCGGCGAGGTCCCAAGTGCGGCTGCCGACGGTGAGGCGGAACGCCGGCCGGCTCGGCAGTGAGCGGTAGTGGGCCAGTGAGTCGCCGATGATGCGTTCGGCCACGTCGGCCGGCACGTCGTCGAACGTGACGCCGGCGTCCAGGTCGACCATGTGGATCCACAGCTCGCTGACCCGCTTCCACGGCACCTGGTACGCCCGGACGGCCCGGTTGCCGCGCATCATCACCTCGGCCTGCCAGGCGGTGTCACCCAATCCGGTGGCAGCGGCGGCGAATCGGCCACAGGCGGCCACGACGTCCTGCTCGAGCAGCCACAGCGACCGCGGGGCGCCCTCCTCGATGTCAATGTCCCGGTCGGCGTTGCTGGCGTACATCGGGTGCTCGACGCCGGTACGGGCCCAGGTCAGCAGGTTGACCAGCCCGTCGGCGTTGCGGGCCAGATGGGTCAGCACATGTCCCCGCGTCCACCCGGGAAGGGCGCTGGCGCCCCGTGCCGCGGCATCGTCCAGGTCCGCGACGACCTGCAGGAGTCTGCCGGTGGCCTGCTCCACCGCGGCCAGGCCGGCGGCGGCCTCGCGGACCGCGTCGGACTGCTGGACCCGTTGCGGCGGCACGGAGACCCCAGTGGCTTCGGACGTGTGCGTGGCGGAGGTATTACTGACCATCAGCTCATCCCGACGTCGCGGCGTGATCAGATACCTAACCCAGCGTACGGCCACCCATCGACAACCGGTAGTGCCCTGGACCTGCGGATCTGCACCCTCGGAGCAAATTGTCGGACCCTCGGCATAACATGGGGGCTCGACCACACTTTCGATCTTTCCGTCCGCCAGCCTTGCGTGAAGAGGGGAACCAGTGGCTGACCGCCTCGTCGTTCGCGGCGCCCGTGAGCACAACCTGCGCGGCGTCGACCTCGACCTGCCCCGCGACAGCATGATCGTGTTCACCGGCCTGTCCGGCTCGGGCAAGTCGAGCCTGGCCTTCGACACGATCTTCGCCGAGGGCCAGCGGCGCTACGTCGAGTCGCTGTCGGCCTATGCCCGGCAGTTCCTCGGCCAGATGGACAAGCCCGACGTCGACTTCATCGAGGGCCTCTCGCCCGCGGTCTCCATCGACCAGAAGTCGACCAACCGCAACCCGCGGTCGACCGTCGGCACGATCACCGAGGTCTACGACTACCTCCGCCTGCTCTACGCCCGCGCCGGCAAGCCGCACTGCCCGGTCTGCGGCGAGGCCATCACCAAGCAGACCCCGCAGCAGATCGTCGACCAGGTGCTGGCCATGCCGGCCAACACCAAGTTCCAGGTGCTGGCCCCGATCGTGCGCGGCCGCAAGGGCGAGTTCGTCGACCTGTTCGCCAACCTCCAGTCCCAGGGCTACGCCCGCGCGCTGGTGGACGGCGCCGTGCACCTGCTCTCCGACGAGCCGCCGAAGCTGAAGAAGCAGGAGAAGCACCACATCTC
>DATJJB010000158.1:0-17447 GCA_035492655.1 Kutzneria sp. | reverse complement strand
GGTGTTCTCGAGTTCGCGGACAACGGCTCGACCCCGGTGCGCAACGTTTCCCTTGCTTTGACGGCATCTGCCGGTGCGACGGTGACGCCGGCGACGCTGCCGTCACGGTCGGTGGTGTGGCCGGGGGAGAAGGTGCGGATTCCGTTCGCGGTGACGATCGCCGCCTCGGACAAGCTGTTCACCACGTCCTCGGTCCACGCCAGCGCCGATTTCCGTTACGTGCTCGGCGGTTCGGCCACGGTGGCCGCGGCTGACTCGACGACCGTCAACCACCCGGTCACAGGGCCGTACCAGACGTTCGCCTCGACGACGGCCCAGTTCAGCCAGGTCGGTGACCGGCTCGGCATCCAGGCCCAGGGCGCGGACCTGTGGGGCAGCACCAACGAGTACGGCGCGATGTACCTGCCGGGCAAGGAACATGACGGCTCCACCACGATCGTGCGGATCGACTCCCAGGACAACAGCAACGTCTGGGCCAAGGCCGGCATCATGGTGCGCAACGACATCAGCAACGCCAACGCCGGCGCCGGGCACGTGATCCTGGCCGAGACGCCCGGCAACGGCTTCCTGCTCGACTGGGACAGCGACGGCGACGGGCTGCTCGACCAGCAGGCTTCCGTGGCCAGCGCGGTCTACCCGGCGTGGCTGAAGCTGACCCGCACCGGCACCACGTTCAGCGGCTACTACTCCACCGACGGCGCCAACTGGATCCTGGTCGGCACCGGGAACGTGCCGTCGGCCGCCGCGACCCAGGACGTCGGCATCTACGCCATCTCACACGCGCCGCGGACCACCGCCGAGGTGGACTTCAGCGGCTTCAGCACCACCTAGCTCTGTCGCCACATGCGCTTCCTGCTTGCGCTCAGATGCCAAGCGGGAAGCGCATGTGGCATTTCTGGTGACGTCGTGCGGCGGGGTCTGACATGCTCCGGGCATGTCCACACTCCCGGCGGCGTCCAGCATGGACGTCTTCCACGACCCGATCCGCGCCCAGTTCGACGTGTTCCTCGACGAGCACCGCCGTGACCTCACCGCCTGCCTGGACGGGCTGACCGAGGAGCAGGCCCGCCGTTCGCTGGTGTCGTCAAGGACCACGTTGCTCGGCCTGGTCAAGCACGCGACCTTCGTCGAGAAGGTCTGGTTCGACGAGGGCATCAGCTGCCGGTCGCGGGCCGAGATCGGGATTCCGGCGACGCCGGACGAGTCGTTCGTGCTCGACGACGCCGACACCATCGCCAGCGTCCAGCAGGCGCACCGCGAGGCCTGCGAGGCGTCACGCGCCGCGACCGCGTCCCTGGGCCTGGACGACCTGTTGCACGGCAACCGCCGCGGCCCGCTGCCGCTGCGCTGGGTGTACCTGCACATGCTGCGCGAGCTGGCCCAGCACTGCGGCCACGCCGACATCCTGCGCGAACAGATCCTGGCCGACTGACTAGTCGGGGATGCGGGCGGCGGCCCACTCCGACCAGTCGAGGGTCAACTCGACCATCCGACGGCCCCACTCCATCACGATGGCGCCGTAGCGAGCCAGGTCGGTGTGGCCGTGC
The DNA here is from genome assembly GCA_035492655.1 of Kutzneria sp. GTDB lineage: Bacteria > Actinomycetota > Actinomycetes > Mycobacteriales > Pseudonocardiaceae > Kutzneria. The sequence continues at coordinate 15,900 of DATJJB010000158.1, read as the reverse complement.
TCGTCCCAGTCGATGCTGGCGGTCAGGGCGTCCAAGCGGGCCAGGTCGGCCAGCGTCCGCTCCCGGACCGCCAGCATGAACTCCCTGGCCTGCGCGTGATCCACCGCGCCGAGCAGGAACACCCGCAGCAGGGTCGCGCTGCGCTGGTGCTCGTCCGGCGTGACCTCGACCAGCCAGCGCCGCAGCTCGACCAGGCCCGCCTCGGTCGGCGCGTACTCCCGCCGGCCGCGCGGGCCCTCCGCCGTCACGGCGATCATGCCGGCGTCGGCCAGCTTGGCCAGCTCGGCGTAGACCTGGCTCTTGGTCGCCGGCCACACCTGGTGGAGGGACTTCTCGAAGATCTGCATCAGGTCGTAGCCGCTGGCCGGCCGCTCGCGCAGTAGGCCGATCAGGGCATGCCGCAGGCTCATTGCCGCAGCCTATTCCACTACTGACCGGTTAGGGGAGCAGTGTCGGCATCCGACCGTCCTAACTTGGACCGTTACCCCTAGACGGTCCTCTTCGGGACGGTCTAACTTCGGACCGTCAGATCACCGAACATGAGGAGGGGTCACCATGAGTGGAATCAGCTGGCGGCTGCTGTCGGTCGTCGCCGTCGCGGCCGGACTCGTCGCCGCGCCCGCGGCCGCGTCGGCCGCGCCGGCGGGCGGCACGGTGATGATCCAGAACGGCGCGTTCAACGACCAGGTGCTGTGCGCCAGTCCCACCAATCAGTCGACCTGGTTGCAGAGCAAGGGCGCGGCGGCCGGCAACAGCTACTGCCAGTGGTTGCAGATCGGCAGCGACGACCGGTTCGGCCTGCTCAATATGGGCAAGTTCCAGGTGCTGGCCTGTAGCGGCGGCAACGAGCAGCCGATCGTGATGGAGCCGTCCAACTCGTCCCCGCTCGGCGGCAACGCGGAGCTGTTCTCCTGGGGCGGGTGGGAGGACTGGGGCTACCGGGCGCTGCAGTGCTTCTACGACAGCGGGCAGAACGTGGACGCCAAGTCGCCCGACGGCGACACGCCGCGGACCGACCCGGTCCGTGCTCGCGGCTGGCGGCACGGCTACCAGCGTGAGCTGACCTGGAACGAGGTGCCGGCTTAATACATCGTGTGAAAGATATCATCGGCCGATTGGGCTAAACCGGTCGGTGAGAGCGCTTCCAAGTGGAGCATTGCCGGAGGGTGTCAGTACGGACACACTCTGTGGAGTGGCTGGTCGTGGTCACGTGGCGGCGGGCCACGACCAGCCACCCCTTCAGTCCCGGGCCACCGGGACCTGGAGCTCGGTGATCCACTCCCGCTGCTCGGGATCGGGGCAGTGCAGGTACACCTCACGGGCGTACTGCCCACCCCGATACCCGTTGTCGGACAACCATCGGGCCAGCTCGTTGAACGTCGTCCCGGACTCGGCCATCGGGCCGTGGTGCACGGCGGTCGCGGCCTCCGGCAGACCGGGCAGGAACGTCACCCGGAGTTCCGAGTCCCGCTCGATCTCGCCGGAGACCTGCACCGAGGCGTGCACCAGCACACCGTCCGGAACGTCCTCGTAGTAAGCGATACCGGGCCCGGAGGCCGCCAACCCGGACCGGGCCAGTTCGGCCTCCACGCGGGCGTACAACGGCTGGATCACCGGCCCGATGTCCTCCGGCTCGTAGCTGGCGGCGAGCGCGGTCAGCTCGGCCACCCGGACCGGCGGAATCTTCTTGAGCACGACGTCGACCGACGGCATCCTGCCCTCCCTCTCGATGCTGCGGAGACGCGCCCGCACCTGGGCCAGCCGGGCGTTGTCGGCGGCCAGCTGGGCGGCCAGCTCGGCCCGCCGCAGCCGCAACATGCCGTGCAGCTGCTCGGCGGTCACGGCCTCGTCGAGCATCTCGGCCACCTGGTGCAGCGTGAAGCCGAGCTTGCGCAACGCGACGATCCGGTTGAGCCGGGGCAGCTGGTCGGCGGCGTACCACCGGTAGCCGGTGGCCTCGTCGACCCGGGCCGGCGGCAGCAGGCCGATGCCGTCGTAGTGCCGCAACATGCGGACCGACACGAGCCCGAGGCGGGCGAAGTCTCCGATGCTGAACATGATGCGGTCCGGTCTACGGGCTCACACGGTGTCAGGGTCAAGCGCCTCGAACCGCGGCGGCCGCTTCTCCAGGTGGCTCAGCACACCTTCGCGGAAGTCGGCCGTGGCGAAGGAGGCCAGCATCAGCTCGACCGACTCACGGCGTGAAGTGTCCAAATCGGACTCCTGTGCCGCGAGCACCTGCCGTTTGATGATCGCCATGGACTGCGGCGAACAGTTCTCGGCCAGGTCCTTGGCGTAGGCCAGCGCGGCCGGCAGCACCTCGTCGACGGGCCGCACGTGGTCGACCAGCCCGATCCGGCCGGCCTCGTCGCCGAGCAGGATTCGGCTGGACAGCAACAGGTCCATGGCCCGGCTGGCGCCGACCAGCCGTGGCAGCTGCCAGGCGATGCCGTGCTCGGCGATCAGCCCGCGGCGGGAGAAGGCGGTGGTGAGCTTGGCGTCAGCCGCGGCGAACCGGACGTCGCAGTAGAGGGCGATGACCAGACCGATGCCGGCGGCCGGGCCGTTGATCGCGGCGATCACGGGTTTCCGTACCGACAGCGGGTAGCTGATCGGCTTGCCGCTGGGATGGATGTCGGCCTCGGTGATCTTCGAGGGATCGACCGCGCCCAGCGCGGTCAGGTCGGCCCCGGCGCAGAAGCCGCGGCCGGCGCCGGTGACGACGATCGCCCGCACGGCGGGATCCTCGTCCGCGGCGGCCAGTGCGCCGAAGAACTGCTCCTCCATCGCCGGGGTCCACGCGTTCAGCTTCTCCGGCCGGTTCAGGGTGAGCAGCCGCACCCCGTCGGTGTTCTCCGCCAGCACGACATCGGTCATCGCCCGATCCTACAAAGGAATCGGGCGATGACCGAGGAAACTCAGTACTGCTGCTGCGGGCGCTGGCCGACGTACTGCGCGCCGCCGAAGCCCAGGATCGGGATGCCGATCGGGGCCAGCAGGAAGATCATGAAGAAGCCGAACCCGCCGCCCTTGCCGAAGTTACGGGCCACGTCCAGCGAGACGATGATGTGGATGACGATGTTGACCAGCGGGATGATGTACAGGATCAGCCACCAGCCGGGACGGCCGGCCACCTTCAGCAACAGGTACACGTTGTAGATCGGGATGATCGCGCCCCAGCCGGGGCGGCCGGCCTTCTCGAAGACCTTCCAGTAGGCCGCGATCTCGAAGATGACGACGGCGAGGTAGACGAGGCCGAGGACGATGGAGACGGCCGGGCTCATGCTGGTGTTCACTGTTGCTCCGGGAATGGAAGGCTCCGACAGCGGGCGATTCCCGCCGTCGGAGCACTGTCGCAGTCGGACGTGACCGCTGTCGCCGGAGTTTCCGATCCGTGACCTAATGGGTGATTAGCTGGTCTTTCCCGGCACCAGCAGGGCCAGCGACTCGGCAACGCAGCCCGGCTTCTCCTCGCCCTCGATCTCCACCGTGATGAGCACCGTCACCTGCAGGCCCAGCTTGTTCTCGGCGAAGTCGGCCAGCTGGCCGTGCGCCCGGATCCGCTTGCCGACCCGAACCGGTTGCGGGAAGCGAACTTTGTTGAGCCCGTAGTTGACGGCCATGGACAGCCCGCCGACCGTCCACAGCTGCCCGGAGAACTTGGCCAGCATGCTCAGCGTCAGGTAGCCGTGGGCCACCGGACCGCCGAACGGCCCCTTGGCCGCCTTGTCCAGATCCACGTGGATCCACTGGTGGTCCTCGGTGGCGTCGGCGAACAGGTTGACCTGTTCCTGCGTCACCAGGTGCCAGTCGGTGACGCCGAGCTGCTCGCCCTTGGCCGCCTTGACCTCGTCGAGGTTCGCGAACGTGCGCATACCTTGGCTTCTCCTCAGGCCGGCAGGTCGACGAAGGACGCCAGCGCGTCGCGGTGCCGCTCCGGGGTGCCCAGCGCGAGCTCGGAGCTCTTGGCGCGACCCAGGTACAGGTGCACCGGGTGCTCCCACGTCATGCCGATGCCGCCGTGCAGCTGCAACGCCTCCTCGGCCGCGTGCACCGCCAGCTCCGAGCAGAACGAGGCCGCCACCGCGACGGCGATGTCCACATCGGACCCGGTGGCCAACGCGTCGGCCGCGGCGCGGGAGACGGCGACCGCCGAGGACACCGACGCCCACAGGTCGGCCAGCCGGTGCCGCAGCGCCTGGAACGAGCCGATCGGCCGGCCGAACTGGTGTCGGGTGGCGACGTACTCGGTGGTCGCGTCCAGGCACCACTGGGCAACGCCCAGCTGCTCGGCCGCCAGCAGGCCCGCGCCGGTGGTCAATGCCGTGCGCAAAGCCGCCGCCGCGTCACCGGAGAGCTTGCGGGACTCGACGCCGTCCAGCTCCAGCGTGGCGATGCGACGGGTCAGGTCCAGCGGCGTGATCGGCGTGACGGTGACGCCGGCCGACGCCGTCTGGACGACGTGCAGCTCCGGCCCGTCGGCGCCGATCGCCGGCACCACAACGACATCGGCGAACTCGAGGTCGGCGACGCTGCCGACCCGGCCGGTCAGCTTGCCGTCCACGACCTTGACGGCCGACGGGAACGCGGCGTTCGGTGCGGTGGTCAGCGACACCGCGAGCGCGCCGATCCGTTGTCCCGCGGCCAGTTCCGCCACCGTCTCGGTGTCGCCCGCGGCCAGCAGCGCACTCGTGGCCAGCACCGCGCTGCCCAGGAACGGGGTCGGCGTCACCGCGCGGCCCAGCTCCTCCAGCACCACCGCGACCTCGCGGGCCGACGCGCCGGCGCCGCCGAGGTCCTCCGGCACGAGCAGGCCGGCCAGGCCCATCTCGGCCGCCAGGGTCCGCCACAGCTCGAGGTCGTAGGGCTTGTCGGTCTCCACGCGGGCCAGCACCGAGGTCCACGGCGAGCGGTCGGTCAGCAGGTCCCGGACCGACGCCCGCAGGTCGTTCTCGACCTCGCCGTACAGCAGGTCACTCATCGGGGCAGGTCCTTCCACGGGATGTCGACGTCGCCGCGCGGCTCCTTGGGCAGCTGCAGGATGCGGTCGGCGATGATGTTGCGCAGGATCTCCGAGGTGCCGCCCTCGATCGAGTTGCCCTTCATCCGCAGGTAGCGGAAGCCGGCGTCGCGGCTGGCCCAGTCGGCGTCCTTGGGCCGGCGCATCGTCCAGTCCTTGTAGGACAGGCCTTCCTCGCCGTGCAGCTCCACGTCCAGGCCGGTGATGGCCTGGTTGAGCGTGGCGAACGTGAGCTTGGCGGCCGAGCCCTCCGGGCCGGGCTGGCCGGCGGCCAGGCCCTGGCGCAGGCGCTCCGCGGTCAGCCGCAGCGCCTCGGCGTCCACCCACAGCCGCAGCAGCCGGTCGTGCAGGCCGGGCGTGCGCAGCTCGGGGTGCTCGCGCCAGGTCTTGGTGGCCGCGCCGATCAGGCCGTCCTCCCGCTCGGCGGCGTGCGCGCCGATGGTGACCCGCTCGTTCATCAGCGTGGTGGTGGCGACCTTCCAGCCCTCGCCGACCGCGCCCAGCCGGTAGGCGTCGGGGACGCGCACCCCGGACAGGAACACCTCGTTGAACTCGGCCTCACCGGTGATCTGGCGCAGCGGCCGGACCTCGACGCCGGGGTCGGTCATGTCGCACAGGAAGTAGCTCAGGCCCTGGTGCTTGGGCAGCGACGGGTCGGTGCGGGCGACCAGGATGCCCCAGCGGGCCACGTGGCCCATGGTCGTCCACACCTTCTGGCCGTCGACGACCCACTCGTCGCCGTCACGGACGGCGCGGGTGGCCAGCGTCGCGAGGTCCGAGCCCGCGCCCGGCTCGCTGAACAGCTGGCACCACACCTCCTCGCCGGTGTACAGCGGGCGCAGGAAGCGCTGCCGCTGCTCGTCGGTGCCGAACTTGAGGATGGTCGGCGCGGCCATGCCGTAGCCGATGACCGGCGCGGCCGGGTTGGGCTGCGGGGCGTTAGCGGCCAGGAAGGCCTCGTCCACCGCCTGCTGGGCCGACCGCGACGCGCCGAGGCCGCCGAAGCCGACCGGGAAGTGCACCCAGGCCAGGCCGGCGTCGAAGCGGGCGCCCAGCCATTCGACGGCGTCCGCGCCCTCGGTGGGGTGGTCGGCCAGGAACTGCTCGACCTTGGCCTTGAGCTCAGTCACGGGGGCCTCCGGCCACGTAGATGACCTGGCCCGACACGAAGCCCGCGCCGTCGCTGACCAGGAAGGAGACGGTGTGCGCGATGTCCTCCGGCACGCCGACCCGGTTCACCGGGATCTGCTGCGCGGCCATCGTCTTGAAGTCCTCGAAGCCGACGCCGAGGCGCTCCGCGGTGGCCGCGGTCATGTCGGTGGCGATGAAGCCGGGGGCGATGGCGTTGGCCGTGACGTTGAACTTGCCCAGCTCGATGGCCAGCGTCTTGGTGAAGCCCTGTAGGCCGGCCTTGGCCGCCGAGTAGTTCACCTGGCCGCGGTTGCCCAGCGCCGAGGTGCTGGACAGGTTGACGATCCGGCCCCACTTGGCCTCGGTCATGTGCTTCTGCACGGCCTTGGTCATCAGGAACGAGCCGCGCAGGTGCACGTTGATGACGGTGTCCCAGTCGCCCTCGGACATCTTGAATATCAGGTTGTCCTTGGTCACGCCCGCGTTGTTCACCAGGACGGTCGGCGCGCCGAGCTCGGCGGCCACCCGGTCAACCGCGGCCTGCACCTGGTCGGCGTCGCTGACGTCCGCGCCGACCCCGATGGCCCGGCCGCCCGCCTCGACGATGGCGTCCACCGTCTGCTTGGTCGCGGACTCGTCCAGGTCGAGCACGGCGACCGCGAAGCCGTCGGCGGCCAGCCGCACCGCCGTGGCGGCGCCGATTCCCCGGGCTGCTCCGGTCACGATCGCGACCCGTTGGCTCGTCTCCGGCACGTGCTCCTCCTTGAGCTGGACGGCGCTGTTCGTCGCGAGCATACCGACCAGGCGGTATGTCGACCAGTAGAGGCGCGTCACGTGGTGAGCTGTCAAGCCCCGGATGCTTGGAATGCCCCTTTCCTGACGTTGAACGTGAGGAATTGCGCTTTCACGGGTCAGACCAGGCGCAAGGCGGCCAGCAGGGCGCGGGCGGTGGCGTCGTTCTGCCGGAAGGCCGGGGCGTTGGTGCGGGGCCGGGCGAAGGCCGCGACGGCGCGCTCGGTGGAGTAGGCGCCGAGGCCGTAGCGGCGGGGGTGGGGCGTGCCGGCCGGGGTGATCACGCGGCCGTCGGGGGCGATGCGGAGCAGACCGGTCCGGACGGAGTCGGGGCCGTCGACCAGGATCTCCTCGACGTTGTCCAGGGCGCGGAGCAGGGCGGAACCGCTGGTCCGGACGGACGGGTCGGGCTGGTAGGCCTCGACGAGGGCGGTGGCGGTGACGGCGCCCGAGCCGCCGGCCGCGCGGAAGACGCCGTCGGCGGCCTCGACCCGCAGGTCGGCGCCGAGGAAGCGGACGATGCCGGCGTCGTGCAGTGCGAGCAGTTGGCGGAGGCGGTCGTCGGGCGGACCGGAGGCCATGAAGCTGAAGAAGCCGCGCCACCAGCCGTCGAGGTCCCGGACCTGCGAGGTGGGGCGCAGGGCGGTCAGCCGCTGGAGTTGCCCGTAGCAGCTGAGCAGTCCGAAGAAGGCGCCGAGGTCGGCGCTGAACCGGTCGTCGGTGCGACGGGCGATGTCGGCGGCGATGTACTCGCGCAACTGCTCTTCGGTCACGGTCCGTCCGCGCAGTGGACGGTCGAGGGCCTCGAAGTCGATGCGGTCGTCGACCGAGGGCACGGCCCGCTGAATCAGGGAGTCGAGAATGGGGCTGCCCCACGGCAATGGGGCGTACCAGCGGTCGAAGTCGATCCAGTCCATCCGCACGCGCTCGGGATGGCCGTTGAACAGCTCGTGGTAGTACGCCCAGGCGATCTCCTTGGCCACCAGCGGCCACACGTCGGCGCGGAAGTCGCTGCCCGCCGGCAGCGAATCGACCACCGAGGGCGTGAAGAAGCGGGGCAGCGCGGGGCGGCCGGCGAGCAGGCGGTAGTTGGTCTTCGAGTGGTACGGCACGCCGCGCCGCGAACCCACGTGCAGCACCGGTTCCCGCCCGGACGGCTGGTAGCGCAGCACGCCGGGGGACTCCTCGGTGAACTGCCCGCCGCGGCCCTCGGTCAGCAGCACCATCAGGTCGATGAACGACAGCCCGAACCCCCGCATGACAACGTGTTCGCCGGGCCGCAGCACGGAAAGGTCGGCGTCGGCGGCATATTCCGGCGCGATGTAGCGCAAGTCGTTGGCGGCGGCGTACTCGGCCAACTCCTGGTGCGCCGGCGTGGGATCGGAATCCAGGTGGCCGAGCGTCATCACGACCATGTCGGCGATGAGCGTCTCGCCGTCGGCCAGCGGCACGAGCTGCCGGCCGTCGGGGCCGTCGGAGACGGTCAGCGCGGTCGTCGGGTGCACGGTGACCGTGACGGTGTCGGGCAGTTGCTTGACGACGGTGTCGAAAACCCATTCCAGGTAACGACTCTGGAGCTGCCGGGTGGGAAAGCTGTTGCCTCGCAAGGCCCGCACCTGTGCCGTCAGCACGGGGTCGTCCAGGCCGCCGGCCCGCACCTGCTCGGCCCATTCGTACAGCGAGGGGCCCGGGCGGATCGGGCCGTCGCAGACCACGCTGTCGTCGGTGAACATCGTGACGTCCTCGGCCATGGAGTTCATCCGCAGCAGCGGCGACTGCGCATGACGCCACACCCGGCCGGCCCCCGGCGGATGCGGGTCGACCAGGTGGATGTCCAGCGCCTGCGGGAACTCCGGCAGGTTGGCGGCGATCCGTTCGAGCAGACCCGTGGCCCGCGGCCCGGCCCCGACGAACACCAGCGTGGTCACGAAATCCAGGGTAGCCAGTGCCGCGGGCCCGTCCCAGCTGCTGGGAAGTCCGCCGCCGGACGGGGAATTCCGCTGCACTGGGCCGGTGAAGTTCGTCTACACCAAGCCGTCCGACCCGGCGGCGGAGCCGTTGTTCCGCGAGCTGGCGCACGAGTACACGACGAGATACGGCCGTAACGTGGAGTTGTCCAGTTATCCGAACGCGGAGTTCGAGGAGGGCGACGGCGGCGCGTTCCTGCTCCTGTACGACGGCGACCAACCGGTCGCCGGTGGCGCGTTTCGCCGCTACGACGCGGACACCGCCGAGCTCAAGCGGATCTGGACGCACTCGGGGCACCGCCGCCGCGGCCTCGGCCGGCTGATCGTCGACGAGCTGGAGCAGGAGGCCGCCCGGCGCGGCTACACCCGGGTGTATTTGACCACCGGACCGCGCCAGCCCGAGGCGCGCGGGCTGTACCTGCGCGCCGGCTACCGGCCGCTGTTCGATGTCGACGCCGACCCGGCGACGCTGGGCGGCCCGCTCCCGTTCGAGAAGTCGTTGTGAGGAATCCTCACCTGGTCGGCACGGCCGTGCTCTCCGCCGGCACCGGGTCGCGGCGCACCGGGATGAGCACCGCGCGGCGGGCGGCCGTGCCTCGCAGCACGTGCTGACCGGCCACGAGCAGCATGCGCGCCTCGGCGAACTCCAGGTGCCAGGCGTGGTCGACCGCGGCGCGCAGCAGGCTGGGCGCGTCGCCGAGGTCGGTGGCCTCGCCGTAGACGCAGGCGCCCAGGGCCGAGGACAGGCCAGGGCACACCCGGTCCGGCTCGGGCTTCGCGGTGAGCAGTTCGGTCAGGGTGGCGTCCACCGCGCTACGCAGGCCCGCGACCGGATCGAGGGATCGAGCTGGGAATGCCGTCACGGCTGCCAATGGTAGTCCCGCCTTTCAAGTGCTGCCGTTGGTCGAGCGGTACTCCGTTGCCCGGTCGAGAAAACGCAACAGCTCAACCGGGAACGGCAGCACCAGGGTCGAGTTCTTCTCGGCGGCCACCTCGACCACCGTCTCCAGCAGCCGCAGCTGCAGCGCGGCCGGCGTGTCGGCCATGGTCGAGGCGGCCTTGGCCAGCTTGTGCGAGGCCTGCAGCTCGCCGTCTGCGGAGATGACGCGGGCCCGCCGTTCCCGCTCCGCCTCGGCCTGCCGGGACATCGACCGCTTCATGGCCTCCGGCAGCGCGACGTCCTTGATCTCCACCCGGTCGATGTGCACGCCCCAGCCCAGCGCGGGGCTGTCGATCATCAGCTCCAGCCCCTGGTTGAGCTGCTCGCGGTTGGACAGCAGGTCGTCGAGCTCGCTCTTGCCGATGATCGAGCGCAGCGAGGTCTGCGCCACCTGCGACACCGCGAACTGGTAGTCCTGCACCTCGACGATGGCCTTGACCGGGTCGACCACGGCGAAGTACACGACGGCGTCCACCCGGACGGTGACGTTGTCCCGGGTGATGCCGTCCTGCGCCGGCACCGGCATGCAGATGATCTGCACGCTGACCTTGTTCATCCGGTCCACCGCCGGCACCAACATGGTCAGGCCGGGGCCGCGCGGGGCGTCGCGCACCCGGCCCAGCCGGAACACCACGCCCCGCTCGTACTGCTTCACCACCCGCGCGCTGCTGGCCAGCCCGACGATGCCGATGCCGAGCAGGCTGAGCAGCACATCCAGGACGATGCCCATCAGATTTGCAGGCTACGCCCGGCCATCGATTCAGAGTCCCTTGACGAATTCCACCAGCGCCGAGTTGACCTCATCCGGACGCTCCTGTTGCGTCCAGTGGCCGCAGCCCTCCAGGTCCAGGATGCCGCGCAGGTCGGTCGCGATCGACGGCAGCTGCTCGAGGAAGCCGGGGGCGCCGAAGGTACGGACGATGTCGCGGGTGCCGGTGATGTAGAAGGACGGCGGTGTGATCTTCGCGTCGGCCCAGGCCGCGGTCAGCTCCCAGTTGCGGTCGATGTTGCGGTACCAGTTGAGGCCGCCGGTGAAGCCGTTGCGCTCGTACTGCGCGGCGAACGCGTCGATGTCGGCCTCGGTCAGCCAGGCCGGCAGCGTCTCGGGCGTCGGCATCGCGTCGAGGAAGCCCTTCGCGCCCTCCGGCACCACCGGCGCCGCGCCCGCGCCGTCGCCGGACGCGGCGACCAGGAAGCGGCGGAACGTGTCCTTGAGGTCGGCGCCCAGCTCGGCGTCGGCGACGCCCGGCTGCTGGAAGTAGATCTGGTAGAAACCCTGGCCGAAGCGCTGTTCCAGCAGGCCGAGCGGCTTGGCCGGGGCGCGGCGGGGCGGCGGCACGCTCAGGCCGGCCACGCCGCGGATGATGTCCGGCCGCAGCAGGGCGGTGTGCCAGGCGACCGGCGCGCCCCAGTCGTGCCCGATGACCACGGCTTCCCGCTCGCCGAGCGCGTGGATCAGCCCGATGACGTCGCCGACCAGGTGCAGGATCGTGTAGTCGTCGACCGACGCCGGCCGCTCGGTGCCGGCGTAGCCGCGCTGGTCCGGGGCGACGACGTGGAAGCCGGCGTCGGCCAGCGGCTGGAACTGGTGCCGCCAGGAGTACCAGCTCTCCGGGAAGCCGTGCAGCAGCAGGACGAGCGGGCCCTGTCCCTGTTCGGCGATGTGCATCTGGATGCCGTTGACGGTGAGTTCGCGATGGTTGACCACCCGGCCAGTATGCCGGGGGTTGCGGAACTTGGGAGTCTCGGGTTGCATGTGAGTCCTATTACGCAACCCAGCCGGGGAGGGTCACCGATGTCGGTCACCGTGGAACGTCGTGAGCACCTGATGCTGATCGGGCTGGACCGGGCGGCCAAGCGCAACTCGTTCACCACCGACATGCTGGCCGAGCTGGCCGCGGCCTACGGCGAGCTGGAACGGGACCCGGACGCGTGGGTCGGCGTGCTGTTCGCGCACGGCGACCACTTCACCGCCGGCCTCGACCTCGCCCAGGTCGCGCCGACCCTGACCGGCGGCGGGCTGCCGCTGGCCGAGGGCTCCGTCGACCCATGGGGCGTGTCCGGTCCCGCCCGCACCAAGCCGATCGTCGCCGCGGCTCAGGGCTGGTGCCTGACCCTGGGCATCGAGCTGCTGCTCGCCTCCGACGTGCGGGTGGCCGCCGAGGGCACCCGGTTCGCGCAGATCGAGATCCAGCGCGGCATCTACCCGTTCGGTGGGGCGACCGTGCGGATGCCGCAGGCCGCCGGCTGGGGCAACGCCATGCGGTGGCTGCTCACCGGCGACGAGTTCGACGCCGCCGAGGCGTACCGGATCGGCCTGGTGCAGGAGGTTGTGCCGGTCGGCCAGCAGGTCGACCGGGCCATCGAGCTCGCCGGCCGGATCGCCGCCCAGGCCCCGCTCGGCGTGCGGGCGACCTTGGCCTCCGCCCGCGCCTCCTTGGACGACCCGTCCGGCGCGTTGTCCCGGCTCGCCGCCGACCTTCAGCCGCTGCTGGCCAGCGAGGACGCCGCCGAGGGCGTGCGGTCCTTCGTCGAGCGTCGCTCGGCTGTGTTCACAGGGAAGTAGCGTCCAGGCTCGGCGTGGTCGGGTCCAGCTGCTTCGGCCGGCGCTCGCGGAACACCCAGCCGCCCAGGATGCCCGCGACGAAGCCGAACAGGTGGCCCTGCCAGCTCACGCCCGGGGTGCCCGGCACGATCACCGAGAACTGGTAGGCGAAGGACAGCGCCATCACCACGCCGATCACGATGTCGATGCCGTGCCGGTCGAACAGGCCGCGGACCATGATGTAGCCGAAGTAGCCGAACACCACGCCGCTGGCGCCCGCCGTCACCGTGCCCGGCGTCGACGTCAGCCAGGCGCCGAGGCCGCTCACCACGATGATCACGATCGTCACGCTGACGAACTTGCGCACCCCGCGGAACGCCGCCAGGAAGCCGAAGATGAACAGCGGGCCCGAGTTGCCCTCGATGTGGTCCCAGCCGTAGTGCAGGAACGGGGCCGTGAACACCTCCGGCAGCGACAGCGGGTTCCAGGCCTGCACGCCGAACTGGTAGCTCAGCTGGTAGCCCAGCAGCGCGTTGACCACCTGGATCCCCCAGATCGCCGCCAACGCCGCCACCATCACCCAGAACGCCCGCCGCGCCTCGGCCAGTACCGCCTCGGCGCTCATCTGCTCTGCCACGGCCGGAGAATAGCCCGCTTCCTGCCGGTTCGGGGGAGGTATCGCCGTGCTCGCCGGAGTCGCTGCCTTGGCCGGGACCGGGTCGGCCGTGATCGGCTCGAGTTTTAGGCCGGATATCGCAATTCCGTTCCTCTTCTCGCCACCTGCGTAAACGGGCGGTATTCCCAGCTCATGTCGACCGGCGAAAGCAGCTTCCTTCGTTGCCGGTCGGGTTGACGCGCTGCTAGCCTCCGTTCGCGGTTTCACGAAATTCGATCATGACGTGCTGGCTCGCGCCGGGGGAACGGGCGACGCGTGTTTCCGTGCGGAATTCGGCTATGGCCTCGATGCGCCCGCCGAATGGCCCCGGCTCGGCTTCGTGAGGGGGAACTGTGCGATTAGGTGGGAAAAGACTGTCCGTCGCCGCGGTGCTGACCGCGGGCGCCGGATTGCTGCTCGGTGGGGTGGCACCGGCCGCCCCGTCGGCGAATCAGTGCACATTCACCGACGGTGAATGGACGCGCTGCATCCAGGTCGCGGTGAGCATGCCGGCCGCGCCGTCAGTAGCCGCGACGGTGCCGGTCACTGTGACGATCAACAGCCAGGTGGACGTCGCGGCCGCCGCGGTCGAGATCGACCTGCCGGCGATCTTGCGCTGGTCGACCGCGCCGGCGGGTTTCAGTACGGCCCGGCATGCCGCTGCCGCGCCGGAAACCGGCGGCTCCGTCGACCGGGCGGCGCGGACCGTTGCCCTCAGCCGGGGGCAGACGGTGACCCTGACCGGTGCCGTCGCCGGGGTCAGTGCCGGCGCGGGCCCGATCGAGGTCGCGGTGGCCGGCCCGGCCCACAGCCAGACCGACACCGCCGCAACCAGCCAGGTCGTCACGGTCGGTGACACCGCGACAGCCTCTCGCCTGGGCTACCAGGCTGCCGCCGTCAACGGCACCGCGCTGACGCCGGCCGGCACGGTGATCAGCCGAGCCACGCCGCGGCTGCCGGCGAAATCGGTCGGCACCAAGGGCTTGGCCACGCCCAACCCGCCGCCCGGCGTGCATCCCGATGCGCTGACCTGCGTGCGGGGCTCGTGGAACTACCAGGACCAGACCGGCGCCTTCCACCCGTCCGCGAACTTCCAGGTCCAGCTGTGGGCGGCGGGCATCTTCGGCAACCGGATGCTCAGCGCGGACATCACCGACGCCGCCGGCAACTACCGGCTGTGCTCGAGCTCGGCCGGCGGCAGCGACGTGTGGGTGCGCTTCGTGGCCGAGAACGGCAAGTGGTCGGTGGCCAACGGCGACGGGCCGTACGCCTTCGTCAGCCAGACCGTCCAGGACATCGGCAACGGCGCGACCGTCGATCTCGGCGGGCTGCACCCGTCCGACGGCAACCTGATGCGGGCGCTGCACGCGTTCGACGAGATCAACGACGCCAGCGAGTGGACGCCGGGCGACTGCTGGGCGGCCACCGACCACGACTGCCGAGTTGTGCGCTTCCTGTGGTCGCCGACCTCGACCGACGGCTCCCGTTACGAGACCGGCGAGAACACCGTCCATCTGCGGGCCAACGACCCGAACTTCCGGTCCATCGTGGTGCACGAACTGGGCCACGCGGTGATGGACGAAGCGTACAAGGACAACTTCCCCGCCGCGCCGAACTGCTTCCCCACACACTTCATTCAAGCTGTCTCCTCCGCCGGCTGCGCGTGGACCGAGGGCTTCGCCGACTGGTACCAGTCCGCGGTGTACGCCGATCCCGAATACGCCGGCGACGGGTTCACTGTCGATCTGGAAACCCCGACCTGGGGCACGCCGGACTGGGCCAACGGCGACACCGTCGAGGGCCGGGTCGCCGGCGCGATGAACGACGTCGCCGATTCCGCGGCCGAACCGTATTGGGACAACTACGGCGAGGGAGCGCCCGGGCATCTGTGGGACACGTTCCTCAACCATCGGTCCGCCACCTTCCACGATTTCTGGACGCAGCGCGGCGCCGACAATTTCGACGTGTCCGACGGGCCGCTGGGCAGCCTGTTCCAGAACACCATCGACTACGGCTTCCGCAACCCGCTGGCCGACAACCAGTCGCTGACCCGTCCGGACCCGCTCACCCCGCACAACTACCACTTCACGACCACCACGGTGTTCTGGTCGGTGGTGGCGGTGCGGCCACCGGCCGGGGCCGACTACGACCTGTTCGTCTACGGCGATCGCCCGCAGACCCAGCTGTTGGCGGCCAGCCAGCTCGGGGCCGGCACGACCGACTTCGTCGCCGTCGACTCCAACCGCCGTCCGCTGGGCGACTACTACCCGCAGGTGCGGGCGGTCAGCGGGCACGGGCCGTACCAGATCGAGCTGGCCCAGGGCGCCAGCCAGCTGCCGGCCGCGTCCAGCGCGACGATCCCTATGGGCGCCAACGACGTAGTGGCGGTGCGTGACGTCTGCGGCGTGACGGCCGGCTCGACCGTCACGCTGACCGTGACGCCGTCGGATCCCGGCCAGGACGCCGAGTTGTTCCTGATGGGCTCCGACCCAGCCCAGCCCAGCACGTTCGTGCAACCGCGGTCGGCCAACGTCGCGCAGGCCAGCGGCGCGGGGCCCGGCCAGCCGGAGTCGCTGACCTACACCGCGACCTCCGCCGGCTGCTTCGGCGCCGTGGTCGTGAACAAGGGCGGGGCCGGCAGCTACACCCTGACCCGATCCTGACCGACGTCCGGGGCCGCTTCGGCGGCCCCGGACCCTTGAGGTGCAACCGTTTCATGAAGGCACACCGTCCCGGTCGCGTGCGCAGACGTCTTGTCCCGGTGCTCATCGCCGCCGCGCTGGCGGCCGGTTGTCATGGCCCGTCCGTCGATCCGCCGTCCGATGGGCTTGCTCTGCGGGTGGAGCAGCT
>DATJJB010000157.1:0-2139 GCA_035492655.1 Kutzneria sp. | reverse complement strand
GCGGCTGCCCAAGGAGGCGGACCTCGCCACCGATCTCGGCCTGTCCCGCAACTCGCTGCGCGAGGCCGTCAAGGCGCTGTCGCTGATGAACATCCTGGACGTGCGGCAGGGCGACGGCACCTACGTCACCAGCCTGGAGTCTCCGCTGCTGCTCGAGGCGCTCAGCTTCATCGTGGACTTCCACCGGGACGACCAGGTGCTCGAGTTCCTCGCCGTGCGCCGGATCCTGGAGCCCGCGGCCACCGCGCTGGCCGCGCACAGCATCTCCCCGGAGCAGCTCGCCGGGCTGCGCACGGTGCTGGAGTCGGCCGGGCCCGAGGACGGCATCGACAAGATCATCGCCGCGGACCTGGAGTTCCACCGCAGGATCACCGCGGCCACCGGCAACCAGGTGCTGTGCTCGCTGCTCGACTCGCTCTCCACCCCGACCATGCGCGCCCGGGCCTGGCGCGGCCTGACCCAGCCGGCCGCGCTCGAGCGCACCCTGGCCGAGCACTCCGCGATCCTGGACGCGCTCGCGGCCGGGGACGCCGAGGCGGCCAGGGCCTGGGCCACCGTGCACATCGCCAACGTGGAGCGCTGGCTCGCCTCCGTGCTCTGAGCCCTCAGAGCCCTCTGAGCCGTCCGAGCCGCCGCACGCGCCTGGTCTCCGTGCTCCGAGACGGCCCGGGGACACCGGAGCCGGGCACGCCCGGCCCCGTTCGCAGCAGGCTGCGATCCCTGCGTTCGGCGCCGGTCCGCCTCCGGTTCGCCCCGCGTACCACCGCCGTCCATCTCCGTGTTCTGCGGAAGTAGCGTGCGAATGTAAGCATCGGCTGTTTCGTCGGATCCGCCGGCGGACAGTCGAAGGAGTCAAGCGTGGAAGCTCTCTCCCGTCGATCGCTGCTGCGCGGCGCCACGGCCAGCGGACTGGTCGTGGCCGCGGCCGGTCCGGCCCTCTGGACGCAGCCGGCCGTGGCCGGCACCGTCAACCCGGAGCAGTTGCACCTCCAGTTCGGGCGTGACGCGTCGACCGAGATGACCGCCTCCTGGGCCACCGCGGGAAGCGTGCGCAAGCCCCGGCTGCGCCTGGGCACCCCCTCGGGCGGCTTCGGCCGCACCATCGAGGCCGAGACCCGCACCTACACCGACGGCCTCAACGGCGTCGAGACCATCACGCACCACGCCCCGATCACCGGCCTGCGCCCGGACACGCACTACGTATACGAGGTGACGCACGACGGCGCCACCCCGGTGCGCGGCGCCTTCCGCACCGCCCCGGCCGGCCGCTCCGCGTTCCGCTTCACCAGCTTCGGCGACCTCGGCGCCGGCAACCCGGTCTGGTCCAAGTCGTCGATCAACGGCCTGACCGCGGTGCACCAGGTCGAGCAGTTCGAGCCGGTCGTGCACATCATGAACGGCGACCTGTCCTACGCCAACGTGAACCAGGGCAACCAGCCGGGCTGCTGGGCCGACTACATGAACAACACCCAGCCCTCGTCGGCCTTCCGGCCGTGGATGCCCGCGCTCGGCAACCACGAGATCGAGATCGGCAACGGCGACCTCGGCTACGACTCCTACCTGACCCGCTTCTCGCTGCCGGACAACGACACGAAATTCCCGGGGAACTGGTACGCGTTCCAGGTCGGCTCGGTGCTGTTCATCTCCCTGGACAACAACGAGGTCGTCTACCAGAACGACGGCGCCCAGGACGCGACGACCGGCCAGGTCATCTACAACCGCGGCTACAGCCACGGCGTGCAGACCGCGTGGCTCGAGCGCACCCTCGCCAAGGCCCGCAGCACCAGCGACATCGATTGGATCGTCGCGTACATGCACCAGCCTGCCATGTCCTCGTCCGCCAGCGGATCCGGCAGCGACCTGGGCATCCGTGAGCAGTTCATGGGCCTGTTCTACCGCTACGGCGTCGACCTGGTGCTCTCGGGACACGACCACGACTACGAGCGCAGCTACGCGGTGCGCGGCACCGACTCCGGCACGTTCCTGCGCCCGACCGTCGTCACCACCGACACCGACGTCGTCGACACCTCGAAGGGCCTGGTGCACCTGGTCCTGGGCGGCGGCGGCACCTCCTCGCACGACGACGACTACGGCGCGCCGGACCCGGCGAACGGGAACGTGCCGGTCGCGCAGATCTAC
>DATJJB010000156.1:0-2250 GCA_035492655.1 Kutzneria sp. | reverse complement strand
GGCAACAGGTTCAGCATGGTCAGCGTCGGGATCAGGCCGACCGCCACCGCCGCCAACACGTCCGAGCCGACGCTGACCAGCCTCGGCTGGATCCGGTCCACGATGGGGCCACCCAGGCCGGCGGCGACGGCGAGCCCGGCCACCTCCGCCGCCGCGACCAGGCCGGTCTGCGCCGGGCTGCCGGTGGTGTGCAGGACGAACCACGGGACGGCCAGTACCGTCATCGCTGTGCCGATCAGTGACACTGTCGTGCCCGTGAGCAGGGCTAACAGGGGTGTTTTCATCGCTTGGTCCGCCTCGGGAAGCCCTGCAGCTGCGTCACGACGATCTCGTCGCCCGGGCGTTGCGGGCGTCGGTACTTGTCGATCACCTCGTGCAGCTCGTTGCGCAGCGCCTTGAGTTCGTCGGGAGTGAGCGGCAGCTCCTGGTCGGACATCACGAACGACTCCCGCCACGACTGGTCCCAGTCCTGGCCCAGGAAGGTCGTCATGCGCCGGTAGCTGCTGGACGCGATCTCGTACAGGTAGGCGTTGAGTGCGCCGGCCGACTCGTCGTCGTCGCGGAAGTCCTCGATGCGCAGCTCGGTCGACTCGTAGGCCGCCTTCCACCAGCGTTCGCGCTTGTTGCCGCGGTCGGTGTCCTGCTCGATGAGGCCGTGGTCGGCCAGCTGGCGCAGGTGCCAACTGGTGGTGCCGCTGGTCTCCCCCACCCGCTGGGCCAGGCCCGTCGCCGTCGCCGGGCCGTCCGCCCGGAGCAGCCCCAGCAGCCTGATCCGCAGCGGATGCGCCAGCGCCCGCAGCGTCTTCGCGTCCAGCCTGATCTCGGTCACGTGCGGCAGCGTAGCGATCGCAGAGGATCCTTTGCAAAGGTTTCTCTGCGATCGCCCTCGACTCGTTCGGTGTCAGGGGTAGCTGGTTGACTTGACCGATGACCGCTGCCCCGCTGGTGCTCCTCGACTCGGCCAGCCTGTACTTCCGGTCGTTCTACGCGCTGCCGGACTCGATGACCTCCCCCGACGGCCAGCCGGTCAACGCCGTGCGCGGCTTCGCCGACACCGTCGCCCGCATCCTGATCGACCGCCGCCCGTCGCGGCTGGTCGCCTGTCTCGACGCCGACTGGCGGCCCGCGTTCCGGGTCGAGGCGCTGCCCTCGTACAAGGCGCACCGGGTCGCCGAGGCCGGCGACGGGGCCGAGGAGGAGGTGCCCGACGCGCTGACACCGCAGGTGCCGATCATCCTCGACCTGCTCGACGCCGCCGGTATCGCCACCGCCGAGGCCACCGGTTACGAGGCCGACGACGTCATCGGCGCGTTGGCCCATGCCGAGAAGGTCGACCCCGTCGAGGTCGTCACCGGCGACCGCGACCTGTTCCAGCTCGTCCGGCACGAGCCCACGCCCGTCACCGTGATGTATGTCGGGCAGGGCTGGAACAAGGTCCAGATCATCGGTCCCGCCGAGCTCGCCGCCAAGTACTCGCTGCCCGTCGAGTCCGCCGGCGACGCCTACGCCGAGATGGCCGTGCTGCGCGGCGACCCTTCCGACGGCCTGCCCGGCGTCGCCGGCATCGGCGAGAAGACCGCCGCCAAGCTGATCACCGACTTCGGCTCCCTGTCCGGTGTCCTCGAAGCCGTCCTCGATCCCCGCGACCGCCGCCTCACCGCCCGCGTCCGCACCAAGCTCATCGAGGCCGCCGACTACCTCGCCGCCGCCCCCGTCGTCGTCCGCGTCGCCGTCGACGCCCCCGTCGTCCTCGACCGCCCCGACCCCGTCCCCGCCACTCCCGCCGACGTCGACCGCCTGCTGGCGTTGAAGAAGCGCTGGAACCTCGGAACTTCAGTCGATCGGCTCATCGCCGCCCTGAAGCGTTAGGTCCCGTGCACCGATAACCCCGTCGTGGCTCGTGGACTCTCGTATCGAGATGCGGCGGTGTTGCTGGGCGGCGGCCCCGAGACCAAGGTGGTCGCCGCCCTGGACAAACTCCTCGGCGGTGCCCTGTTGGCCGCCACCGCCGGCGGCTCCGGTTTCGCCCTGAGCCTGTTCGACGCCAAGGCGGAGCTGTTCAAGCTGTGCACCGACCTCATCGGCGGCCTCGGCGAGCGGCTGCGGGGTTTGAACCGCTACGACCGCACCCGTCGGTTGGAGGCGGCTCATGTCGTGGCCGCTATGGCCGCGTTCTTCGAGGTCGTCGCCGAAGTCGGGCTGCCGGGCGAGCTCCGGCCGACGAAGGCGGAGCAGCAACGGCTCATCGCC
>DATJJB010000155.1:0-11811 GCA_035492655.1 Kutzneria sp. | reverse complement strand
CTCGGGCGAGCATGCCATGCTGCGGTTACTGGATCGGTATCCGACTCTCGACGCCGTGTTCGCGGCCTCGGATCTGATGGCCCTGGGTGCGTTACGGGGGTTACGCCGGTTGGGTGTGCAGGTGCCGGACCAGGTGGCGGTGGTGGGGTTCGACGACGCCACGCTGGCCCGGCACACGATGCCGCGGCTGACCACGGTCCGGCAGCCGGTGGAGGAGCTGGGCGTGCGGGCGGTGGCCGAACTGCTCGTCGCCGATGAACCTTGTCGGACAACCGTTCTGCCGACCAGCCTGGTGCGGCGTGAATCGGCGTGAGGTCACCGCCGCGGCGCTGTCGGGCGGCGGAGATCCGGTCGCGTCTGAAACTTTCATGGCCTGTGCCTGCGCTCGGCCACGTCCTGGTTGACGGAGGTTGCCGCCACAAGTTCCATCCGGTGACACCCAGGTAACGGTGTGTGTGCTGTTGTGACCAGGAGGTGGCTGTGACCACGGTGCCGACTTCGCGTGAGCGCCCGACACTGCTGGACGTGGCCCGCACAGCCGGTGTCTCGCCCGCGACGGCGTCCCGGGTGCTGAACGGGTTCCACCAGGTTCGGCCGGAGACCAGGCGGCAGGTCGAGAACGCGATGGCGGAACTGGGCTATGCGCGACGGCGGTCGACGCGTGGCGCCGAGCCGGCACGCACCGGTTCGATCGCGTTCATCGTGTGCGAGGAAGGCACCCGGGTGTTCTCCGACCCGTTCTTCTCGCGGGTGCTGTGGGGTGCGAGCCGCGAGTTGGCGCCGACCGGGATGCAGTTGGTGCTGCTCATGCTTCGCTCGCCCCAGGACTACCAGTCCGCCGCGGTGCGCTATCTGCGCGGCGGCACCGTCGATGGCGCGCTGCTGGTCAGCATGCACGGGCGGTACCCCATCGACCTGGCGGACGTCTCCGTGCCGGTGATGTTCTGCGGTTGTCCGATCGGTCCGGACGCCGAGAACCTGTGCTACGTGGACGCGGACAATCGCGGCGGCGCCGAGCGGGCGGTGCGGCACCTGATCGAATCCGGGCGGCGGACGATCGCGACGATCGCCGGGCCCGGTGACATGGCCGTCGGAGTGGACCGGCTCGCCGGCTACCGGGCCGCGCTGCTGGCCGCCGGCCGGTTCGACCCCCGGCTGATCGCCTACGGCGACTTCGGCCAGTCCTCCGGCGACCATGCCGTGCAACTTCTGCTCAACCGGCGGCCGGACGTGGACGCGATCTTCTGCGCCTCCGACCTGATGGCGGCCGGGGCGTTGCGCGCGTTACGCCGGCATGGCCGCCGGGTGCCCCAGGACATCGCCGTCGTCGGTTTCGACGACTCGCCGATCGCCCGTCAGACCGAACCTCAGCTCACCACCGTGCGCCAGCCGATCGAGGAGATGGGCGGCCTGATGGTCAGGGAACTGCTCGCGTTGATCCAGACGCCGGCCCCGCACCGCCGCCGGGCGGTCCTGGACACGCAACTCGTCATCCGCGAGTCGACCTGACCGCCTCGGCGACCGGCGGCGGGCAACGCCGGTCCGGCGTGCGGTGAGACCGCACGCCGGACCGGGGAGTTCCGCGTCGTGGGTTCGCTACATGGGAACGAGCCGCCACTGCTGGTTGCTCTGGCCGTTGCAGCTCCACAGCTCGACCGCCGTGCCGTTGGTGGTGCCGGCCCCGGTCACATCAAGACACAGTCCTGATTGGACGCCGGTGATGGTGCCGTTGGCGTTGACGGTCCACTGCTGGTTGGCCTGCCCGTTGCAGGACCAGGTGACGACCTTGGTGCCGGACGTGGTGCCCTGGCCGTAAGCGTCGAGGCAGAGCCGGCTGCTGCCGCTGTACACCGTGAGCTGGTTGCCCGAGGTGTGGGTCCAGCCCTGGTTGGCCGCGCCGTCACAGTCCCAGATCTGGACCTGGCCGCCGGGTGACGTGCTGCTCCCGTTGACGTCAAGGCATCGACCGGAGGCGGCCGAGGTGACGCTGCCGGGCGCGGCGGCCCCGCCCGGGCGTTGGTACAGGCCGAACTCGGCGATGGTCGGGGTGGACCGGGCGCCGGTGACGCGCAGCCGCACCTGGTTGGTGGTGACCGCCGACGGCAGGCGGATGAGCTTCTTCTGGCCGATCGTGGTGTCGTTGGCGATCTGCTGCCAGGAGTTGCCGTTCCACGCGTCCACGGCATAGGACTCGACGCGTTGGCCGATGTGCAGGTCCTCCTGGGCCGAGATGACGTCGAAGGTCCGCGTGCTCGGCAGGGTCAGCACCAGCGCGCCGGTGCCGCCGGTGGGCTGCCACGAGGTGTCCAGGTTGCCGTCCAGGGCCAGGTTCGGGGCGTGGCCGGTGGTGTTCGACGTGCCGGCGTCGTTGGTCACGGTGGCGCCGCCGGCGAGGTTGGTGCCGAATGTCCCGGTGATTCTGGCGTTGAGCTGGGACAGCACGGTCACCGCGGACTGGTCGAACACGCCCTGTCGGTTCGGCGGGACGTCCAGCAGGAAGTTGCAGTTGCGGCCGACCGAGTTGTAGTAGATGTCCTCCAGTTCCGGCACGCCGCGCCAGGTGTCGCCGGGCTGCCAGAACCAGTTGTGGTTGGCCGACAGTGTTCCGTTGCACTCCGGGGGCGACCAGCGCAGCAGGTTCCACGCGCTGGTCCCGTCCTGCTTTCGTTGGGACAGCAGGCTGTCGCTGCCCAGATCGGGGGCCGCGTAGCCGCCGGGCGGATTGATGATCGTGTCGGCGGCGGTCGCGGCGTTGCCGGTGAACGGCACGACCGCCCACTCGGACTGGCGGGCGTAGCCGTTCTCGTTGCCGACCCAGCGGATGTCCGGGCCGCCGTCGTTCTCGATGGCGGCGTCGGGTTGCAGCGCCCGGACGATCCTGATCCAGTCGCCGAAGTCGTACGGCTGGGTGCGGCCGGTCGGGTTGGCGCCGTCCAGCCACAGCTCGTCGATGCCGCCGTAGCGGGACATCAGCTCGTAGAGGGTGTTCTCGTAGTAGGCGTTGTAGTCGTCGGCGTTGAGGGTGAAGGTGATCCCGTTGACGATCTCGGACGGGTCGCTGGGGATGGTCACGGTCCGGCGCGGGCTGCCGTTGGCGAACTTCCCGCCGGGCTGGTTCTCGTGCAGGTCGGCCGGTGACAGGTAGATGCCCGCCTTGAGGCCGTTGCGGTGCATGGAGTCGGTGTAGTTCTTCACCACGTCGCCGTTGCCGTTCTGCCATGCGTGGTCGGAGGCGACGCTGAAGCTGGAGTACTTGGAGGGGAACAGCAGGAAGCCGTCGTGGTGCTTGGCGGTCAGGACGGCGCCCCGGAACCCGGTGTCCTTCAACGAGGTCGCCCACTGGTCGGTGCTCAGTCCGGTGGGCTGGAAGATGTTCGGGTCCTCGGTGCCGGTGCCCCACTCCCGGCCGTCGAAGGTGTTCACGCCGAAATGGAGGAACGCCATCCGCTCGGCCCGTTCCCAGGCCAGCTGTCGCGCCGACGGCACGACGTTGGCCGCGTTCGCGATGATCGTGCCGGGCGAATCCGAGGGTGCCACGGCGATGACCTCGGTCGGCGTGGCCGCGTCGGCGGTGGTGGCCGTGAACACGGTGACCACCGCCAGCGCGACGCCGACCAGGCCGGGCAGCCCCCTACGCCAAGGAATCCGGTGTCGTGGCGCGGATCCGCGTTGATCTGCCAGGTGCATCGATGACCCTCCCTGCCGCTGACGAATCGATTCGATTCGACCGTCGGGGTCGAGGGTGTTGTCGGTCAACGAGTCGCGTTCACGGTCAGGATGGCTGGATTCCGTTGTGCCTGAGGCATTCCACGGTCGACCGGTGGTTGCCCCTGGTCGCCGGCCCGGCGAGCGGCCGGTTGCGTGCGGCCGGGCTCCACGCTGGTGACATGTAACTTTCGAACGAACGGGACCCGCGGTCGACGTGATCGAGGTCGCGGCGGTCGACAACGAGCACGTGAACCACGGGTCCCATCTCAGGGGCCGGGCGATCGATCGGCCCGACCCGTCGAATTCGCTGCGTCAGCTCGCCGTGCAGACCGGCGTCGGCGCCGGGTTGGCGCCCGAGTAGGTGGCCTGGAACCCGAAGGACGTGTTGCCGCCCGGGGCGATCGCGCCGTTGTAACCGGCGTTCGTCACCGTCTCGCTCGAACCGCTGTGGCTCTCGGTCGCGTTCCACACGTTGCTGATCTGCTGGTTGCCACCCCAGTTCCAGGTGACCTTCCAGCCGTGGGTCGGCGCTGTTCCGGTGTTGGTGACGGTCACGTTGGCGGTGAAGCCGCTGTCCCACTGGTTGCTCACCGTGTAGGCCACCGAACATCCGCTGCTGGTGCCACCGCCACCGCCACCGCCGCCGCCACCACCACCGCCGCCGCCGTTGCTGCCGGCGGTGGCGTTGAAGGAGAAGCTGGTCGTGGCCAGGCCCTGGCCGCCCTGCCAGATCTCGAAGCCGGCCTCGGCGTCGAGCAGGTAGTGCGACGGGTTGAGCGAGCCGCGCGCCACCGCGTCGTTGACCAGCGCCTTGATGTCAAGGTTGTCGACCGAGGTGGCGCCGGGGTTGAGCGTGTAGGAGATGATCTTCCACGAGGTCTGCTGCCCGGTCCAGACGTTCCAGTTGTGGCCGGCGGCGTTGGAGGTGCCGGTCAGCGAGCCGAACGGCTGCACGCCGCCCCGGCTGTTGAGCCAGATCATCATCTCGGTGCCGTCGGGCTGGCCGCTGGTGGTGGGGGCGGAGTTGAACCAGATGTCGTAGGCGACGTCGTAGGCCCCGGAGCCGGGCTGCACGGTGCTCCAGGACGAGACCGCGCTGCCGAGGTTGCTGACCTGGATCGGCAGGCCGCTGTTGGCCGTGCACTGGCCCCAGTGGCAGCCCTTGAAGATGGACGGGTAGGTGGCCGGGGCGCCGTTGGTCGGCAGGTTGAAGTTGGCCTGGCTCACCGACCACGCGGTGCCGCCGGTGTAGTTGAGGCACTGCTGGGTCGACGAGTTCCACTCGTTGGCCTGGATGATGTAGTCCCCGGCCGAGATCGTGCCTTCGCCGGAACAGGTGGAGGTGTCGGCCGCCGCGGTCGGCGCGCCGACCGCCACCGCGACCGCCGAGGCGGCCAGTGTCATCGCCGCGGCGGCCACGACCGCGCGGAACCTGGTGAAGCGTAAGGACATCAGGTGTCACCCTTTTCAGAAGTCCGCCGCATTCCGGCGGCGGTAGCGCTCCCGGTCGGGAAGCGCTTGCGGTGCAGGGGATTTGGTGCGCGTCACGGTGGCGGCCGTGACGATGCGGGCGGCCTGGCGGGGCTGCCCGCCGATCAGCTCGCGGAACAGGTGAGCGTCGGGTTCGCGTTCGTTCCGCTGTAACCGGCCTGGAAGCCGAACGAGGTGTTGGCCCCCGGGGCGAGCGCGCCGTTGTAGGCCGCGTTCGTCACGGTCTCCTGCTGGCCGCTGTGCGACTCGGTTCCGTTCCAGGAGTTGGTGATCTGCTGGTTGCCCGACCACGTCCAGGTGACCTTCCACGACTGGATGGCCGCGGTGCCGGTGTTGGTCACCGTCACGCTCGCCGTGAAGCCGGTGTCCCAGGAGCTGCCGATCGTGTACGTGGCCGAGCAGCCGCCGCCACCGCCGCCGGTGGACGAGGTGACCGTCCAGGTGAAGGACGCCGACCCGGCGGCGTTGTTGGTGTCACGGGCGGTCACGGTCACCGTCGAGACGCCGGCCGTCGTGGGCGTGCCGGTGATGCGTCCGGTCGTGGCGTTGATCGACAGGCCGGCCGGCAGTCCGGTGGCGCTGTAGGTCAGCGTGCCGCCGGCGGTGTCGGTCGCGGTGATCTGCAGGCTGGCCGCGGTGTTCACGGCGCTGGTCTGGTTGCCCGGGTTGGCCACCGTCACCGCGCCGTTGCCGGTGCCGGAGATCAGCGACGGGTAGGCGTTGGTCACCAGCTGCTGGAACTGGGCGCCGAACCACTGGCCGGCCGGGACGTCGTAGCCGGGGATGGAGCCGGTCGGGTAGGTGCCGCCGTTGCCGTCGGAGTTGGTGCCGCTGGGGTCGCAGTGCGGATCGCCGTGGCTGTGCGAGGCGGTCGGGTAGTCGCCGTCGGACTCACCCGGCGGCTTGACCCAGACGAAGCCGATGATCGGGTCGGCGGCGCCGTAGGGCTGCACGGTGGGCGCCGCGCCGAGGCCCGCGCCGTTCTGGTTGCACCAGTCGCCGCGGAAGGACCGCTGGTCGATCTTGTTGGCCGCGACGTAGGCGTCCGGTGTGGTCGGCGAGGAGTTGAGCGAGGTCGGCCGGTTCGGGCCGCCCCAGCCGTTGCGCGAGGTGTCGATGAGGATGCCGATGGTCGAGGGGAAGCCCTGGGCCACCAGCTGCGAGTACATCGCCTCGTCGTAGCTCTTCTCGTCGAAGTACGGGTTCCACTGGTAGAACTTCGCCGAGTCCACCGGCTGGCCGCCGACCGACAGCGTCGAGTTGGGCAGGAAGGGCTCGGTGGTCGGCGTGTAGTTGGCGGTGTCGGAGATGAAGCCGTCCACGCTGGCGAAGCCGGCGGTCGTCGCCTTGGCCACCTTGGCGAACTCCTGTGCCGCCGGCGGCATGTTGCTCGACCAGCCCAGCCACGCCGAGTGCGCGATGTCCACGTAGTTGTAGACGTTGGCGATCGCGTGCAGCTTGTTCAGCGCGTACTCGACGCCCGCCTCGTAGTACGGCGTGGCCGTGGCGCAGGTCGGCTTGCTGGAGTTGGTCACCGCGTTGGGCAACGAGTCCGGCTCGACGACGGCGACGATGCGTTCGTTGGCGTACTTCGAGTTGGCCAGGATCGCCGCGATCGGGTCGATGTACTGGCTCTCGTACGTCGCCAGGCCGGCCGCGGTCGCCGGGATCTCGCCGTTGGAGGCCAGCGCGGCGCAGTCACGGCCGGGCAGGTCGTAGATGACCACCTCGACCGTGATCGGCGTGCTGCCCTGCTGCTGGGCCAACGCCTGGTCGAGGTGCCACTGCAGGCCGTGGTGGACGCCGTCGCCGCTGATCGCGGCGATCTTGTCCATCCACACCGCCGTCGGGGTGTTGGCCACCTTGGCCTCGGCCGCGGCCAGCGTCGGGTTCGTCGCCTGGTCGGCGGCGGCCTGGCCGTTGACCTCGGCGGCGTAGTCCGGGCTCGCGTACTGGGTGGCGCCCACGTACGGGTTGGCCACATGGGTGGCCGCGTGCGCCGCGGTCACCGTCAGCGGCGACAGCACCGATGCTGTGACCGCCAGCGACACCGCGCCCGCGCGCAGTGCCTGGATGGTTCGGGACACTTCGGTCCTCACTCCTCGAAGACGTCCGCCACGGTGTCCGGGACGGAGGTGTGGAAGGGGCTACCGACCGTGAGGACGGCTGGTCGGAGAGTTGGCCGCCGCATAGGAGAAGTCAACGGACTGAATGCTCCGACGACCGTTCCCGAGGTCAGCGCCGGTTTCGCGCTGAAACATTCCCGTTGCGCACTGAAATATTTCAGGCCCGCTGTCACCGTCGTCGGTCGAGCGGGCGGCGGCGTGGACGTCCCGGCCGGACGTCATCCTCGGCCAACCGTGGTTCCGCGTTGTGCGATCGGGCAACGATGTCGCGTTTCGCGTCCACAGGCTTCTCGGGCCACCTGATTGCGCGTTCCTCCTCGTGTTCCTCAGGTCGGACGGCCCGCGGGCTAGCGTTCCGCAGCGGCGGGGATAGGACTGGGGAATGGGGCCGGGGATGGCTCGCAACCTTGCGCGTGGACGAGAGCGGGAACTCGCCGCGCTGCTGGACGGACAGTGGCGCGGCGGGGAGCACGGCCGGCTGGTCGTGCTGCGCGGCCGGGCGGGCAGCGGTCGGACCACGATGCTGGCCGCGGCCCGGCGGTCGCTGCGGGCCGAGGGCATTCGGGTGATCGAGGCCGTCGAGGGATTGACCGGGGTCGACGCGATCGTCGCCGGATTGCGGGATGAATTCGAACATGTCGACGCCGTGTTGCGGTTACGGGAAATCGTCGGCGACGGGCGTGGCGTTGTCATGCCGCGGATTACCGTCGAGCTGGGCGCATTGTTCGAACGGATTGCCCGCAATGGCCCGGTCGCGTTGCTCGTCGACGACGCGGCGCGCATTCCGGCGGCGGTGTTGTTCGCCGCCCGCCGGCCGGGCTGCCTGGTCGTCGCGGCGGGCGGCGAGCCCGACCTGGCCGACGTGGTGATCGAGCTCGGTCCGCTGCCCGACGACGTGACCGAAGCGGTGCTGGACCGGCAGGCCGGCCTGCCGCTGGACGACGGGCTGCGCAAGGCGCTGCACACGGCACTGGGGCCGTGGTTCGGCAACCCCGGCACGGCGGTGGAGACGGTGCGGGCATTGGAGAATCGGCTGGTGCCGCACCGGGGCCGACTGTGTCTGCGGGATCGGGAGAACCCGATCGGCCTGCCGGCGGGGCACGAGCTGCTCACGTCGATGCGCCGGCTGGGCGGCCTGGCCGAACGGCTGACGGCCGCGGTCGCCGCCCGCGGCGAGTTGGACGTGGACGAGCTGCCGCCGCTGCTGGACGTGCTTGGTGGCGACCTTGCGGCCTGCGGCCGGACGCTGGACCTGCTGGTCGGCGCCGGAGTGCTGGTGGCGGACGGCTTCCACGTGCGGCCGGTCTGCCCAGCGCTGGCCACCACCGTGCTGGAGCTGGCCGGCGGCGCGGACGTCGTGCACACCGTGCTGGCGAGCGCCGAAGACGCCGCCCCCAAGGCGCTGGCCGACCATCTCGCGCATCTGGACGCCGGCCCACGGGATGCCCAGTGGCTGGTCGCGCTGGCTCGGGACCTGGAGCCGACGGAGCCGGCCGCTGCCCTGCGGCACTACGTGACGGCGCTGCGGTTCGGCCCGCCGTGCGCGGCGGTGCTGGACCGCGCGCTCGCCTTGACCGTACGGACCGGCCGGTACGACTGGCTGTACCGGATCGACGAGAGCTGGCCGCCGGCCCCGGACCTGCCCGCGGTGACCCGGGCCGGCCTGCGCGCGGTGTCCTGGCTGGCGTTCGTCCACACCGGACGCGGGCTCACCGAGGCCGCGTGCACGTGGTTCGACCTGACCGTACGGAAGCGCCGCGAGGTGTGCTCGCTCGGCGACGCGGCCAGCCGGCGCGAGCTGGTCTCGACGGCCGAGATGGACCTGATACGGCGCGCGTTGGCGGGCGACGCCGACACCGAGGACCTCAGGGAAGCCGGTCGCCTGGGCGACCTGGCGACTGTGCTGGAGATCGTGCTCGGCGATCGCTACCGGGTGCCGGAACACGGCCCGGTCGCGGCCTACCGGCGGCTGCTGCGCGACTACGCGGCCGGCGACTGGCCGGCGGCGCTGTCCGCCGCCCGTGAACTGGAACTGCGCGGCGCCACCACGCCACGGGTGCTGGCGTTCGCCCGGATCTTCGCCGCCGAGATCTGCGCGGTTCGCGGCGAGAGCGAGCAGGCCGAGCAGTGGCTGGACGACGTGATTCCGGACCGGGACAACGAAGCGCTGCACGTCTGGGCCCGGGTCGGCCTGCTGTGGCGCACTGGCGACGTGACCGCCGCGGTGCGGCTGGCCCGGCAGGATCGGCGGCACGACGGCGTTTCCTACGGACTCGACCGCCTGCTGTCCCGCGCCGCCACGGCCGGCGTGGTCTCGGGCGACCGGGTCGCCGCGCTGTCCCTGCTGCGTCTGCTGGAATCACACCGGGCGGCCGATCCGGTCGGGGTCAGCCAGGAGCGGCTGCTGCTCGCACACGCGATGGTGCACGGGGACCAGCGGGCCGCGGCGGCCTCGATCGAGCTGGCCAGGGACCGTCAGCACACGTTCGACCTGCTGGTCGGGCAGATCCGCCTTGGCGAGCTGGCCGAGGACGCCGGCGAAGTGCTGCACGAGGCGTATCGGCTGGCCCGGCGGGTCGGCTCGGGCGACCTGCGGCAGCTCGTCGTGGCTGCCCTGCGGGCCAAGGGAATCGCCGCGCCGCCGGTGGTCTCGACCGAGTTCTCCGCCGTGGAGCGGCAGGTGATCACCATGGTCCGGCAGGGCCGCACCAACCAGCAGATCGCGTCCGCGCTGCGGGTGCGGCCCAAGACCGTGGAGATCTACCTGACCCGGCTGCTGGCCAAGACCGGCACCCGGTCCCGGGTCGAGCTGATCGCGGCCAGCCTGAGCGCCTGATCAGCCCGGGTGCTCCCCGGTCAGCACGGCGTTGGCCAGCTCGGCCCGCGACTGGAAGCCGGTGCGCTGGAAGTACCGGCCGAGCCGGCCCTCCACGCTCTTCTCGGTGGCGCCGAGCAACGCCGCGACCTCCCGGTTGGTCAGCCCCTCGGCCACCAGCCGGGCCAGCAGCCGCTCGTTCTCCAGCACGGTCGCCTGCCGTCCCGGCACGGTCACGCCCTGCTGGCGCATCAGCGTCCGCAGCATCGACCGTGGCACCAGCGCGCCGAGGTCGCCGAACAGCTCGTACGCCTCCAGCAGCAGATCGCGGGAACCCAGGCCGTAACGGCAGACGGCGGCCAGCGTCTCGGCCAGTTCGGGTGGCTGGGCCCGCTCCCGGGCCAGCCGCACCGCCTCGGTGGCCGCGGTGGCGTCCCGCAGCACCGCCACCTTGCCCAGCAACAGGTTGCGACGGGCGCGGGTGGTCGCGGCGAGCTCCGCGTCACGACGCAGCTCCCGTAGCCCGCGGCGGGCGGCGTCCGTGTCGTCAGCGGTCAGGTCGAGTTCGATGAGCCGCAGACGCAGCTCGTCCACGCCGACGACCAGCTGCCGTTGGGTCGCCTCCTCGATGCCGGCGGTCAGCGCCCGCCGCGCCTGCCCCGGGTCACCGAGCAGCCTGGCGGCGTCCGACTCCGGGCCGGACAGCAGGTGCGACAGGCACGGCGGCTGCTCCCGGGCGGCCGCCAGGAGCTTGCGAGCACGGTTGGGCAGGCCGCGGGCGGTGAGGATGACGGCAAGGTGTTGGTGCACGCTGATGCGGGCCGAGACGAAGGGGCTCGCAGTCGGCCCGGCCAACGCCCGCCGCCCCACGTCCAGCGCCTCGTCCCAGCGGCCGGCCAGCGTCGCGTGCAGCGTCCGGTTGAGGGGGTGCGCCGGCGCGCCGCTCTCGGCCGGCGTCTGGGGCGGCTCGCCGAACAGCAGCAGCACCCAGGTCCACGCGCCCAGAACCCGTGCGCGATGGCGTTTTTCCTGCCATAGCGGCAGTTGTGCGGCCGTGGCGCGGTCACGTTCGAAGTCCGGCCACCGACCCAGCAGCGCGGCGGCCGCGCTGTTCACGATGCCCATGGTGGCCGACGCGCTGCCGGCCGTCAGCCACTCCGCCCGGTGCGCCGCCAGCAGATCGTGCGCCTCGGCGAAGCGGCCCGTCAGGAACAGCGCCGCACCGCGGGCCACCACCTGATCGCCCGGCGCCGACCGCCAGCCCTGGTCGGCGAACGCCCGCACCGCGTCCGGCCCGACAGTGCCGAGCAGCCCGAGCAGTTCGGTGATCGTCAGCTCCAGCCGCGGACCGGGCTCGTGCTCGGCCACGTCACGGGTCAGCGCGACCCGGGCGTGCTTCGCCGCGCCGGCCAGGTCGCCGGCGAACACGCTGCCGGTCGCGAGCAGGAACGTGGCCTCCGCGCGCAGCTCCGGATCGGTGGTCAGCTCGGTCGCCGCGGCCAGCCAACGGATCGCCGCCGACGACTCGGTCAGCAGGTGCGTGCGGCCGCCGTCCAGCAGCTCCTTGGCCACCCGCGCCGGATCCACCAGCCGGCCGGCCGCGACCAGGCGGTCCAGCCGGTAGCGGTGATCGGGGCACTGTGCGTCGCCGCGCCAGATCGCCGTGACGGC
>DATJJB010000154.1:0-6084 GCA_035492655.1 Kutzneria sp. | reverse complement strand
GCCGGCCTCGGTGCTGTGCCGGCTGCTGATGATGCCGATCACCGCCCACGTGCCCAGACCCAGCATCAGCACCACACCGACGACCGTGCCGATGATCGCGCCGGTCTGCGACTTGCGCGGCGGCGGCATGATCGGGGGCGGTGGTCCCCACGAGCCCGGCTGCTGGTAGGGCCCCGTCATCGTCGTCCTCCCCCGTTCGACTGCGAACCCGAGCATTCTGGCCCCTTGCGGCCGCGCTCAGTCCTCCGGGGTAATCAGTTCGACCGTGGGGAAGTACGTGCGATATCGCTTGGCGTCCCGCGTGAGCAGCGGCAGCTTCATCACGGCGGCGTGGGCGCCGATGAAAAAATCGGGCAGCGGCGAGGTCTTCGTGCCGCCGCGCGACCGGTAGTCGCGGAAGCACTTGCCGGCCAGGAAGGCCGCCGTCCACGGCAGCTCGGCCCGCAGGAAGGCGTCCCGGCCAAGGGCTTCCTCGAGATCCTCGAAGTTGCTGAAGCGGATGGACACCTCGGCATAGATCACGTGGTTGATCAACAGCGGACCGCGGTCGCCGGCCTCCACGATCTGCGCGAAGGACCAGGCGCACCAGGTGGGGTCCTTGGTGAACAAGTCGATCAGGACGTTCGAGTCCACCAAGGTGCCCCGTGCAGCGTCACTCGCCACGCGTCAGCGCCATGATCTCGTCGGTGGTCATGGCCACGTCGCCCCGCCCGAGCAGCGACTCGGCGATCCGGCGACCCCGGCTCGGCCGCTTGTCGCTCTTGACGATGTGCAGCCCGTGCTCGTCGAGCACGAAGTCGACCTCGTCGCCGGGCTGGAGCCCGAACTCCTCACGCACCTCGATGGGGATGGTCACTTGTCCCTTGCTGGTCAGTCGCACGGTAAGAGTCTACCAGGTATTACTCTTACTGCTGCTGACTGGGCAGCGTCCCCTCGGCGATACGCCGCGCCACGTCCCGCCGCACCCACAGCAGGTAGACCCAGACCAGGCCGAACAGCACGCCGACGACGCCGAGCGGCACGCTGATCACGAAACCGACCAGGATCAGCACCTGGAGCACCAGGGCGAACGGGATGCCCCAGGGGCGGCCGAAGAAGCCGGCGGAGACGACCATCAGCACGGCCAGCACGGCGACCGCCGCGACCGGCCAGCCGCTGAGGTGGTCGACACGGGACAGCACGAACAGCCCCAGCCCGGTCACGATGGCCTCCAGCACCATGGTGCCGGCCATCACGCCGCGAATGCCCTTCATCGGATCGGGGGCGGTCACTGGGGCTCCTTGCCGAACATCGCACGGGCGGCGCCGGCCGTGACGACCGAGCCGGTCACCACGACGCCGCTGCTGGACACCGGCTCGTCGGTCTCCTCGGCCAGCCGGATCGCCTCCTCCAGCGCGTCGTCCAGCCGCGGCTCGACGACGATGCGGTCCTCGCCGAAGACGTCACGGGCCAGGCCGGCCAGCTTGTCGGCGTCCATCGCGCGGGGCGAACCGTTGTCGGTCAGCACGACCTCGGTGAACACCGGCTCGAGGGCGGCCAGGATGCCGTCCACGTCCTTGTCCTCCATCACGCTGAGCACGCCGACCACCTTGTGGAAGGCGAACTGCTCTTGCAGCGCCGCCGCCAGCGCTCGGGCGCCGTGCGGGTTGTGCGCCGCGTCGATGAACACGCTCGGGGCGTTGCGGACACGCTCCAGCCGACCGGGCGAGGTCACCGTGGCGAACGCCTCGCGCACCGCGTCGATGTCGAGTTTGCGGCCCGCCCCCGCGCCGAAGAACACCTCCACCGCCGCCAGCGCCTGCGCCGCGTTCTTGGCCTGGTGCGCGCCGAACAGCGGCAGGAAGATCTCCTCGTACGCGCCGCCGAGGCCCTGCAACGTCAGGAGTTGGCCGCCGACCGCCTGCTCCACGGACAGCACGCCGAACTCCATGCCCTCGCGGGCCACCGTCGCACCCACCTCAGCGCAGCGTTCCAGCAGCACCTGCGCCACCTCCGGGCGCTGCTCGGCCAGCACCGCCACCGCGCCTTCCTTGATGATGCCGGCCTTCTCCGCCGCGATGCCGAGGATGTCCGTGCCGAGGAAGTCGGTGTGGTCCAGGTCGATCGGCGTGATCACCGCGACCTTGCCGTCGGCGATGTTGGTGGCGTCCCAGCGGCCGCCGAGTCCGACCTCAACCACCGCCACGTCCACCGGCGCGTCCGCGAACGCCGCGAAGGCCATGCCGGTGAGCACCTCGAACTTGCTCATCCTCACGTCCGACTTGGCGTCCACCATCGCGATGTACGGCTCGATGTCGTGGTAGACCTCCACGTACTGCAGCGCGCTGATCGGCGCCCCGTCCAAGCTGATCCGCTCGGTCGCCAGCTGGAGGTGCGGGCTCGTGTACCGGCCGGTGCGCAGGCCGATCCGGGTGAACAGCGCGTCGATCATGCGGCTCGTCGACGTCTTGCCGTTGGTGCCGGTGATGTGCACCACCGGGTACGACCGCTGCGGCTCGCCCAGCACGTCGGCCAGCGCCGCGATGCGGTCCGTGGACGGCTCGATCTTCGTCTCCGGCCACCGGGTGTCCAGTTCGGACTCGACCTCGCGCAGCGCCGCGAGCGCCTCGGGATCGTTCTGGGGCACGCTGGTCTCCGGTGCACTGGACGACGGGGTTACCCACCGAGTCTAGTGCCCGTTCAGACGGGCATGGCGACCTGGAGACCCCGCGCCCGACCGGCGTCCGCGAGCCGCTTGTCGTAGGTGACGAACGACATGAGGACCGAGCTCAGTTCTTCCGCCGTGGCAAGGTGAATCGCGTCCAGGCTGCGCAGCACGGGGTCGGAGTACCGGCCCGCCGCATCGAGGAGGTCGTCGGTGACGGAACGCTGGTACAGCAAGGCGAGGACCGACGGCAGGACAGCCAGCGCGGCCGGTTCGGCCCTGGTGAGCGCGCGCGCCGTCTCGGTTCGCACCAGCGCGGAGGAAACCAATGGCTGCGCGTTCGACGCCAGCCATGCGCGAAGTGCGTCCGTCTCAGCCTCGCGGCGCACCAGCTTCACCACGGCCGAACTGTCGAGATAGATCACAAACGGTCCTCACGGAGCTCGGACATCACGTCCGCGCTGTCGGTCTCATCGCTCGCCGGATGCGGAGTGATGGCCAGCAAGGCAGCCACGCCGGCCGGATTGCTGGCCGGCGTGAGCTTGCCCTCCCGGATCAGCTGGTCGACCACCGGACTTCCGGTGGCCGGCAGCGGCACGAGCATCGCGATGGGCCGGTCGTGCTCGGTGATCACCATGGTCTCCCCCGCGGCGGCGCGATGCACCACCTGCGAGGTGTGCCGGGTCACCTCACGAATGCCCACCGTGGTTGTCATGACAAAATGTTATCACAGCTGGACCGCTACTTCGAGCTCGCCGTCGGCCTCGCGGTAGCGGAGCTCGCCGATGCGGCCGGCGGCGACGAGGTCGTCGGCGAAGCCGCTGACCAGGGCCAAGGTGGCGGGGTCGGCGGCAACCTCGACGGAGGCGACGTCGGCCCGCATGGAGAGCTTGGCGGTGGACTTGGCCTTGCGGACGGCGGCGATGGCGGTGGCGGCGAGGTCGAGAGCGGCGGGGTCGCCGGGGGTGCCCAGGGAGGTGGGCCACGGGGCGTGGTGCACGGAGCCCTCCTGCCACCAGGACCAGACTTCCTCGGTCACATACGGCAGATACGGCGCGAACAGCCGCAGCAGGGTGGAGAGCCCGGTGCGCAGGGCGACCCGAGCCGAAGCGCCGTCGGGACCGTAGGCCCGTTCCTTGACGAGTTCGAGGTAGTCGTCGCAGAAGGTCCAGAAGAACCGTTCGACCCGCTCCAGCGCGGTGGTGTGCTCGAAGCCGTCCAGCGCCGCGGTCGCATCGTCCACAACGGACGAAAGCGCCACGATCATGGCCTGGTCCAACGGATGCGTGATCGTGTCCGAAGTGGACGGAGCATCGAAGGACAGCGCGAAACGGCTGGCGTTGAGCAGCTTGGTGGCCAGCCGCCGGCCGACCTTCATCTGCTTGGGGTCGAACGCGGTGTCAGTGCCGGGCCGCCCGCTGGCCGCCCAGTAGCGGACGCCATCGGAGCCGTGCTCGGCGAGCAGGTCGTCCGGCGTCACGACCTTGCCGGCCGACTTGGACATCTTCTTCCGGTCGGGATCGAGGATCCAGCCGGAGATGACCGCGTCGGACCACGGCAGCGCGTTCTCCTCGACGTGCGACCGCAGCACCGAGTAGAACAGCCAGGTCCGGATGATCTCGTGGCTCTGCGGCCGCAGGTCCATCGGATACGTCAGCGCGAACAGCGCCGGATCCTGCTCCCAGCCGGAGACGATCAGCGGCGACATCGAGGACGTCATCCAGGTGTCCATCACGTCCGGGTCGCCGGCGAAACCGCCGGGCACGCCCCGCTGCGACTCGTCGTAGCCGGGCGGGACCTGGCTGGACGGGTCGACCGGCAGCGCGTCCGGAGAAGGCAGAATCGGTGCCTCGTAACGAGGTTCGCCGTTCGCGTCCAACGGATACCAGACGGGGAACGGCACGCCGAAGAACCGCTGCCGGCTGACCAGCCAGTCCGAGTTGAGACCCTTGGCCCAGTCGTCGTACCGGTTGCGCATCCACGCCGGATGCCAGCGGAGCTCGGATCCCCTGCCCAGCAAGGCTTCCCGGTGTTCGAGGCTGCGGACGAACCACTGCCGGCTGGAGACGATCTCCAGCGGCTTGTCGCCCTTCTCGTAGAAGTTGACCGGGCGCACGGTCGGCCGCG
The DNA here is from genome assembly GCA_035492655.1 of Kutzneria sp. Classification (GTDB taxonomy): domain Bacteria; phylum Actinomycetota; class Actinomycetes; order Mycobacteriales; family Pseudonocardiaceae; genus Kutzneria. The sequence continues at coordinate 1,313 of DATJJB010000154.1, read as the reverse complement.
GCTCACCGATCAGGTCGCCGGATTCCCGCAGCAGGTCCACGATCCGCTTGCGCGCGCTGAACGCCGTCAGCCCGGCCAGCTCGTCGTACGGCGAGGACGGCACCCCGGCCGGCGGCTCCGGCAGGAAGCGGCCGTCGCGGCCGATCACCGTGCGGGTGGGCAACTTCAGCTCACGCCACCACCGCACGTCGGTCAGATCGCCGAAGGTGCAACACATCGCGATGCCGGCGCCGCGCTCCGGCTCGGCGTCGGGATGCGCCAGCACCGGGATCTCCATGCCGAACAAGGGAGATCGCACGGTGGTGCCGACCAGCTCGCGATACCGCTCGTCGTCCGGATGCGCGATCAACGCCACGCACGCCGGCAGCAACTCCGGCCGGGTGGTCTCGATCTCCACCGGGCCGAAGGAAATCCGGTGCCACGCGCCGGCGTGATCCCGCGCGTCCAACTCGGCCTGCGCCACCGCGGTCTGGAACGTCACGTCCCACAGCGACGGCGCTTCCGACTGGTACGCCTGGCCTTCGGCCAGCAGCCGCAGGAAACCCAGCTGTGCCACTCGTTGCGCGCGGGCGCCGATGGTCGAGTACGTCAGCGACAAGTCCACGGACAGCCCGAGCCGACGCCACAGGGCCTCGAACACCTGCTCGTCCTCGACCGTCATCTGCTGGCACAGCTCGACGAAGTTGCGGCGCGAGATACCGACCTGGTGTTTGCCGGTGGTTTCCACCGGCTCGTAGGACGGGTCGTACGGCAGCGAGGGGTCGCAGCGCACGCCGTAGCGCAGCTGCACGCGCCGCTCGGTCGGCAGGCCGTTGTCGTCCCACCCCATCGGGTAGAACACGTGCTTGCCGCGCATCCGCTGGAACCGGGCTACGACGTCGGTGTGGGTGTAGCTGAAGACGTGGCCTACGTGCAGCGACCCGCTCACCGTCGGCGGTGGCGTGTCGATGGAAAACACCTCAGCACGGGAATCGGGCCGATGGAAGCGGAAGGTTTCTTCCGCGGCCCATCGGCCCGACCACTTGTCCTCGATGCCCTCCATCGACGGGCGCTGCGGAATTCCGTCACCCGTCATGGAGAAATCACCCTTCCGGCAGTGCGTCCAACCGCGCGGACACCCGCGCGATGTCGGCGACGGCGGCCTCCCGGCGCGCCTTGATCTTGTCAACGACCTGCGCCGGGGCCTTGTCGACGAAGGCCTGATTGTTCAGCTTGCCGTCGCACTGGGCCAGCTCTTTTTCGGCCGCCGCGAGGTCCTTGGCCAGCCGCTTGCGCTCGGCCGCCACGTCGATCGTGCCCGAGGTGTCCAGCTC